>DATCXP010000042.1:0-2825 GCA_036565765.1 Terrimesophilobacter sp.
GGGCTCCACCGCCCCACACCCCAGCAGCGGGCCATCATCGAGTCGGAGCCCGGCCCTGCGCTCGTGATCGCCGGCGCGGGCAGCGGCAAGACCGAGACGATGGCGAGCCGCGTCCTGTGGCTGCTCGCAAACCAGCATGTCGCCCCCGGTGAGATTCTCGGCCTCACCTTCACGCGGAAGGCCGCAGGAGAGCTCGCCGACCGCATCCGCAGAAGGGTGGCGCAGCTTGCCGAGGTGGGGCTTCTCACCGCGGACTACGACGCATTCGATGTCCCCGTCGTCGCAACCTACAACTCGTTCGCGAACACGATCTTCCGCGACAACGCGATCCTGATCGGAAGGGAGAGCGACGGGGCAGTGCTCGGCGAGGCGTCCGCCTGGCAGCTCGCGCGATCGATCGTGGTCGCGAGCAAGGATGAACGGCTCGCGGGCCTTGACCGGAACGTCGATTCCATCACGAGGGCAGTGCTCTCACTGAGCCATGAGCTGAGTGAGAATGTGGTCGACACTCGCGGGGTGCACGCCATGACCCGGCGTTTCGCCGCGCTCGGGGAGTTGCCGCCCGGCGGGCGCGGGGAGTATGCCGAGGCGCTCGGGCTCGTATCCTCGATCGGTGCGCTTCCCGTTCTTCTGGATCTCGCCGGGCAGTTCGCGGCGGCCAAGGCGAGAAACGGATTCGTCGAGTATTCCGACCAGGTCGCACTCGCCCTGCAGATCGTGCGCGGTGTCCCGAAGGTGCGTCAGGACTTCCGCGAGAGGTTCGGGGTCGTCCTGCTCGACGAGTACCAGGACACCAGCGTCGTGCAGACCTGGCTGCTGTCGGAGCTGTTCTCCGGGCATCCGGTTACCGCGGTCGGCGACCCGAACCAGTCGATCTACGGATGGCGGGGGGCGAGTGCCGCGAACCTCGAGCAGTTCTCCGCGCAGTTCGGCGGAGGAAGGACCGTCGCCGAGTTCTCGCTCTCGACGAGCTGGCGGAACGGCCATGACATCCTTTCCGTCGCCAATGCACTCGTGGAGCCGTTGCGGGCGGGTACCCGGGTGCGCGTCGAGCCGCTGCTGGCGGGGCACAATGCGAGCGCGCTGCCGGTCACCGTGGTGTACGAGGAGACTCTCGCCGAGGAGGCCGCCGCCGCCGCCGAATGGCTGAAGGCGCGACTCGGGCAGAAGCACGGTGACGGCGTGGACTATTCCGCAGCCATTCTGTTCCGGGCGAGGAAGACGCAGACGGCGTTCATCGAGGCACTGCGGGAACGGGGAATCCCCTACCACGTGCTGGGGATCGGCGGGCTGCTCGGCGAACCGGAGATCGCGGATCTCGTCTGCGCTCTCACGGTCGTCAACGACCCGACGGCCGGCTCGGAGCTCATCCGGCTGCTCGCCGGATCCCGCTGGCGCATCGGCGCGCGCGATCTGCATTTGCTCTACCGGGTCGCAAGCTGGCTGCGCGATCGCGACCTCGCCCAGCAACCGCTCGACGCGGAGCTGAAGCAGAAGCTGCGGGCATCCGTCTCCGAGGGGGAGGGTGGCTCGATCGTCGATGCTCTCGACTTCGTGGCGCACGCCCGCAGTGCCGGGGGAGCTGTGCCCGACCACGGCATCCTGAGCGGCTTCAGTGAGACCGGACTGATCCGCCTGCGCGAGGCCGGGCTCACCTTCGCGCGGCTCCGTGCGCGGGCGGGACTCGACCTGCTGGACTTCGTCACGCTCGTCGAGCAGGAGTTCCAGCTCGACATCGAGGTCGCCGCCAACGAACTCCGGCCGCTCGGCCGGGCGAACATGGAGGCGTTCTTCGACGCGTTGAACGGATACCTCGCGGTCAACGAGATCGCCGGCCTCGGCGGATTCCTCGGTTGGCTCCGCGAAGCCGAGTGGCGAGACGGCCTCGCGCCGAGGCCCGAGGATCCGGAGCCCGGGACCGTCCAGTTGCTGACGATCCACGGCGCGAAAGGCCTGGAGTGGGATCTCGTCGTCGTTCCCCGCCTCGTCGAGGGCGAGCTGCCGGGCACGGGCCGGGAGGGATCGAACGGATGGTTGACGTTCGGCACATTGCCCTACGAATTCCGCGGCGACGCCGCCGAGTTGCCCGTGTTCGACTGGACTGCCGCCGAGACCAGAAAGGGGCTGCTCGGCCTTCGCGACGAGTTCAAGGAGGCGGTGAAGGAGCGGCACGAGCGCGAGGAACGTCGGCTCGCCTATGTCGCCGTGACACGCGCCAGGCATTCGCTGCTCCTGAGTGGTTCGTTCTGGGCGACTCAGACCCGGCAACGCCCGCCGAGTCCGTTCCTCCGCGAGCTTGCGGATGCCGGGATCATCGGCCCGCTCCCGGTTTCCAGTGACTCGGAGGACAAGCCGGAGCAGACCAATCAGGAGCCGATCGAGTGGCCGATGGACCCGCTCGGGGACCGTCGGGACAGGGTGGAGCGCGCGGCGGAACTCGTGCGCGCGGCGAAGCCCTCCACCGAGGGTGCGTGGGGGTCGGAGCTGGCGCTCCTCCTGGCCGAGCGGGAGCGCGCGCTCAGCGCGAACGAACTCGTCGAACTGCCGAGCCGGGTGCCCGCCAGCCGGTTCAAGGACTTCGTGACGGACCCGGCATCCGCCGCCGCCGCGCTCCGTAGGCCGATGCCGGAGAGGCCGTACCGGGCGAGCCGGCTGGGAACGCTGTTCCACGGCTGGGTCGAGGACCGCTACGGGCTGGGCGGTTCGCGCGAGGTGATCGACGCGCTCGCGAGCGAACTCGACGCCCCGGAGCCCGACGTCGACCAGTCCGAGCTCGCACGGCTTCAGGGCATCTTCGAACGCTCACCCTGGGCGGAACGCAGACC
>DATCXP010000067.1:0-7447 GCA_036565765.1 Terrimesophilobacter sp.
CCGTTCTTCACCTCGCCGCTGCGCGACGGCGGATATGACGTCTCCGACTACCGCACGATCCTGCCGGAGTTCGGAACGCTCGACGAGTTCCAGGAGCTCGTCACGAAGGCGCATGAACGCAACATGCGGATCATCATCGACCTCCCGCTCAACCACACCTCCGACGCGCACGACTGGTTCCAGCAGTCCAGGGAGGATCCGGGGGGCCCGTACGGCGACTTCTACGTCTGGAGCGACACCGACGAGAAGTTCCCGAACGTCCGCATCATCTTCACCGACAGCGAGGATTCGAACTGGGCGTTCGACTCCGTGCGCCGCCAGTTCTACTTCCACCGGTTCTTCTCCCACCAGCCGGACCTCAACTACAACAACCCCGCCGTCCATGACGCGATCTTCGAGATCGTGAGATTCTGGCTCTCGATGGGGGTCGACGGCTTCCGGCTCGACGCCGTTCCCTACCTGTACGAGTCCGATGAGGGCAACGGAGAGGGGGAGCCGCCCACCCATGAGTTCCTGAAGAGGCTGCGCTCGATCGTGGACCTGGAGTTCCCCGGCCGTGCCATGATCGCCGAGGCGAACCAGTGGCCACGGGAGGTCGCCGCGTTCTTCGGCACCGACGAGGAGCCAGAATGCCACATGGCGTTCGACTTCCCGGTCATGCCGAGGATCTTCTATTCGCTGCGCTCCCAGCAGGCCGACGAACTGGTGAAGGTGCTGTCGGAGACGACCGACATCCCGGATGGCGCGGGCTGGGGCATCTTCTTGCGCAACCACGACGAGCTCACGCTGGAGATGGTGAGCGAGGAGTACCGGCAGGCCATGTACGGCTGGTACGCCTACGACCCCAGAATGCGCATCAACATGGGGATCCGGCGCCGCATCGCGCCCCTGCTCGACAACTCCAGGGCGGAGCTCGAGCTTGCGCACGCCCTGCTGTTCTCGCTCCCGGGCAGTCCATTCCTGTACTACGGCGATGAGATCGGGATGGGTGACAACATCTGGCTCCCCGACCGGGACAGCTCGAGGACGCCCATGCAGTGGACGCCTGACCGCAACGCGGGATTCTCCTCCGCCGATCCCGGCAAGCTGTACCTCCCGGTCGTGCAATCGCTCGTCTACCACTTCAACCATGTGAACGTCGAGGCTCAGCTCGCGCAGTCCCGATCCCTGCTCCACTGGGTGCGCAACGTCATCCATGTGCGGAAGGCTCACCCGACGTTCGGTCTCGGCACCATGAAGGTCCTCGAGACGAGCCACGAATCCGTTCTCGCGTTCGTGCGCTCCTACGAAGGCTCCGGCAGCCAGTTCGGCGATGCGCGGGAGGACGTGCTGTGCGTGTTCAGCTTCGCCCATAACCCCGTCTCCGTCACCATCCACTCCCCCGAGTTCGCCGGATCGGCCGTCTACGACCTGTTCGCGGGCGGCGAGTTCCCCTCCTTCGACGAGAACGGGGATATCCACCTCACGCTCGGGACGCAGAGTTTCTACTGGCTGCACGTGGGAACGCCCGGTTTTGCCGGAGGGTGGCAATAGTCTGAGAGCGTGACAGAACAACTCAGCGTGACCGAACCCAGCACCGATGCCCAGTGGTCCGAGACCCTGGGGGTCTTCGATCTCGAAACGACGGGCATCGATGTCGAGACGAGCAGGATCGTCTCGGCGAACGTGAGCGTGATCGGCCCTGACGGGGTGAGCCTCGAACGACAGGACTGGCTTGCCGACCCGGGTATCGAGATCCCGCCGCAGGCGAGCGCCGTCCACGGCATCACGACGGAACGGGCACGGGCGGACGGTCGTCCTGCGCTCGAGGTCATCGCCGAGATCCTGGCGGCCCTCCGCTCGATCTTCGACCGGGGGCTCGCCCTGACCGTCTACAACGCCCCATACGATCTGACGCTGCTCAACCGCGAGGCGGTGCGCTACGGCCTCGCCCCGCTTCTCGATCCGGCTCCCGTCATCGATCCGCTCGTGATCGACAAGGCCGTCGACCGGTACCGGAAGGGCAAGCGCACCCTCGAGGCGGCCGCGATCGTCTACGGAGTCGAACTGACCGACGCCCACGATGCCGGAGCGGATGCGATCGCCGCCGGCCGCGTCGCGCAGGCGATGGCTGCCCGGCATCCGGTCGAGCTCGGAATCGGCGCGCTGGAGCTTCACCGCAGGCAGGTCGGGTGGAGTGCTGAGCAGTCGGCCAACTTCGCCGCCTATATGCGCAGGACCCACAACCCGGACTTCCGGGAGAACGCAGGGTGGCCGCAGCGGTAACCGGCCGCCTTAACGACGAAAGGCGACCGGTCTCCCGATCGCCCGACGCCCCAGCGTTTTAGCTGCCGAAGCCCTTGTAACGCGTGTTGAACTTCTCGACGCGGCCCGCGCTGTCGAGGATGCGCTGCTTCCCGGTGTAGAACGGGTGCGAGGCGGAGGAGATCTCGACGTCGATGACCGGGTAGCTGTTGCCGTCCTCCCAGTCGATCGTCTTGTCACTCGTCACCGTCGAGCGGGTGAGGAAGGATTCGCCCGACGCGAGGTCGCGGAAGACCACGGGGGCGTACTGGGGGTGGATGTCAGACTTCATTGGATTTCCTTGGGCTGCCTGGAGCGGTGAGAAGACGTACGGCGCAATGTTGTTCTGGTGCAGAACGGCCGACTGTCAACCTTACCAGAGCGAGGAGGACTTGTCGCTCAGCCTCAGGCTGCGCGCGCCGTGTAACGCCCGTCCCGGTAGTCGATCTCGAGAGGAAGGCCGAACGCCTCGCTCAGGTTCTCGGACGTGAGAACCTCGTCGATCGGCCCGGCGGCGTGGATCTCGCCCCCAGCGAGCAGGAGGGCGTGGCCGAACCCGATCGGGATCTCCTCGACGTGGTGCGTGACCATGACGATTCCCGGCGCATCCGGCGCGCTCGCGTAGCCTCCCAGAAGCTGGAGCAGCTCCTCACGCGCTCCGAGGTCGAGGCTCGCGGAGGGCTCGTCGAGGAGCATGAGCTCCGGATCGGTCATGACGGCACGCGCGATCTGAACCCGTTTCTGCTCACCATCGCTCAGATCCCCGAACCGGCGCTCCTCGAGGTGATCGAGCTTCCACTCGGCGAGCACTCTCTGGGCGCGCCGCGTGTCGACGTCCTCGTATTCCTCGTTCCAGCGTCCGGTCACCGAATACGACGCCGTGAGCACGACGTTCAGGACGGTTTCGGTCGACGGGATCTTCTTGGCGAGCGCCGTCGAGGCGAAGCCGATTCTCGGCCTCAGTTCGAACACGTCGACGTCGCCGAGAGTCTCGTCGAGGATGGTCGCCATCCCGGATGTCGGATGGATCATCGCCGCAGCGAGCTGCAGCATGGTCGTCTTGCCCGCGCCGTTCGGTCCGAGCACGACCCAGCGCTCATCGCTGCTCGCCGACCAGGTGATGGAGTTCAGGATGCGGGTGCGTCCGCGTACAACGGAAACCTCGTCGAATTGGAGAACACTGGCCATATCTTCAACCCTAAGCCACGAGGAGGAACCGCACGGCGCGCCGTTCAGAGCAGCGAATCGTAAATCGCCTTGGTGCGTTCTGCGATGCGATCCCAGCCGAAGTCGCGCTCTACTCGCGCGCGCCCGGCCTGGCCCATCATCCGTGCCCGAACCGGGTCGCTCAGGACATCGATGAGCGCCGCGGCGAGCTCGGCGACGAACGCCTCCGGATTCAGCGGGGCGCCGGAGCCGTCGTCCGCCTGCGCGATCGGAACCAGCCGACCGGTGATCCCGTCCTCGACGACCTCCGGGATTCCCCCGGTCGCCGTGCCGACGACCGGGAGCCCGCAGGCCATGGCCTCGAGGTTGACGATGCCGAGCGGCTCGTAGATCGAGGGGCACACGAACGTTGTGGCGCCGGACAGCACCGCTACGAGCTCCTGGTGGTTCAGGAGCCGGTCGAGCCAGACGACACCGGTCCGCTGCTGCTGCAGCTCCGCGACGAGGCCCTGGGTCTCCTCGAGGATCTCCGGGGTGTCCGGGGCGCCGGCGCACAGCACGAGCTGCACATCCTCGGGAAGCTTCGCGGCGGCCTGGAGCAGGTAGCTGAGCCCCTTCTGGCGGGTGATCCTCCCCACGAACACCACGGTCTGCCTCAGCGGGTCGATCCCGAGGTTCCTGAGAAGCTCATCATCGGGAGCCGGTCGCCACCGCTCGAGGTCGATGCCATTGTGAACGACGGAGACGCGCTGCTCGTCGAGCCCGGGATAGGCCCGCAGGATATCCCTGCGCATGCCATCGCTGACCGCGATGACGGCGTCGGCGGTCAGGAACGCCGACTCCTCGATCCAGCTCGAGACGCGGTAGCCGCCTCCGAGCTGTTCCGCCTTCCAGGGGCGCAGCGGTTCGAGACTGTGAGCGGTCACGACGTGGGGAATGCCGTGGAGCAGCTGGGCGATGCGGCCGGCGCCGTTCGCGTACCAGGTGTGCGAGTGGACGAGATCGGCACCTGCGACATCCTGCGCCATCTGCAGGTCGACTCCGAGCGTTGCGAGCGAGGGGTTCGCGTTGACCAGCTCCCCTGGGACGAGGTAACTGTAGACGTCCGCCTCCGGGCGGGGAAGACCGAAACACCTCACGAACACGTCGATCTCGCGGCGCAGCGCCATCACGAGTTCTGCGACATGCACTCCGGCTCCGCCGTAGACCTCCGGGGGATACTCTCGGGAAAGCAGATCGATTCTCATGCCTGCGACGCTAGTACAGTCCAGGGGGCTCATCTACTGTTGGAGCATGGCGCCACAGAAGATTTTCGGAATCGTACTGGCTGGCGGCGAGGGGAAGCGGCTCATGCCGCTCACGGCCGACCGTGCGAAGCCCGCGGTGCCCTTCGCCGGGAATTACCGCCTTGTCGACTTCGCGCTCTCCAATCTCATCAACTCCGGGCTCCTGCAGATCGTCGTCCTCACGCAGTACAAATCGCACAGTCTCGACCGGCACGTGTCCCAGACCTGGCGCCTGTCGAGCCTCACGAACTCCTACGTCGCATCCGTGCCCGCGCAGCAGCGACTCGGGAAACGCTGGTTCGCAGGCTCCGCGGACGCCATCCTGCAGAGCCTCAACCTGTTGCGGGACGAGAAGCCCGACATCGTCGTGGTGGTCGGCGCCGACCACGTCTATCGCATGGACTTCAGTCAGATGATCGACGCGCACGTCGCGTCGGGGGCAGGGGTGACCGTCGCCGCGATCCGCCAGCCGATCGCGCTCGCGAATCAGTTCGGCGTCATCGAGGTCGAGCCGGGCGACTCGACGCGGATCGCAGCGTTCCGGGAGAAGCCGCAGGAGGCGATCGGGCTCGCCGACTCCCCCGGCGAGGTGCTCGCGTCGATGGGGAACTACGTTTTCAACGCCGACCAGCTGGTCGATGCGGTTCTGCGCGACGGGGAGCGGCCGGATTCCAATCACGACATGGGCGGGGACATCGTCCCCGACTTCGTCTCGCGCAACGACGCTGCGGTCTACGACCTCATCCGGAATGAGGTGCCCGGCGCGACCGACCGCGACCGCTACTACTGGCGGGACGTCGGGACCATCGAGTCGTTCTTCGAGGCCCACCGCGACCTGATCTCGGCGCTGCCGGTCTTCAATCTCTACAACCAGGAGTGGCCGATCTACAGCGAGCAGCTGAATTCCCCGCCGGCCAAGTTCGTGAGGGACGCGGGCGGTAATCTCGGGACGACGATCGACTCGATCGTGTCGCTCGGTTCGGTGATCTCCGGTGCGCACATCGAGCGGAGTGTCCTCGGCCCGTGGGCGACGATCGAGTCCGGTGCGAAGGTCGTCGACTCCATTCTGTTCGACCGGGTCAGGATCGGGGCGAACGCAACGGTGCGCAGGACTATTCTGGACAAGGAAGTCGTTGTCGAACCCGGCGCGACTGTTGGCGTTGACCCGGTGGCTGACCAGGCCAGAGGCTTCACAGTCACCGATTCCGGTATCACCGTTGTGGGCAAGGGCGTTCACGTCGTGTGACGTTCATGCTGCCCGAGCTCCGGGCGCTGCCCAGCAAAGGAACCCATGACCCGCTTTCTCGTCGTCCTCGATGTCGACTCGACTCTCATCGAGAACGAGGTGATCGAGCTGTTGGCGGATGCGGCGGGCACGCTCCCCGCCGTCGCCGCGATCACCGCTTCGGCCATGAACGGCGAGGTCGACTTCGAGCAGAGCCTCCGCGCACGGGTCGCCACGCTGGAGGGGCTCCCCGAGTCGGTGTTCGCGAACGTTGCGCACCTCGTGACGGTGACGCGGGGCGTTCAGGAGATGGTGGATGGCGTCCATGCCTCCGGTGGAGCGGTTGCCGTCGTCTCGGGCGGGTTCCATGAGGTGATCGACCCGGTCGCCGAGCTGATCGGCCTGGACTATTGGCGGGCGAACCGGCTGGAGGTCGCCGACGGTGTTCTCACCGGAGGGCTCGTCGGACCGGTCATCGACGCGCAATCCAAGGCCGACACCCTGCGCGAGTGGGCGGCGGACTTCGGCGTCCCGCTCAGGCAGACGATCGCGGTCGGTGATGGTGCGAACGACCTTCCCATGATGGCCATCACCGGACTCTCGGTCGGTTTCGACGCGAAGGCTCCCGTTCGGGATGAGGCCGACATCATCATGGATCTGAGGGATCTCTCCCAGATCCTGCCGCTGCTCGGACTTCGAGGCTAGCTACCGCTCCCTGAGGTGCGAGCGTGGCGGACCGGCCCGCTCCCTGAGGTGCGAGCGCAGCGAGCCTCGAAGGGGGCAGTGCGAGGGGGTCTCGACAAGCTCACCTCGAGAGTGCGCGTTGCGACGGCGGTTTCTCGTGTTCCTCTTGTCGTTGTCGTTCTCTCCGGAGGTCGTTGAGTGCGGCGGACTTGGATCGCAGGAGGATCGGCGTCTGCTCAGGGTCGATATCGGGGGGTGGAATCAGCCAATATCCGGTGCCTTTTCGCAGGATGTTCCAGTGATTGTTGTGGAGGAGCATGTGGTGGTATCGGCAGAGGAGTACTCCGTCGCATAGGTCGGTTCTTCCTCCTTGCGCCCATTGGTTGATGTGGTGGGCTTCGGTCCACCCGGGTGACTTGTCGCAGTCGGGCCAGAGGCATCCGCCATCCCGTGCGGCGAGGGCAATTTTCTGCCTCCCGGTGAACAGGCGCTCCTCGCGCCCTAAAGCCACCACGTCGTCGGTGCTGGAGAAGCGGATTGGAAGGATCCCGCCCTCGCAGGCGATCCGATTGACTGTGTCGATCGAGATGGGGATGTCGCCTCCTTCGATACGCCCAGTCCCGGTCCCGCTGGTGAGGGCTTCCTCGGTGACCAGGACCCGCACGGCCGGGGTGCGCGAGCCCACGATACGCGGTCGGCGAGGGGCGGTCGCGGTGCCACCAGTTGTGCTTTCCCCGGTCTTGTCGTCCTTGTTGTGGTGATTGTAATCCCGGTCGTCCTGGTCGGCGCCCACCCCGAGGCG
>DATCXP010000107.1:0-9849 GCA_036565765.1 Terrimesophilobacter sp.
GGCAGCGGGTGGATGGCGGCCTCCGAGCCGCCGGCGATGATGACGTCGGCGAGCCCAGCCTGCAAGTGGTCGTAGGCGTTCGTGATCGACTCCGTGCCGGATGCGCAGGCCGAGACGACCGTGCGCGCCCCGCCACGAGCCGAGAGCGCCATGCTGATCGCGGCGGCAGGCCCGTTCGGCATGAGCATCGGGACCGTCATCGGCAGCACGCGCCGCGGCCCGCGCTCGCGCAGGGTCTCAAAGGCGTCGACGAGGGTCCAGATGCCACCGATGCCGGTGGCGTAGTCGACCGCGATCCGCAACGGGTCGATGTCGGGCGAACCGGCATCCGCCCAGGCCTCACGGGCGGAGATGAGCGCATGCTGGCTGGAGGGGTCGAGGCGCTTCGTCTCAACGCGCTCGAGCACATCGCTGGGCTTCACCTTCGCCTGCGCCGCGAAGGTGACCGGCAGCTCGTACTTCTCGACCCAGTCGGCGTCGATCGTGCTCACGCCGGATTCACCGGCGAGCAGGGCGTTCCAGGAGTCCCGGGCGTTCCCACCGAGCGGTGAGCTCGCGCCGATCCCGGTGACGACGATCTTCTTCAGGGTCATGAGGTATCTCTCCATCGATCGCGGTGAGCGAATCGATCACGGTGCACGTACGCGGCCCCGCCGAGCCGATCCCGGGCGGCCGCGTTCGCGATGCAGCTAGTTCTGGGCGTTGACGATGAAGCTCACGGCGTCGCCGACGGTCTTCAGGTTCTTGACCTCGTCATCCGGAATCTTCACGTCGAACTTCTCCTCGGCGTTGACGACAATGGTCATCATCGAGATCGAGTCGATGTCGAGATCGTCAGTGAACGACTTGTCCAGCTCGACCGTGTCAGTCGCGATGCCGGTTTCGTCGTTGATGAGCTCGGCGAGGCCGGCCAGAACTTCTTCGGTGGACAATGCCATTGTTGTTTCTCCTTGGGGTATTGATGACCGGGGACAAGTTTAGGGCAGGACGACGACCTGTGCGCCGTACACGAGGCCCGCGCCGAATCCGATCTGCAGCGCGAGGCCGCCGTGCAGCTCTGGGTGCTCCTGCAGCAGCCGGTGCGTTGCGAGCGGGATCGATGCGGCCGAGGTGTTCCCGGTCGTGGCGATGTCGCGCGCGATCACGACAGAGTCGGGCAGCTTCAGCTGCTTCGCGAACTCGTCGATGATCCGCATGTTCGCCTGGTGGGGGATGAACGCGGCGATGTCGTCCGCCGTGACGCCGGCCTCTTCCAGAGCCTTCTTGGCGACCTTCGCCATGTCCCAGACGGCCCAGCGGAACACCGTCTGGCCCTCCTGGCGGAGGGTCGGCCAGTTCGCATCGCCCTCGCGGTAGTCGATGAGGGTCGCGTTCATGCCGACCGCGCTCGCGCGCGATCCGTCCGAGCCCCACACCGCGGGGGAGATGCCGGGGAAGTCGCTCGGGCCGACAACGACCGCGCCTGCGCCGTCACCGAGCAGGAACGAGATCGAGCGGTCGGTCGGGTCGACGACGTCGGAGAGCTTCTCCGCGCCGATCACGAGGGCATAGTGGGCGGCACCGGACCGGATGAGCGCATCGGCCTGGGCGATCGCGTAGGCGTAGCCGGCGCAGGCGGCGTTCACGTCGTACGCCGCTGCCGGGTTCGCCCCGACCCGGTCGGCGACGACGGCCGACATGGACGGCGTCTGCTGCACGTTGCTGATCGTCGCGATGATGACGAGGTCGATCTGCTCCGCCGCGATCCCGGATGCCTCGATCGCCTCCCTGGCAGCATCCGTCGCGAGGTCGACCGCGAGGATCCCGACCGACGCCCTGGTGCGGGTGACGATCCCGGTGCGCTGCTGGATCCACTCGTCGCTGGAGTCGATCGGACCGACCAGCTCTTCGTTGGGCACGACGCGGTCGCCGCGGGCGGCTCCGAAGCCGTAAAGCCGGGTGAATGCCGGTCCGCTGGACTGCTTCAGTTTCGGTGTAGTCATGAGTTCTCAATCATCTCGATGGCGGCGGGCAGATCGTCAGGGGTCTTCACTGCCACGGTGGGAATACCCTTGAGCGCGCGCTTGGCGAGTCCGACGAGGGCGCCGGCCGGAGCGACCTCGATGAGGCCGGTGATGCCGGCCGCCGCGAAGGATTCCATGGTCTTGTCCCAGCGTACGGGGTTGGACACTTGCCCGATCATCATGTCCAGGAAGGTGCGGCCGGACGGGACGGGCTTGCCGATCCGGTTCGTCCAGATGGTCATCGTCGGATCGTTCGTCTCGAACGATGCCGCGACCTCGCGCAGGTGATCGACGGCCGGGGCCATATACTCCGTGTGGAATGCACCGGCGACCTGCAGTGGGATCACCCGGGCACCAGCGGGCGGCTCATCCTTCAGTCGCTGCAGCGCAGGCAGTTCTCCCGCCACGACGATCTGGCCGCCACCGTTGAAGTTCGCAGGCCACAGGCCGAGCCGGGTGACGAGCTCGAGAAGTTCGGCTTCGTCCGCACCGATCACGGCGCTCATCCCGGTTGCGGTCACGGCGGCGGCAGAGGCCATTGCCCTGCCTCGCTCGCTCACGAAGTGCATCGCATTATCCTCGGAGAGGATGCCCGCCCCGACGGATGCGGTGATCTCGCCCACGGAGTGGCCCGCGATGCCGTCCACCTTTTTCCGGCGGCCATCGGCGAGCAGAGCCGTCAGCGTGATGAGCCCCGCGGCGACGATGAGCGGTTGCGCGACGGCGGTGTCCCGGATCGTATCCGCGTCCGACACGGTGCCGTGTGCCACCAGGTCGAGCCCCGCCGCTTCCGAGTACCGGTCGAGCTGGGTGCGGGCACCGGGCACGGCGAGCCACGGTTCGAGGAAGCCGGGGGTTTGCGAGCCCTGACCCGGGCAGACGACGACGATCACTTCTCTAGTCTTCCAATCGGTTCGCGGTTTCGGCTGTGACAACTCCACCAACAATACCGAGTTGCGTTGTCGCAACCCACAGCTCGGGGCCTCGTCACCGACGCCGGAGCGGCCCGTCAGGCTCCGCGATCGAGCCCAGGATGAGCGCCGCCTGCAGGATCAGGGACTCCCGCGCGCCGGTCGCGTCCCATCCGATGACCTCGGAGACCCGCTTGAGCCGGTACCGAACGGTGTTCGGATGCACGAACAGCTCGCGCGCGGTCGCCTCGAGCGAGCGACCGTTGTCGAGATACGCCCACAGGGTCGTGAGGAGTTCCGTGGAATGCGACTGCAGCGGCCGGTAGATGCGGTTGATCAGGGTCGCCCGGGCGAGCGGATCTCCCGCCAGGGCGCGCTCCGGCAGCAGATCGTCGGCGAGCGTAGGTCGGGGCGCATTGCGCCAGGACCTCGCGACCGCGAATCCGGCCAGCGCGGCCTTGGCGCTCTTCGACGCATCCACGAGACTCGGCACCTCGTGCCCGAGGACGAGGTGGCCGTCGCCGAAACCGGGCTCGAGCGCCTTCGCGATCTCGAGGAACGCGAGCGGCGGGTCTGCGGTCTCGTCGTCGTCGAGCGGGGCGGGCAGCGCCCGGCCGATCACGAGCACGAGGCGGGAACCCTGCACCCCGATGAGCACGTCGGCGTCGAGATGCCGTGCCGTCCTGCGCAGCATGTCGACATCCAGGAGCTTCGGCGCCGTCCCGACCAGGACGGAGACCTCGCCGTGCCCGTGCCAGCCGAGCGCGGCGATGCGGCTCGGCAGCTCGTCGTCGTACTCGCCGCTCAGGATGCTGTCGACGACGAGCGCTTCGAGGCGCGCGTCCCAGAGGCCGCGGGCCTCCGCAGCGCGCGCATAGACATCCGCCGCCCCGAATGCGATCTCGCGCGAGTACAGCAGGATGGCCTCGCGCAGCGATTCGTCACGACCCTTCACCCGATCCTCGACCACCTCAACGGTGACCTTGATGAGTTGCAGCGTCTGGGTGAGGCTCACCGAGCGCAGGAGCTCCCGCGGTGCGACGCCGAACACGTCGGCGGCGATCCACGGCGTCGAGGCCGGGTCGTCGTACCACTGGATGAAGGAGGAGATGCCGGCCTGGGCGACCATCCCGACGGTCGAGCGCCGCCCCGGCGGCATCTCGCGATACCAGGGGAGGGTGTCCTCAAGTCGTTTGAGGGTGGCCGTCGCGAGCTCGCCGGAGACGGTCTTCAGCCAGGCAAGCGTCTGTGCTTTCAGTGTGGCCTCCGGCATGGCTGGCGAGCGGTTAGCTCTCACCACCGGCGGAACCGGTCGTCCCGGCGGTCACATCGTGAAGTGCGTACCGGTCGATGGCCTGCTGCGGCAGCGCCGGGTGGAGCTTGCCCTGCGCCACGAGCGACTCGAGCGTGCGCACGACGAGCGAAGGGCCGTCGATCTTGAAATAGCGTCTCGCGGCGGCCCTGGTGTCCGAGAATCCGAAGTCGTCGGCTCCGAGCGTCGCGAAGTCGCCGGGAACGAACTGGCGGATCTGGTCGGGGACGGCGTGCATGTAATCGCTCACCGCCACGAACGGGCCGTCGACACCGGCGAGCTTCTGCGTGAGGTAGGGAACCCTGCGCTCCTCGTTCGGGTGCAGGAAGTTCCACTCGTCGGCTGCGAGGCCGTCACGGCGCAGCTCGGTCCACGAGGTGACCGACCAGACATCCGCGGCGACGCCCCAGTCCTTCGCGAGAAGCTCCTGGGCCTCGAGCGCCCACGGCACCGCGACTCCTGAGGCGAGCAGCTGGGACCTCGGTCCGGTCGCCCCATGGGGATCCCGGGGAGCGGCGGGCTTCAACAGGTAGATTCCGCGCAGCAGACCGTCGAGGTCGAGGTTGTCCGGCTCGGCCGGCTGCACGAGCGGCTCGTTGTAGATGGTCACGTAGTACATGACGTCGGGGTGCGGATGCTGCCCGCCGTACATGCGCTCGAGGCCGGCCTTGACGATGTGGCCCAGCTCGTACCCGTAGGCGGGGTCGTAGGAGACGACCGAGGGGTTCGTGGAGGCGAGCAGGTGCGAGTGACCGTCGGCGTGCTGCAGCCCCTCCCCGGTGAGCGTCGTGCGTCCTGCGGTCGCGCCCATGATGAAGCCCCGGGCCATCTGGTCGCCTGCCGCCCACATCCCGTCGCCCGTGCGCTGGAATCCGAACATCGAGTAGAACACGTACACCGGGATGAGCGGCTCGCCGTGCGTCGCGTAGGAGGTTCCGGTCGCGGTGAACGCGGAGAACGCCCCGGCCTCGTTGATGCCGACGTGCAGGATCTGCCCCTGCGCGCTCTCCTTGTAGGCCAGGAGCAGTTCGCGGTCGACCGAGGTGTAGTTCATCCCGTTCGGGTTGTAGATCTTCGCGGTCGGGAAGTAGGCGTCCATGCCGAAGGTGCGCGCCTCGTCGGGAATGATCGGGACGATGCGGTGGCCGAAGTCCTTCGACTTGAGGAGGTCTTTGAGCAGGCGCGCGAACGCCATGGTCGTGGCGATCTCCTGCTTGCCGGAGCCGCGGCGGGCGACCTCGTAGGCGCTGTCATCCGGGAGCGTGAGCTGCGTGTACTTGGAGCGGCGCTCGGGCAGGAACCCGCCAAGGGCGCGACGGCGCTCCAGCAGGTACTGGATGGCCGGGTCGTCCTCCCCGGGGTGGTAGAACGGCGGCAGGTACGGGTTCTCCTCGAGCACGGCGTCGGTGATCGGGATCTGCATCGCGTCGCGGAAGTCCTTGAGGTTCTCCAGCGTGAGCTTCTTCATCTGGTGGGTCGCGTTGCGGCCCTCGAACGACGGGCCCAGCCCGTAGCCCTTGATCGTCTTCGCGAGGATGACGGTCGGCTGGCCCTGGTGCTCCGTCGCGGCCTTGAAGGCGGCGTAGACCTTGCGGTAGTCGTGGCCGCCGCGCTTGAGCTTCCACAGCTCGTCGTCGGTATAGTCCTTGACCATCTCGGCGACGCGCGGGTCGCGGCCGAAGAAGTTCTCGCGCACGTAGGCGCCGCTCTCGGCCTTGTAGGTCTGGTAGTCGCCATCCGGGGTCTGGTTCATGAGGTTCACCAGGGCGCCCTCGGTGTCCTTCGCGAGCAGGGCGTCCCACTCGCGGCCCCAGATGACCTTGATGACGTTCCAGCCGGCGCCGCGGAAGAAGCTCTCGAGCTCCTGGATGATCTTGCCGTTGCCGCGCACCGGGCCGTCGAGACGCTGCAGGTTGCAGTTGATGACGAACGTCAGGTTGTCGAGGTTGTGGTTCGCAGCCCACTGCAGGGCGCCGCGACTCTCCACCTCGTCCATCTCGCCGTCGCCGAGGAAGGCCCAGACGTGGCTGTCGGAGAGGTCCTTGATGCCGCGGTTGGTGAGGTAGCGGTTCGTCTCCGCCTGCCAGATCGCGTTGAGCGGCCCGAGACCCATCGACACAGTCGGGAACTCCCAGAAGTCGGGCATGAGGTGGGGATGCGGGTAGGAGGAGAGCCCACCGCTGGGGTGCGACTTCTCCTGGCGGAACCCCTCGAGCTGGTGCTCGCTGATCCGCCCCTCGAGGAACGCCCGGGCGTACATGCCGGGGGAGGCGTGACCCTGGTAGAAGATCTGGTCGGCGCCGCCGGGGTTGTCATGACCGTGGAAGAAGTGGTTGTGGCCGACCTCGTACAGCGCGGCGGAGGATGCGTAGGTCGAGATGTGGCCGCCGACGGCGATACCGGGCCGCTGAGCGCGGTGCACGGTGATCGCGGCGTTCCAGCGCAGCCAGGCGCGGTACCGGCGCTCGATCTCCTCATCGCCGGGGAACTCCGGCTCGTTCTCCGGGAGAATCGTGTTGATGTAGTCGGTCGTCGGAACCATCGGCACGCCGAGCTGCAGTTCCTTGGAGCGCTTGAGAAGGCTCAGCATGATGTCGCGTGCGCGCTCGCGGCCATGTGCCGCAACAAGTCCATCGAGGGATTCCTGCCATTCGGCGGTCTCCTCAGGGTCTGAGTCGATGTGATTCATCGAGTAAGGATCCTGGTCGTTGACTGTCACGGTTGACCTCGCTTGTTGTTCAAGTAGCACTGTTGTTCAAGTAACACGGTGTTCACGTAGCGGCGCTCGCCGTGCCCAGCGCACCACGATGGACGGTTCACGACCAGAGGGGGTGCGGGTGCTGAGGCACACCGATTCTATCCAGGCAAGCTTGTCATGAATTCGTGGCGCGTGATGCCCTCGTGCTCGTCGTGGTCGGTCAATCTCGGGAGGCTCCACGATCGATCAGTGCTCGACCCGACTAGGCAAGTACCGCATGACCAGGTGTACCAGCGGCCCGATCAGCACTGTGAATGCGATTGTTCCCCAGCCGACGTTTCCTCCGAGCACCCAGCCGAGTGAGAGCGCGGTGAGTTCGACCACGCTGCGGGCCACCCAGATCGGCCACCCGAGTCGTCCGTTCAGTCCGGTCATCAGCCCATCGCGCGGCCCGGGGCCGAACCGTGCGCCAATGTAGAGACCGGTTGCGAAGGAGATGAGAACCAGGCCGCCCGCAAACATCGAAACTCGTATCCACAGTCCGTCCTGGGGCGGAACGACCAGAAGAAACAGTTCTGTGCTGGGCCCGATCAGCAACGCGTTCAGAATCGTGCCAACTCCGAATCGCTGCCGGAGCGGAATCCACAGCAGCATGACGCTGCACCCGACGACCACCGAGGCTAGCCCGAATGGTACTCCTGCCCTGATCGCGATGCCTTGCGCCAGGACATCCCAAGGCGAAAGGCCGACGGCTGCGCGGAGCATCATGGCGATGGCGAGCCCGGCGAGCAAGAATCCGCAGGATAGCTGTAGCAGCCGCCCGATCATGCGCTCTCCCTTGCCCGTCCGACTCCCGATAACGGGTTCCTTGACACGACGCATCGGCGATCCTAAGCTCTCTAGAAATGTATCCGCACAATCGTTTTCGCAAACGATGAAACGGCGTGCATCAACCCCCATGCTGCGGGCAGGCCCGTCGCTAACGAACATACACAAGGACGTGATGACAATGCTCGGAAGTAAACGAAAGTTCGCCACTGCAGTGTTTGCGGCATCTGTACTCGCACTCACTGCATGCTCCAGCGGGTCCCCGGAGACTCCCGGTGCGTCAGACGAGATTCGGGAGCAGACGCTCGTGTTCGCGCACATTACCGCGGAGACGTTCCCGTACCACGACGGCGCGAAGAAGTTCAAGGAACTGCTGGAAGAGGCGACCGATGGCAAGATCACGGTCGACATCTTCCCCGCCGGTCAGCTCGGCCAGGAGCGGGACATCAACGAGTCCATTCTCGAGGGTTCCGTTCACATCGGGATCGCGGCTGGGGCGCTTGCGACGCTCGCGCCGATCGTGAACCTGAACCTGCTTCCGTTCATGATTCAGGATCAGCAACACATGAACCGGATCATCGCTTCTGAGGCGGGAGACAAGATCGCGGAGCGCATCTCATCAGAGGGCGGATTCCACGTCGTCGACTACTTCAGCACCGGTGACAGCTCGATCCAGTCGGTCGGTGTCGCCATCACGCACCCGTCTCACATGAAGGGCCTGAAGTTGCGGGCACTCGAGAACGCGGCGCTGACCGACGCGATGCAGAGTCTCGGCGCGAACCCGACCCCCATGCCGTACGGCGAGATCTACACGGGAGTTCAGTCCGGCGTCATCGAGGGTGCAACGCTCGACTGGAACTCCGTGCTGTCGATGCGGCTCTACGAATTGATCGACCACGCGACCTCGCCGTCTGCGGCGTTCCTCGCTTACCCGTGCCCCGTCATCATGTCGAACAAGTTCTGGGACAGCCTCACCGCCGCTGAGCAGAAGGTGATCTCCGCGGCGATGACCGAGGCGGCCGACTTCCAGCGCAAGCTCTTCATCGAAAAGAAGGACGCAGCGGTGAAGGAAGTCATCGCAACCGGCCTGACCATCACGGAGATCGACCAGGAGGCGTTCGTCGAAGCGCTCCGCCCGGTATGGGACAAGTGGGCGAAGCAGCTCGGCGCCGAGGACATCCTCGGCACGATCCTGAGCCTGCGCGAGTAACTCCATGCGCACCCACGACTCCGAGGCCTTGCTCGGACAGAGATGGAAGGTGATCGGCGTGCGAATCGTCGGCATTGTCGACCGAGGTCTCGGAGTCGTGGACGCATTCCTGTTAGGCGTCTGCTGTGTCCTGTTCTCCGCAATCGTGTGCGTGGTGATTGCCGCTGTGGTCTTCCGTTACGGACTGAACTCCTCGCTCGTCTGGGGAGAAGAACTCGCCAGGTACCTGGCTGTCTGGCTGGTCTTCCTCGGGCTGGGCTGCGCGCACCGGAGGAGCGAGCACGTCGCGGTCACGTCGGTGCTCGGCAGGATCCCCGGTATCGGCACCGCCCTGGCCGGTCGGATCGGCGAATTGGTGTCGCTCATCTTCTGCCTTGCGATCATGGGATTCGGCGCGCAGGCGACCGCGGCCAACTTCGCACGGCATCAGGTCAGCCCGGCGCTCCACATTGAGATCGCCTGGATCTACCTGGCGATCCCCGTCGGCTTCGGTGTGCTGGCACTCCAGAGCGCCGTGCGGCTCGCAAGCCCTCGGCCCCAAGTGAAGGCAGACTGATGCCCATTACGCTGCTCGGCGGTTTCGTCGGAATGATGTCTCTCGGCGTTCCGCTCGCCATCGTCATCATCGGCGCAGGGACGATCTATATCCTCGTCGCCACGAACGTTCCCGCGACGATCGTCGCCCAGCGACTCTTCGCTGGCATGGACGACTTCACCTTGATGGCGATTCCGCTGTTCATCCTGGCCGGCTACCTGATGAACGAAGTGGGACTCACCGAACGGCTCGTCGCCCTGGCCCGGTTGATGCTGAAGAAGGCATACGGCGGTCTCGCACAGGTTGCGGTGCTCGTCTCGATGCTGTTCGGCGGGGTCAGCGGCGCAGCCGC
>DATCXP010000108.1:0-3094 GCA_036565765.1 Terrimesophilobacter sp.
TGCGGGCTCGAGTCGGTCTGCACGACGGGCTCCGAACTCCACGAGCCGTAGACGAGCTCCGTGTTGGACGAGATCTGCGCCGCGAGCATCGAGACATCGGTGCCGAGGTGGTCGGCCATCGCCCGCAGGGTGTGGGGGATGAGGTACGGCGAGTTGGGCCGCCCACGGTACGGGGTCGGCGTGAGGAACGGGGCGTCCGTCTCGACGAGGATGCGGTCGCGCGGGATCACGGAGAGCGCCTCGCGCAGATTCCCGGCGTTCTTGAACGTCACGGTCCCTGCGAAGGACAGGTACCATCCGTTGTCCGCGCACAGCCTGGCCATCTCGGCATCTCCTGAGAAGCAGTGGAACACGGTGCGCTCTGGCGCTCCAACCCTGCGCAGAGTCTCCAGCACCTCGGCGTGAGCATCGCGGTCGTGGATCTGCATCGCGAGGTCATGCTTCTTCGCGATCCCGATGTGCGCCTCGAAGGAGCGGAACTGGGCTGCTCGCCCGCCCTCGTCGGTGCGGAAGAAGTCGAGCCCGGTCTCACCGATCGCCCTCACGCGAGGCCGGGCGGCAAGCTCATCGATCTCCTCGAGTGCGGCATCCAGTGTGCCCGCAGCCTCGTAGTTCGGCGCCTCGTTCGGATGGATGGCGACCGCGGCGAGCAGGCGCGGCTCGCGCGCGGCGACCTCGGCCGACCAGCGCGAGGTTTCCAGGTCACCACCGACCTGGACGACACCCCGGATGCCGACGGCGCTCGCGCGGTCGAGCTGTTCCCGGTAGTCGAGCGGGTCATCGCCGTCGGCGATCTCCAAATGCGCATGATTGTCGTAGACGCCGACCACGAGCGCCTCCGGCAGCGGCGGGTAGCTGAGGTCACGAGTCTGGCCGTGCTCCGCCCTGCTCTCGCGCTGGCGGATGTAGTTGGACTCGCTCATATTCTCACCGGTGGCCTCGACCTGCGCTCCGCGTCACTCGACCGACGCAGTCGTCTCGATGCGCGGGAACAGGGCGTCGAGGTGGCTGACCCGGCTGCCGGGAGAGAGCTGCCCCCAGCGTCCGGCGAGCCGCAGCGGCTGTTCTGCGAGAACGCCCTGCGCACCGATCGCGTTCCAGAGCTTGCCCGTCGAGTCCGGCATGACCGGGGAGAGCAGAACCGCGAGCGCGCGCAGCCCTTCCGTCACGGTGTACAGCACCGTGCCGAGGCGTTCCCGGTCTGTCGGCGACTTCGCGAGCACCCACGGCTCCTGCACCGTGATGTAGCCGTTCAAGTCGTCGACGACGGTCCAGATCGCGTCGATCGCCTCATTGATCGCGAGTCGCTCGATCGCCGCATCGGCATCCCTGGCCGCCTTCTCCACCGCGTGCTGGATGGCGAGATCCGCCTCGGTGTAGCCGCTCGCCGCGGGCACGAGACCGTCGAAGTACTTGCCGACCATGGCGACGACGCGCGAGGCAAGGTTGCCGAATCCGTTCGCAAGCTCGGCGTGGTAGCGGGCGGAGAGATCCTCCCAGCTGAAGGATCCGTCCTGGCCGAAGTGGATCGCGCTCAGGAAGTAGAAACGGAACGCATCGGAGCCGAAGGTGTCGGTGATCTCGGCTGGGGCGATGCCGGTGAGCTTCGACTTCGACATCTTCTCGCCGCCGACCAGCAGCCAGCCGTGGCCGAACACCTGCTTGGGCACCTCGAGCCCCGCCGCCATGAGCATGGCCGGCCAGATGACGGCGTGGAAGCGCGCGATGTCCTTGCCGACGAGCTGCACGGCGGGCCAGCGGCGGTCGAACTGCACCTGGTCCGTCCCGTATCCGATCGCCGTGATGTAGTTCATGAGCGCCTCGAACCACACGTACACGACGTGGCTGTCGTCCCATGGGATCTTGATGCCCCAGTCGAAGCTCGACCGGGAGATCGAAAGGTCGCGCAGACCCTGCCTGACGAACTGGATGACCTCGTTGCGCACGCTCTCCGGTTGCACGAAGCCGGGGTTCGACTCGTAGAGGTCGAGGAGTCTCTGCTCGAAGTCGCTCATCCGGAAGAAGTAGTTCGTCTCCTTGAGCACTTCGACGGGCTTCGAGTGGATGGCGCACACGAGTTTCCCCTCGTACTCCCCCGTTCCCGCAACGAGCTCGCTCTGCTGCTTGTACTCCTCGCACCCGACGCAGTAGAAGCCCTCGAACTCGCCGGAGTAGATGTACCCGTCGTCGTAGAGTCTCTGCAGGAACAGTGTTACGCCGTGCTCGTGCCGCGCATCCGTCGTCCTGATGAAATCGTCGTTGGCGATGTCGATCGTCTGCAGAAGCGGCTTCCAGGCGCTCTCGACCAGCTCATCCGCCCAGGCCTGCGGAGTCGTGCTGTTCGCAACCGCGGTCCGCAGGATCTTCTCGCCGTGCTCGTCGGTCCCCGTGAGGAGCCAGGTGTCGTCACCGGCCTGGCGGTGCCAGCGCGCCAGGACATCGGCGGCCACCTCCGTGTAGGCGTGCCCGATGTGCGGCACATCGTTCACGTAGAAGATGGGTGTCGCGATGTAGAAGGAATGGTCGGCGGCCATGGGGTCAATCCTAAACGTCGAGCCGATGTCGTTACGCGCCCCGAGCGTTCAGCGCACCCTCGTACAGTTCCCGCCGGCTGAGCCCCGTCGCCTCGGCGACCTCGGAGGCGGCCTCCTTGAGCCTGCTGCCGGCGGCAACGAGCGCGAGCGTCTGGGCGATGCCCGTCTCGAGCGTTGCGGATGCCGGCTCGGCGCCCGCGACGACAAGGCAGATTTCGCCCCTTACCCCTGTCGTAGCCCACTCGGCCAGTTCGGCAGCGGTGCCTCGCTTCACCTCCTCGTGGAGCTTCGTGAGCTCGCGTGCCACGACGACCCTCCGGTCGGCGCCGAGCGCCGCCGCGAGGTCGCGGAGCGTATCGGCGAGACGGTTCGGCGACTCGAAGAACACCATCGTGCGCTCCTCACGGGCAAGGCCGGTGAAGTACGCGACTCGGCTCTTGCGCGGGACGAACCCCTCGAAGGTGAAGCGGTCGGTCGGCAGCCCGGAGACCGCGAGCGCCATCAGCACGGCGCTCGGCCCCGGGAGAGCGGTCACCGTGACTCCCGCAGCTGCGGCAGCC
>DATCXP010000119.1:0-3186 GCA_036565765.1 Terrimesophilobacter sp.
GGGCTACTCGAGTACGACTACGGCGAGTTCGAGGGTCTCACCACCGAGGAGATCTTGGCGACCCACCCCGGATGGCAGCTCTTCCGTGACGGCTGCCCGGGCGGCGAGACGCCCGAGCAGATGGCCAAGCGTGTCGACGCCCTGATCGAGGAGCTGCGCGAGCTCGGGGGTCACAGCCTCCTCTTCGGGCACGGCCACTGCTTCCGTTCGCTCGCCGTCCGCTTCCTGGACCTGCCGATCCGATACGCGACGAACCTGCTGCTGGACGCGGGGACGATCTCGATCGTCTCGGACGGGCGCGACGGGCCTGCGCTCGTGCTGTGGAACCGCCGGGTCCAACCTCGCGCGATGGTCACCGCCGACATCGCCGCTGCGATCGCCAGTACGGTCCCCTAGGGAACTCGGCTAGGATTCGCCCGTGGGTTGCCTCTTCGCGATCGTCGCGCTCATTACGCCGCGGTTCATCCTGGTCCTCCTGTGGCTGTTCACGGACTACCTGAACACCGCCTTCTCGAGCGGCTGGTGGGGGTTGCTCGGGTTCCTCTTCCTCCCGACCACGACGATCGCCTACGCGATCGCCCAGAACGAGTTCACGACCGTAACCGGCGGGATCGAGGCGATGGGCATCGTGCTGATCGTGCTCGGCATCGTGATCGACCTCGGGCTGCTCGGGGGCTCCGGGCGCGGCGTCGCCCGAAGAGCCTGAGCGGCCGAGTCTCTACGCGAACCGCACGCGCGGGTCGACGTACGCGTACACGATGTCGACGCACAGGTTCGCGATCGCGATGAAGAATGCCCCGAAGATCGTGACCCCCATCACCGACGGGAAGTCGTTGCGGAAGATCGACGTGACGGCGTACTGGCCGATCCCCGGCAGGTTGAAGATCGTCTCGGTGATGAACGACCCGGCCAGGACGCCGGCCAGGTCGAGCCCGAACATCGTGACCACCGGCGTGAGCGCCGCGCGAAGGCCGTGCCGGTAGATCACCCGCTTCTCGGACAGCCCCTTCGCTCGTGCGGTGCGGATGTAGTCCTCGCTCATCGTCTCGATGAGGTTGCCCCGCACCATCCGCGCGTAGAACGCCGCGAACGTGAGCGAGACCACGATCCAGGGCAGGATGAACCGCCCCTGGAGCACCGCCTGCCAGACGCTCGTCCCGATCGGGATGCCGGACGGTGGCGCCCACCCGAGCCTGAACCAGAAGACGTACAGAAGCACGTACCCGAGCCAGAACACGGGCATCGAGACCCCGAGGAGCGCGAACACCATCCCGGCTCGGTCGGTCGCGGTGCCCCGTCGCACCGCCGACACGATGCCGACCGGGATGCCGATCAGGAGCCACGTGATCGCGGCGCCGAGGGCGAGCGCGACCGAGACCGGGAGGCGGGCAAAGATCTCCTCCTTCACCGGGACGAAGTTGCTGTACGAGTAGTAGACGTCTTCGTTGAGGAACAGCCCCGGCCACGGGACGAGCCCCTGCGCGAACCGCGCGTACTGCACGTACAGCGGCCGGTTCAGACCGAACGCCTCGCGAGCCGCCTCGATGTTCGCCTCCGTGGTCGCCTTGCCGGCCGCACGCCGAGCGGGATCGGACGCCGGGAGCTTGACGAAGATGACGAACGTGATCAGCGAGACCACGAACAGCACGAACACCGTGAAGAGCAGCCGCCGCACCAGGAACCTACCCACGGTTTCGAGCGTAGGGACGACCGGGCGCCGGTACTTCCGGCAAACGTCCCCGGCGTTGGCGGGACCCTGCCGCATCGTTGCGGTTCCTTGCCCTCGTCGGCCGGGGTGACACCATCCCTGAGGTGTATCTCTTGGAGGACGTCGACCCGTTCGGGTGAGACGGCGCATGGGGAGCCCGCACCGCACGGCGTGACCGTCGTCCAGCTTGCGAAGGAGCTTCAGTCGCCGGACCGATCGCACGAGCTGGGTCGTTCATGATCCGGTCACATCCCACACGTAAGCTGGCTGATGATACGAGTGAGGGGAAAGATCTTGAGTCCGGGACGCATGAACGCGCTGGAAGGGGCGGGCAGAGATTCTCTGCCAGGCCTGAAGAAGCAACTCTCGGAGGAGTACGGAGACCAGACCGAAGACAGGATCGATCAAGCCGCTCGGCACGGTCTCGACCGACTCGCGGACGTGAGGGTACGAGGCTTCGTCGGGATCTTCGCTTGGCGACACGCCCGAGAGCATCTTCGTCGCGCTTCCTGAGAGAGTGTTCTAGCCAGCGCTTCGGACCGATACGGCGCATGTTGCCACCGTCGACCGGCGGTCGTGGACCCACCCAGAAGACGTAGACTCGTCGTCAACGGCGTTAGCCGATGAGAGAAGGCTCCATGAGAGCGCTCTGGATAGTCGCAGCGTTGATCGGTATCGCAATCCTGATCTTCGCGCACGCAACCGTGCTCGGGATCGTGGTTGGCATCGCATTCCTTGGACTGGCTGTCTTCTTGTACCGCAGGCCGCTCGTTCACAGGATCGGTCTCAGTCACAGGTAGCCCCAAATGCGACCCGCTTCCTCGGGGTTCTCGCCTCGGTAACCCGGGTCAGACCCCGAGGGCAGCGAGTTTGATGATGGCGCCGACGACGCCGAACACGTTGAGTCGGGTTCCTGCTCCTGTGCTAATAGCCCAGTGGTTCGAGTGGTGGGCGCTGGAGGACTCGAACCTCCGACCGCTCGCTTGTAAGGCGAGTGCTCTACCTCTGAGCTAAGCGCCCGTCGTCAACCACGCTGGCTCGACCGGCTCGCCGCGGACGTGCCCGCAAGCCCGGCACACGACCTGCCCGAGCATCGCCGTGAGCCGGGTCGCGCCGCATGATTCGCACCGGTCGAGCTGGACGGCCCAGTCCGGCCGCTCCTCCTGGCACGAGGGGCAGACCAGGACCTGGCGTCCCCCAGAGGTCGCCCGCACCCACGGCCGCTCCCGCTTGTCGGGGTCGTAGGTGGGCCGGCCACAGAGGTAGCACGTCGGCTGGTGCTCCGGCGCGATCGGTTCCTCGGTCGAGACCACGGTGGACAAGGATATCCGCCGGATCGCTATGCCCGATCCGAGGTCTCGAAGGTCGCGCCCGCCCGATGGACCTCGGTCCCGCCGGCATGGCGGACCATCACGGTGCCGAGCCCGAACACGCGCCAGCGGTGCCCGTCGCCCAGGATGGCCGTCCGCTCGTCGATC
>DATCXP010000126.1:0-4000 GCA_036565765.1 Terrimesophilobacter sp.
TCGTTCACCGTCACTCACCGCCCTTCGGAGCGAGCCCGCCGAAACCGCGTCGGGCCGGTGCAGCGGATGCCGCAGTGGGTTCGCCCGAGGTGCCCGCCGAGAATCCGCGCTTGGCTGCCGCGTCGATGTCCTCGGCCTTGTTCACCTTGACGGTGGACTGCTCGGCCTGGTGACGGGGCTTCATGTGCAGGTAGTAGGTGGTCTTCACGCCGCGCTCCCACGCCGCGTAATAGATGTCCATCATCTCGCCGAGGTCGCGCGTCTCGAGGTACATGTTGCGGCTGATGGCCTGGTCGATCCACTTCTGGGCGCGCGCGGCGACCTCGAGGAACGCGTACGGCGAGAGCTGGAAGCTCGTCTTGTACACCTCCTTGAGGTGGTCGGGGATCGCGTCGATCGTCTGGATGTCGCCCTGGCTGCGCAGGATCGCCTCGCGGACGCTCCCCCACAGCCCGAGCTCCTGCAGGTCGCGCACGAGGTTGCGGTTCACCTCGAGGAACTTGCCGGAGGAGGTCGAACGACTGAAGATCTGCGTGAACTGCGGGTCGAGACCGGGGGTCGTTCCCGCGACCAGGCCGATGGATGCCGTCGGCGCGATCGCCATGAGCGTCGCGTTGCGCATACCGCCCTTGACCTTCGCACGCAGGGAGTCCCAGTCGAGCCGCGTGGTGCGGTTGACCTTGATCGGAACGCCGCGATCCTCCTCGGTCTTCGCGATGCTGTCGAGCGGGACCATGCCCTTCGACCATCCTGAGCCGTCGAAGTTCGGGTACGAGCCGCGCTCCTTGGCCAGTTCGGCCGACTCGTCGATCGCGGCGTAGGAGACGTGCTCCATGATCTCGTCGATGAGGTCGTAGGCCTCTTCGCTCTCGTAGCTGTAACCCAGCTTCTCCACGACATCCGTGAAGCCCATGACGCCGAGGCCGACGGCACGGTTCTGATGGTTCGAGAAGTCGGCCTCGGGGACGCTCGACTTCGTGATGTCGATGAGGTTGTCGAGCTGGCGCACCGCGATGCGGGCGCTCTCCTCGATCTTCGCGAAGTCGATTCGTCCGGCCCGCCCTGAGCCTGGACCCCCCTGAGCCTGTCGAAGGGTCGAAGGGTCGCCGTTCAGGCCGGAAATGAAGTGCTGCGACAGGTTGATCGAGGCGAGGTTGCAGACCGAGACGTTGTCGAGGTCCTGCGGGAGGGTGATCTCGGTGCACAGGTTCGAGAGATGGATCGTTCCGGTGTTGTTGTTGAGGGCACGGTTGTTGATCGTGTCCTTCCAGGTCAGCCACGGGTGGCTCGACGCGGAGAGGGAGATCAGGATGGCCTTGAACTGTTCGCGCGCGGTCGTCTTCTTGAACATCCGCAAGCTCCCGGCCTCGGCCATGGCTGCGTAGTGCGCGTACCGCTCGGAGAACGCCTTGCCGTACAGCTCGTTCAGGTCCTGCACCTCGAGCGGATCGAACAGGTACCAGTCCTCGTCGTTCTGCACGCGCTTCATGAACTCGTCGCTGATCCACACCGCGGTGTTCGCGGTGCGGGTGCGGCGGTACGGGTCGCCGGAGTTCTGACGCAGGTCGAGGAACTGCGGAAAGTCGAGGTGCCAGTTCTCCATGTAGAAGCACAGGGCGCCGAACTTCTTGCCGCCGCGGCTCACCGCGCGCAGCACCGAGTCGATCGTGTGCATGAACGGGATCGGACCGGTGGAGGTGGTGTTGTTCGACCGGATGGGCGAACCCTCGGCACGGAGCTTGGTGACCGAGAGCCCGATGCCACCGGTGCCCTTCGTGAGCCACATGACGTCGCGCGTGGTCTTGGCGATGTGCTCGATGTCGTCCTGCATCTCCATGACGAAGCAGTTCGCCAGTTGAGGGTAGCTCGTGCCCGCGTTCACGAGGGTGGAGCCGGCCGCGAGGTATTCGAGCTTCGACATCTTCTCGTAGAACCGGATCGCCTGCTCGTTCGGGTTCGCCTCGTTGAGCGAGAGTCCCATCGCGATGCGCATCCAGAAGTACTGCGGAACCTCGAGGGCGTCGCCGTTGCGGCCCTTGATGCCGTAGCGGTTGTTGAGCGTGACGACGCCGATGTACTTGAGCAGGTCGTCGTGATCGGGTTCGAGCGTGTTCGCGAGCAGGTCGAGATCGAACAGCTCGACGAGCCGGGTGTCGAGGAGACCCTCGTCAACACCGCGGCGGATGTTCATGGCGAAGTGCTCGACGTGCAGTGCGCGCAGCTCCTCATCCGACTCGTAGTCGCCGAGCACGCGCTTGTAGATCGTCTTGAGCAGAAGGCGTGCGGCGACGGTGTCGAAGGCCGGGTCGTCCTTCACGTTCTGCAGAGCGACCTGGATGACGGCCTCGTCGAGCTGCTGGGTCGTGATGCCGTCGAACAGGGTCAACTCGAGCTCGCTCGCGATCTGGGTGACCCAGGTGATGTTCTCGTCGAGGCCGGCGCTGGCTTTCTCGATGGCGAGGTTGATCTTGTTCGCGTCATACGGCTCGCGTTGCCCGTTGCGCTTGACGACTGTGATGGCCATCCACTACTCCCACTCATCCCGAGAGAAACCCGCTCCGACCGGCGGTTCCCTCTCCCCGAAAACGCCCCGCAAAGGGCCAAAAACATGCGCTCACTGGCATCGTCAGGTGGTCAAAAAGGACCTTGACCAGAAGTTGCTGCTCAGCAGTCCCATCACTATATAGCGGGTATCCGGCAATGCGTTAACCCAATATGTAGTGGGCGTGTCATCCACAGTTGTGCATAAGTTGTGCGGGTTCTGCACAGCCTGTTAGTGAAATTCTCCGACCTCCCACCGACATTCGCCCGCCTCGCGCGACGCCGATCCGGACGACCCGGATCGATAGACTTGAGCCCTTGTGAACAGCTACCTGAGTCTCCTCAGAACGCGCGGAGTTGCGCGTTTGATGAGTGCGCAACTGGTGGCGCGATTCCCCTCCGGGATGCTCTCCCTCGCGTTCCTGATCCACATCGAACGCATCCACCAGTCCTACGGAGCTGCCGGTCTCGTGCTCGCGGCCACGAGCGTCGGGCAGGCCATCGCCGGCCCGCTCACGAGCAGGTGGATGGGCGTCTGGGGCATGCGCAAAGTACTCCTGCTCACGCTGATCGTGTGTGCGGGCGCGGTCGGAACGATCGCCTTCGCCTCGAAGCTGCCGGTGCCGCTCTACATGGCCATCGGGTTCGTGGCCGGACTCAGCACCCCGCCCATCCAGCCCGCCGTCCGCACGATCTACCCCAAGCTCGTGAACTCCGGCCAACTCACCCCGCTGTTCTCGCTCGACGCCTCGGCGCAGGAAGTGATCTGGATCGTCGGGCCCGTCGTCGCGACCTTCGTCGCCACCCAGGTCAGCACGGTGCTCGCGATCGTCGTCGCGCTCGTGTTCATGGTGCTAGGGGGGATCTGGTTCATCGCATCGCCGGAGGTCGGTCGCGTGCGGATCCCGCGCGCTCGACGCAAGCTCGGCGTCGTGCTGGCCCGCCCGCCCGTGCTGCTGGCCACCGTGACCGGATTCCTGCTGATCGGCGCCTGCGCGGCGGTCGAGGCGGGGGTGGTCGCGACGTTCGGCGAGGGCAGGCCGGAGTCCGGCATCATCCTGTCGATCTTCGCTCTCGGCTCCCTCATCGGCGGGCTCGCCTTCGGTCACCGCCCGATCGGCCCCTGGGCACTCGCCAGGAGGATGTTCGGGGTCTTCATCGGGATGGCTCTCGCCGCCGCGATCATGGACTTCTGGTGGCTCGCGGCCACCCTGGCCCTTGCCGGCCTCGGGATCGCCCCAGCCCTCGCGGTCATGTTCACGATCGTCTCGGCGAGCGTCAAGTTCAGCGAGACGGCCGAGGCCTACGGCTGGGTGGGAACCGGCCAGCTGATCGGCGCGGCGCTCGGCTCCGCGGCCGCCGGCTTCATGATCGACGGCTTCGACGCTCCCGGCGCGTTCTGGGTGGCGGCCGCGTTCGCACTGGTCGGGTTCCTGGTCCCCACCTTCTTCCGGCGCGC
>DATCXP010000151.1:0-17648 GCA_036565765.1 Terrimesophilobacter sp.
CTGCCAGCGGCGAGCGGATGCCGCGAGCAGGTAGTCGTGAACGTGCCGGCTCCCGGCCTCCAGACCGTCCCACCCCGCGTAGAGGTCGTCCATGCGCACGAGTTGCAGTGCCGGCTTCTCCAGCACCATCGCGCGGGCCAGCTCGGTCTTGCCGGAGCCGCTGCGCCCGTCGACGAGGACCACATCCGGCCTGGCCACCGTTCCCGCGCGCTCAGCCGACAACGAAGTTCCAGTGCCCGGTGGCGACGGCGGTCGCGATGGCGATCATGCCCACCATCAAACCAGCAATCAGGACGAACCACTCGCGCCATCCGAATCGCGACTCACGCGCCCAGCTGCGCCGCACCGGCCCGCCGAACCCGCGCGCCTCCATGGCGGTCGCGAGCTTGCTCCCGCGCCGGATCGAGAGCACCAGCAGGGCGAACACCTGGCCGGGGATGCGCCGGATCCTGCCTCGGTCGCCGACGCCGCGTGCCCGGCGAGCGAGCTCGAGGAATCGCCAGTCCTCGATGAACAGCCCGACCAGGCGAAGCGCGGCGAGCGCACCGAGCACGAATCGGCTGGGCAGGCGCCACACCTGGGCGAGCCCGTCGGCGAGATCGGTGGGGTCGACCGTCAGGAACAGCACGACCGCCGGCAGGCCGATCGCGAGCACCCGCAGCAGGGTGGCGGCGGCGAGCTCGATCGAGCCGTCGCTGATCCGGATGGCGAGCCACTCCCAGTGGACGGTTCCCGCGGCCTGCCCGTAGAGCAGGATCGTGAGCGCGGTCAGCGGGGCCGCGACCCAGACCGGGAGGGTGCGCAGCCAGAACTCGCGCGGCCGAACTCCGAGGAACGGGAACGCCGCAAGCTCGAGGATCAGCGCGGTACCCGCGGAAACCCAGTCGATCGTGAGCACGAGGCACACGGCGAGCAGGAGCGCGGCGCCGAGCTTGGCGACCGGATTCACTGCGGCGAACGGATGCCTCGCAGCCGCATTGCCCGACTTGGCAGCGCCCTCGGGTCGAGTCTGAGCTCTCTCGGGTCGAGACCGTGAATTCTCAGGTCGAGCCTGTGTATTCCCTGGTCGAGGTTGTGTAGTCTCCGGTCGAGCCTGCCGAGACCCGGATTTCGACAAGCTCAATCCGAGAACAGAAAAGAGCCGCTTCTTCTCGGGTCGAGCCTGTCGAGACCCGGACTTCGACAAGCTCAATCCGAGAACAGAAAGGAGCCGCTTCTTCTCAGGTCGAGCCTGTCGAGACCCCTCCGCATCTCTCGTCACAACCGCACCTCCCGATCAGCGAGGGCGTCCACGAACAGCGTGTCGTGAGTCATGGCCACGATCGCGCTGCCCTCGTCGAGCAGCTCGGCCAGCAGCGCGAGCTGCTCCTGCCAGGTGCGCGAGTCCTGCCCGAACGTCGGCTCGTCGAGCACGAGGACGCGGGGCTTCGTCGCGAGCACCGTCGCGACGCTGAGGCGCCGCTTCTCACCACCGGAGAGCGTGAACGGGTTCGCCGCGGCGAGATGGTCGAGGCGCAGGCGTTGCAGCAGCTCGTCGACGCGGCGGTCGACCTCGGGCTGCGGAAGTTTCAGCGCGTGGGGTCCGATCGCGAGCTCCCCCGCGACGGTCGAGGCGAGCAGTTGGTGCTCCGGCTCCTGGAACACGGTACCGATACGCGTGAGTAGTTCGCGCGATTTCCAGTGGATCGGATGCGGCCCCGCCCCGTCGCGGAGCGCTTCACTCGCCGTGACCTCGCCGGCCAGGGGTGGGAGGAGTCCCGCCAGTGTGAGCCCGAGGGTGGTCTTGCCGGAGCCGTTCGGACCGGTGATCGCGGTCGCGGTTCCCGCCGCGATCTCGAGCGCGACATCCGTCTGAACGACAGAGTCCCGCTCGGCACTTCTCCTGCCGACGCCGCGTCGGCCGACCGACAGGCGCTCCGTGGAGAGCAGCGCGGTGCCCGGCTTACCCCGGCGTGCGGGCAGTGCCGGCGGGAATCCCGGAACCCAGACGCCCGCCTCGGCGAGCGAGCGTCCCTGCGTCGCGAGCACCTCAGCTGGGGTGCCGTCGGCGAGCAGCCCGCCATCCGGCGAGAGGACGATCACGCGGTCGATGAGCGGCAGCCACACCGGGACCCGGTGCTCGACAACGACGAGGGTCGCCCCGGTGCGCGCAAGCACGCGCTCCACCGCGGAACGCACCTCCGTCACGCCGGCGGGGTCGAGGTTCGCGGTCGGCTCGTCGAGCAGCAGCAGGCCGGGATGCATGGCGAGGACGCCGGCGAGGGCGAGCCGCTGCTTCTGTCCGCCCGAAAGGATCGAGGTCGACTCCTCGAGCGGGAGGTCGAGCCCAACGGCATCCAGTGACTCCTCCACCCGTCGCCAGATCTCCTCGCGCGGGAGTCCGAGATTCTCGCATCCGAACGCGACATCGTCCCCGACTCGCGCGAGGATGACCTGGCTGTCCGGATCCTGAAGCACCAGGCCGGCGCGACCGCGGGCTTCGGCCGGCGGGCGGCCGTCGATCAGCAGCTCACCGCGCTGCTCACCGTCATCGTCCCCGCCCAGGATGCCCGCGAGCGCCTGGAGCAGCGTCGACTTTCCGGCCCCGGATGCCCCGAGCAGAAGCACGCGCTCCCCCGGCTCGATGCGAACATCGAGTTCGCTCACCGCCCAGCGCAGGCGCCCGGCGTGCCTCCAGCCCCAGCCGTGCGCACTGACGCCGACCGGGGCCGAGGACGGCTGAACCATCAGACGCGCGCGGTCGATTCGCGCCCCGACGCGAACCGGCTCAGCGCGCCCGTCCTGGCGATCCCCCGCGCGGCGAGCCAGGACAGAAGACCCGCGATCACCGCACCGGAGACGACCCCGGAGACCGTGTAGACGGTCGCGAACAGGGCATCCGCGCCCGCGTACCAGACGAGAAGGTCGGTGACAGCCATGGCGAGGCCGGCCCCGGCGCCCGCGAGCACGGCGACGTACACGCGCCAGTTCGCGTAGAAGAACACGAGGAAGACGAGTTCGGCACCGAGTCCCTGAACGACGCCGCTCAGCAGCGTCGTGGCACCCCACTGGTTCCCGACGAGGGCGGAGACGGTCGCCGCGAGCAGTTCACCGTAGAGCGCAGCCCCTGGCTTGCGGATGACGATCGCCGTGAGCACGCCGGCGAACAGCCAGAACCCGCCTCCCATCGCCTGAAGCCCGGGAAGCAGTGCTTTCAGCGGTGCCGTCACCGGCTCAGAGGCGACATTCCAGACGAGGAAGATCGCGCCGCTCGCGACGCCGATCACACTCGCTACGACGATGTCGACGACGCGCCAGCGGAGAACGCGTCGGGGGGTGCTGGTGATGGATGTACTGGTCACTTGTCGTGCCCTTTCAGTCGATGAAATAGGCACGGGATTTGAGATGTCTGCCTCCCTGCGCTGGCATGATCCAGATCAGGTTCGACGGTCGAAGCTTCGATCAGCTTCCTCTCAGCCCGGCTCACCGGACTCCCGTGTTCGCCTCCATCCTACCCATGTCCTGGCGAGCCGCTCCACCCGCGAGACCGCGATATCCGCGCGAAAACGACCGCGTTGGCGCGGAAACTGCGGTCTCGCGAGCATGTGTCAGGCTGGGAGACATGGATTTCCGGATCTTCACCGAGCCCCAGCAGGGCGCAAGCTACGACGATCTGCTCACCGTGGCTCAGGCCAGCGAGAAGCTCGGCTTCGACGCGTTCTTCCGCAGCGACCACTACCTCGCGATGGGCAAGGGCGACGGGCTTCCGGGCCCGACGGATGCCTGGACAACGCTGGCCGGGCTCGCCCGCGAGACCAGCAGCATCCGGCTGGGAACACTCGTGTCCTCCGTCACCTACCGCCACCCCGGCATCCTCGCGATCCAGGTCGCCCAAGTCGACCAGATGTCTGGAGGGCGCGCGGAACTCGGCCTCGGCGCGGGCTGGTTCGCGAAGGAGCACCTCGCGTACGGCATCCCGTTCCCCGAGAAACGGTTCGGCCTGCTCGAGGAGCAACTCAAGATCGTCACCGGACTGTGGGGAACGCCGCCTGGCGAGAGGTTCGCCTTCTCCGGCAAGCACTACACGCTCGCCGATTCGCCCGCCCTCCCCAAGCCGGTTCAGCGGCCGCTGCCGGTCATCGTCGGCGGTGGAGGGGCGAAAAGGACACCAGCACTGGCCGCGAGATTTGCGACCGAGTACAACACGAGCTTCGGCACCGTCGCCGAGATGAGGCTCCGCATCGAACGCGTGCGCGAGGCCTGCGAGCAGATCGGCCGCGACCCGGCCAGCCTCACACTCTCCATCCCGGGGACGGTCGCGAGCGGAGTGACACCGGCGGATGCCGCCCGGCGCGCTGCCGCCATCGGCCGGGAGCTTCCCGAGCTCCGCGACGGCGGCTTTGCCGGGACCGCTGCCGAGATCGTCGACCAGATCGGGGCATTCGCAGAGCTCGGCGCAACGCGGTTCTACTTCCAGGTGCTCGACCTGCATGACCTCGACCAGCTCGACTTCCTCGCACGCGAAGTCGTTCCGCAGTTCCGCTCGGAATGATCCGGCTGCAGCGCACGCAGCCGCCCTCGGACTATCGCAGCGCCCTCAGGATGCGCGCGAGTGCGAAGCCGGCGGCCACAACGAGCGGGACGGATGCGATCATCATCGGAATCGGGTTCGGGTGGAACCGGACGGCGCCGTTCCGCACGACATAAACGCCGAGCGGAACACTCATTCCTCCTGCGCCACCGCCACCATTGTCCGCGTCGTCACCGCCACCGCCGAAGCCGTATCCGACGAACGCGACAGGCACGAGCAGCGCGCCATCCCGTTCGATCGGCTCTCCATAGGAAAGCTGCACGCCGCGCGACTTCACGCTGTCCGCGAGCTTCTCTGCGATGTTCATGATTCCTCCTCTGCCGGAGTCGGCTCCAGGATGACCACCGGGATGTCCCGCTCCGTCTTCTTCTGGTATTCCGCATAGTCGGGCCAGATCGCGACCATCTCGTCCCACAACTTCGGCTTCTCGCTCGGGGCCGCCGTGCGCGCGGTCGCACGGAACTTCCGCTCGTGAACCTGTACGTACACTTCGGGGTTCTCGCGAAGGTTGACGTACCACGCGGGGTGCTGAGGATGCCCGCCCTTCGACGCGACAAGGATGACGCGCTCGCCATCCTCGCCGTAGAGCAACACTGTGCGCCGCCACACCCCGGACTTCGCGCCCTTCGTCGTCAGCAGCATGAGCGGACGGCCCCGGAGCGTTGGCCATGACGCGCCGTCGGACTCGTCATACTCTTTGAGCTGTTTTGCGACCCACTCGGTCGTGTTGTCGAGGGGGTTCTGCGGGGTCGAGCCGGAGGCTGAAGTCATACCTCCACGGTACCCGGCGTGGCGGTCTCGACAGGCTCGACCGGAGAAGAGACGATCACCCCCCGCCTCGGATTGAGCCCGTCGAAATCCACACCGAGACGGTCTCGACAAGCTCGACCGGAGACCGGGGCTCGACCGGAGACAGGGGCTCGACCGGAGACGGGGGTGGTCAGTCGTCGAGGTGGGGACGGCGCTTCGACGGGCCGAGCTCCGCCGAGGGGCGGAGCAGCGACGCAGGTCTGACTGCGTCGCGCCCGAACCGGTCGCTCACGTCGTCGATCGCGCGCTCCGCCTCACGCCACCCCTCGTCGGCATCCCACAGGCCGAGGGGGCTCGACCCTTTCTGCGCGAGCTGCTCCATCCGGACACCGATCAGCCTCACGCTCGGATGCGCCCCGAGTCCGTCGTAGATCGCCCGCACCTCGTCAGCGATGCGCCGACCGAGATCGGTCGACTCCGGCAACGTTCGGGAACGCGTGATCGTCGTGAAGTCCGCGTACCGCAGCTTGAGGACGACCGTCCTGCCCTCGACTCCTGCAGCGCGCAGGCGAACACCCACCTGGTTCGCCTGGCGCAGAAGCTCCCGCCGCAGCACCGCCGCATCCGAGACGTCAACCTCGAACGTCACCTCGTGGCCGATGCTCTTCTCCGAGCTGCCCGGTGTGACCTCCCTCGGGTCGATCCCGTTCGCGAGATCGTGCAGCTTGCGGCCTCCCGCAGGACCCACCACGCGGCGAAGCACATCGAGCGGTGTTTCGGCCACGTCCCCGATGGTGCGCAGGCCGCGCCTCAGGAGCGCCTCTTCCGTCACGGCGCCAACACCCCACAGGGCGCCGACCGGGAGCGGATGCAGGAACGCGAGCGTCTCGGCGCGCGGGATGACGAGCATCCCATCCGGTTTCGCGCGGCCCGAGGCGAGCTTCGCCACGAATTTAGTCGCCGCGGCGCCGACGGAACAGGCGAGCCCGGTCTCCGCGTGCACCCGCTCCCGGATGAGTGCGCCGACCTCCGCTGGCGCTCCGACCGCACCGCGGGCGCCGGATACGTCGAGAAACGCCTCATCGATTCCGAGCCGCTCGACGATCGGGGTCATGTCATCGAAGATCGCCATCACCTGGCGGGAGAAGTGCCGGTACTTCTCGAAGTGCGGCTCGAGGACGATCGCCTGCGGGCAGAGCTGCAGCGCTCGGGAGAGCGGGATGGCCGAGCGCACCCCGAACTTCCGCGCCGGGTAGTTGGCCGCAGTGACGACCGATCGCGTGGAATTGTGCGCGACGACGACCGGCTTGTCGACGAGCTCCGGGTGGTCGAGCAGTTCGACCGAGGCGAAGAACGCGTCGAGGTCGACGTGGAGGATCGGCGCCGTCGAGCTGTCGATGGATGCCGCGCTCACCTGCCGGGTGCTGCCGTCCTGCTTGCTCATCCAGGCCCCAGACCGAGCCGCGCGATGCGGGCCCTGGCGGCGTCCTCGCTGCTGCTCGCACCGCGCAGGATCATGGCGATGGCCCAGAGGGTCACGCGGGTGGCGGTGATCGCCGGCCACCACGGCCTGCGCAGGCCCAGCATCCGCCGGTACTCCGGCTCCAGGGAAGCGACCGCCCCGGCGAACAGCACCCGGTAGGCCGGCATCATGGATGCGCGCAGCCCCGGCTCGCGGATGAATCGGATCGCCTCGGCGACGCGCTCGTCGCTCCGAAGCGTCCCCGCGCGCCGGAACGCGCCGATCTGCTCCCTGAGTTCAGCGGCAGACCTCGGCGGATCGAGCACCCCCAGGAGCTCGCCCGCCTTTGCCCACTCCCGCACGTACTCGTCCGAGCCGCCGGGAATCGGGCCGCCCCAGAGTCTGTGCGCACTGAGGAACGCGTCCGTGAAGACGATGTGCACCCAGGACAGCAGCTCGGGGTCCTGCGCCGCATACCGCCGCTCGCCACCATGGGCTGCCGCGTAGCTCCCGGTCACCCGCTCGTGCAGGCGGTCGATGCGGCCGCACTCGCGCTCGGCGGCCTCCGTGGCGGAGAACGTGACGGTGACGAGCCAGCGTACCGTGCGCGACAGCCGCCCGAGCGGGTCCTCGCGGTACATCGACCAGTCGTGCACGCCGGCCATCGCTCCAGGATGGAGGGTCTGCATGAGCAGGGCCCGGATGCCGGCGACGAACGTCGGCATGCCGCCGTGCACCGCCCACGCGGCCGAGCCTGGACCGAAGAATCCGGCGTCATCGCCCTGCTCGAGGCGCAGGACCCAATCCGGGCGCCCATCGGCCGCGCCGGTCAGGGCGCCGAGCACTCTCGACTGCGCCCTCCTGACGAAATTTCCCACCTGCTCAGGCTAACCCGCGGTGCCGACCCCCTGCCCGGGTCCGCATGGTTACAGGGTGCTCAGCGCGGCCCGCGTCGCTCGCCACTGCCGCACGGTGCGAATCGTCTTGCCGAGCGGGTACACCGCGAAGAACACCCACATGGGCGCCCGCAGCATGGGGTTCATGAGCCCGTGCCGGGCGTAGGTCCTCTCGAAGCGGCGCACATAGTAGGTGTAGTCGCGCGGTGAATCCTCAAGGCGTCGTGCAGACATGCCGCTGACCATGGTCGGCACGTACCCGACGGTCAGCCGATGTTGAGCGAGATGCACGGAGAGGTCGATGTCCTCGTGCAGTTCATCGCTCTCGTCGCGGCACGTCTCAGCGCGGATCTGGAGCCAGGCCGAGCGACGGATGGCCATGTTGCTGCCGAACAGGAAGTGGTACTCGCTGCTGAGTGTGAGGATGATCCTGCGGACGCGATCGTCCGCCTTCAGCCCGAACCTTCGCAGCGGCATGTCGTAGTAGAGCACCGGACCGGTCGCCGCGGCGAGGGTCTCGTCGCTGAACGCCTTCTGCACTTCCTCGACCCAGTTCGGCTCGATCACCGAGTCGGCGTCGATCCTGCCGATCACGCTCCCCTGGGCCCGGTCGAGACCGAAATTGCGGGTCGGCACCAGGCCCTGCACCTCGTTCTGCTGGAAGTACAGCACGGGACTGTCCGGGTACTCGGCCTGGACGGCCCTCACGATCGCGGCAGTGCCATCCGTCGACTTGTTGTCGACGACGATGATCTCGCTCGCGGGGACGGTCTGGAGGATCGCCGCGACAACGCAGGCTCTGATCGAGGCTTCTTCGTTGTAGGCGGGGATGACGATGGAGACCGTCGAGGGGATCGTTGACATCGACATCAATCTAATGCCTGGCGGACACGTCCGACCCCGTCGATCGCGAGAAATTCTTAACCGAGCCGCGCGTGCAGCCAGGTCACGGGGTTGACGGCCTGAGTCCCGCCGATGAGGAGTTCGAAGTGCAGGTGCGGCCCGGTGCTCGCGCCCGTGCTGCCGACGAGCCCGATGACCTGACCCGGATACACCTTGTCCCCCACCCGAAGCACCATAGAGCCGTGTTGCATGTGACCGTAGACGCTCGTGACGACCTGGCCATCGATCACATGCTGGATCGTCACGTGCACCCCGAGGGCGGTGTTGAACGGGCCGGCCGTCTCCACCACGACGCCCGCGGCGACCGCGTGAACCCTTGCTCCCCATCCGGCGGTGAAGTCGGTCCCCTCGTGGAAGCTCGAGCATCCGCTGCACGGCGGGACTCTAGGCCCGAAGCCGTCGGAGACCGAAGAGTGCTGTGCGACCGGCCACTGCAGCGGGGCCGGCGCCGTGGCGGTGTAGCTGTCCCGAATCACCGACGGCGATTCGACGATCTTCGAGACGCGAAGGGTCTGCGCAATGGGTTCTTCCGGCGGCGAAGACGTGACCTGGGCGTAGGCGGGCAGGCCGAGACCCGCACCGACCAGAACCGCGAGCGCCGCGATCGAACCGACGACCATCCTGCGAATCGACTGCACGACCCGGATGTGGCGGAGGTTCCGCACCGATCTCCCGTTGAGCCCGGGAAGGCGCGGCGTCGAGCGGTGGCTGCGCCGGGGCGGGGTACCAAGCGGTCGGGCACCGCCGGACAGCATGGACTCGTAGGGCATGTGGCGTGTATCTTCCTGATCACTGCGACCCGAAAACGGGCGCACATGGGCAATAACGCTTCGATGCGCTGGGAGGTGGCACCCCGGCAGCGGGGCACTGAGGACATCGGCACTGGTCACGGGCGGAATTCTCACACCACGCGAGCACGCACTCACGTCGCTCTGTCATCAATTGTTACGGCCCAACCTCCGCGTTGCCTGTGGAGGAGAGGAACCCCGTTGGACCCGTCAACGGCAATCATCCGCCGCTTTCGCACCGCGGCGGTCGTAGTCTGTGGCTGTGGAACCCGTCCAGACTGCCATCGCGCTCGCCGCGCTCCTGGGGTTCGCAACGCTCGTGCTCGGCATCCGACGCATACCACAGCCGTTCATGCCGGCCTGGTCGATCCTGCGCGCCGCCGTGCAGCTGGCCGCCCTGAGCCTCATCCTGAGTGGGATCATCAGCGAGCTGCGCTGGGTGGCCGTTGCGCTCGTCGTGATGTTCTCGGCCGCGGTCTGGACCGTCAGCACGCGGATCGGCCACACGCGTCGCGATGTCGTCGTCATCGCGGCCTCGCTCAGCCTGGGTGCGATCGTCCCGCTCGTCACGGTGTTCGCCGCGCATGCCGTCGAGTTCTCCGGACGCTACCTCCTGGCCGTCGGAGGGATCGTGATCGGCGGCGTGATGAGCATCGCGACGCTGGCCGGACGCCACTTCAATGAGAGCCTCGTGAGCCGAGCCCCCGAGATCGAGGCCTGGCTCTCCCTCGGCGCGACGCCGCGGCAGGCGGTGCGCGACATCGCGACGCACGCCGTGCACCACTCCCTGATTCCGACGATGGACCAGACCAGGACGACGGGGCTCGTCGCTCTGCCCGGTGCGTTCGTCGGGGCGATCTTCGGCGGGGCATCCGTCATCGAGGCGGGCGTCTTCCAGCTCGTCGTGCTCGTGAGCATCCTGGCCGCGGGGGTCATCACGGCGATCGTGCTGACCTACGGGCTGAGCGGCATCCGGGTGCCGGAGTTCAGGGGAAGCACGGAGGTTCCGGACGTACCCTCGCCCTCATGAAAGCGACCAGAACTCTCGCAGACAACCTTCAGTCCGTGCTCGTCGACCTCATCGAACTCGGCATCCAGGGCAAGCAGGCCCACTGGAATGTGGTCGGAACCAACTTCCGCGACATGCACCTGCAGCTGGACGAGATCATCGCGGAGGCCAGACGGCTTTCGGATGTCGTCGCCGAGCGGATGCGTGCCCTGGAGGCGCTGCCGGACGGACGCACCGAGACAGTGACGCAGACTACGACCCTCCCGAAGTTTCCTGGGGACCAGGTGGACACGAAGACCGTCGTCGGCCTCGTGACCGAGCGTCTGGAGGCCGTGGCCACGACGGCACGGAAAGTGCACGACGCGGTCGACGAGGCGGACCCGACGACCGCCGACATCCTGCATGAGGTCATCCAGACCGTGGAGCAGTATGCCTGGATGGTCAGCGCAGAACTGCAGAAGCCGCGGAAGCGGCAGGCCTAGACCGGCTCAGCTCATCGGACGCGCGAACAGTGCGACCGTCTTTCCGTGGTCGGTGGGCTGCCTGCCGACTTCGCTGAATCCGAGGCGTGCGTGGAAGGCCAGTGAGCCGGGGTTCGGGGGTTCCACGTTGACCTCGCAGGTAATCTCGGCGCGGCCCTCGGCGATCGCGAGCCGGAACACCCGGTTGTACAGGGTCTGTCCGACGCGCATCCCCCGAGCCGTCTCGTCGACGACAATGCGATCGATGTACAGGTGATCGGTCCCGCGATCCTCGAAGTAGCGGTAGTTGACGCTCGCATAGTCCGAGCCGGGCCGGAACCCGACGACGAATCCCAGCAACTCCGTCGGCGTGACCGCGGCGAAGCCGAAGTCGGATGCGTCCAGCAACGCGGTCATCTCCTGGTCGGTCATGACCGGCACGGCCGGTGTCGCGGCATTGTTGAGCGCCATGATCACGGGGACGTCACTCCGGACGAGTGTGCGGAGTCTCATGCGCCCTGAACCGATGCGCTCGGCACCGAGACCCCCGGCACCGGGAAGACGAGCAGCGTGCTGCTCGCCGTCGCAATGATTCGGCCTTCGGCATCCGTGACGATCCCCTCGGCGAACGCGGCGCGCGATCCCGGCTTGGTCACCGTCCCGACGGCGGTGAGAGTTCCGGATGCCGAGGTCACCGGGCGGAGGTAATTCACCTTGATCTCGAGGGAGGTGTAGGCCTGACCGTTCCGCAGTGTCGTCTGCACCGCGCAGCCGCACACCGAGTCGAGAACGGTGCACACGAAGCCGCCGTGCACTGAGCCGATCGGGTTGTAGTGCGACTCGTTCGGCTCACACGTGAAGGTGACCTTGCCGACCTCGACGGCAGTCGGCCGCATGTCCATGAGGGCGATGATCGGCGGCGGCGGTACGGAGCCGTCGAGCAGCGCCTGCATGTACTCGAGGCCTGTCATCTCGAGCGCGGCCCGCGCGCCGATCATGGGGTCCTGCCAGGTGATGGTGCGGCTGCGCGATGAATCCGGTTCTGTCATGAACCCAGTGTCCCGCAGCTCGTGGCGTCAGGAATCCTCGGAGTCGACGAGCGAGTACGGGGTTGCCCTCGAGATCAGGAGCAACTCGATCCCGCCACTGTGCAGGAGGGGGACGAGTTGCGTCTCCCCGCTCTCGATGACCTCGCGCGCGTGCTTGAGGAAGATCCGGGCCATCTCCGGGGTGCAACTGAACTGGCGACCGCCGTGCTGGATGACTTCGCGAGCGACGGCGACCGTCGCGGGCGCGGCACCGCTCGATTTCTGATCCAGGAACTGCGTGGCCATCGATATCGTCTCCCAATGCAGTGTGCCGTGCCGGGTAGTCCCGATGCTACGCCCGGCTCGTAACCGTGGGCTGAAGTTCCCATGAACTTCACGGGCGCCGGGCGAGCTCCCGGGCAGGGCCGATCAGAAGATCGACCAGCCGGTGCGCGTGGTGAATTCATCGAGGGCGGCGACCCCGGCCAGGGAGTTGCCGGACTCGTCGAGGCCGGGGCTCCAGACGCAGATCGTGCACTTGCCGGGGACGACAGCGAGGATGCCGCCGCCGACACCGCTCTTCCCGGGAAGCCCCACCCGGTAGGCGAACTCCCCCGCGGCATCGTAGGTTCCGCAGCTCAGCATGATGGCGTTGATCCGCTTGGTCTCGCTGCGGCCCAGTATCTTCTCCCCATTCGCCCGCACTCCATTGCGTGCGAGAAACCCTCCGGCCGCCGCAAGGTCGCGACAGCTCATCTCGATCGAGCATTGCAGGAAGTACTCCTCGAGAACGCGCTCGACCGGGTTGTCCAGATTGGAGAAACTGGCCAGCAGGTGCGCGATCGCCGCATTGCGGTGGCCGAACTCCGCCTCCGAGGCCGCGACCCCGAGATTCACATCGATCAGCGGGTTGCCGCTCTCGGCGCGCAGAAAGTCGAGAAGCGTTCCATCGGCTCCCGTGCCGAGGCTGAGCAGGCGGTCGACGACGACGAGTGCGCCGGAGTTGATGAATGGGTTGCGCGGAATGCCTCCGCTGAGCTCGAGCTGCGCGAGCGAGTTGAACGGGTCTCCCGATGGTTCACGCCCGACCCGCTCCCACAGCAGGTCCCCCTCGCGGGCATAGGCGAGTGCCAGCGTGAATACCTTCGTGATGCTCTGCGTCGAGAACGGCAGCTCCCAGTCGCCGACCCCGAAGCTCTCGCCGTCGTTCGTGACGACGGCCATCCCGAAACGGTCCGCTGCGACCGTCGCGAGACCGGGGATGTAGTCGGCAACGACCCCTTGCCCGATGAGAGGCCCCACCGCATCCCGGACCTCGTCGAGCACCTTCGGTATATCCGCCATGCTGGGCATCCTAGGGGAACCGCGAACCGGCCGCCGGGCGAGTGCCCGGCGGCCGGAGCGCACTCAGCGCTGAAGTCCCATGACGTTCATGAACAGGCGCGCGATGGTCTTGGCCGTCGTGCCGCGCACGTCGTGGCCGGGCTGGAATTCCGTGAACACGATCGCGGCCACCAGACCCTTCTCCGCGAGCCCGCGCACGAGTGTTGCGATGTCGAAGTAGCTCAGGCCACCGGGCTCCGGCCAGCCGACACCTGGCGCGATCGACGGGTCGAGCCCGTCGCAGTCGATCGTGATGATCCACTTGTTGTCGGTCGGCAGCGAGTCGAGCACGGATTGCGCACCGGCCTCCTGCAACTCCCAGGTCGTGATGATGCGATTCCCGGCCGCGCGCGCGTCTGCGACGTCGGACGGGCGGGCACTGCCCATGGAGCGCAGACCGACCTGCACGACCTCTCCGACGCATCCGTACTCCCTGATCCGGCGGATCGGGCTGGAGTAGCCGCGGGTCACCCCGTGCAGCTCCTCACGGAAGTCGAGGTGGGCGTCGACGTGGAGGATGTTGTAGGTGCCGAGTCCGTCGAAGGCTTCGACGACGATCGGGGGAATCGAGTCGAGCCCGCCGACGACGAGCGGCACGCGGCCTGCCTGGGCCAGCGGCCGCAGCTTGGCGACACCGGCCGCCCAGATCGCGTCGGGGTCACGCACGTCCGTTTCTACGTTGCCGCAGTCGGTGACCGTGGGTACGCCGTCCTCGAACATCGGGCGCCCGAGGTCGAAGTCGTAGTGCGACCAGTTCAGCGCATAGGCCATCTCGTGGGTGATGGCGCGGACCGCGTCGGCGGCGCCCTCACAGGCGGCGAGGTCGGCAGGCTTGTAGGGCGGACCATAGGGGATCCCGACGAAGGCGTAGGGAGTCTCGACCAGCGAGGTGTCGGTCACCGTCGGGACATTGAGGAATGACGCATTGGTTGTTGCCAGATTCACTCTGAAACCTTTCGTTGGAGTTAATGCAGTGCTAGTTGTCGAGAATTCGGGAGAGGAAGGATTGGGTTCTGGTGTGACTCGGGTTGGTGAGTACCGTCTCCGACGGGCCCTCCTCGACGATCACGCCGTCGTCCATGAACACGACCCGGCTCCCGACGTCGCGCGCGAAGGCGATCTCGTGGGTCACCACGACCATCGATGTACCTGAGTTCTCGGCGAGATCGCGCATCACCGCGAGCACCTCGCCGACCAGTTCAGGGTCGAGAGCGGAGGTCGGCTCGTCGAAGAGCATCACCTCCGGCTGCATCGCAAGGGCGCGGGCGATCGCAACCCGCTGCTGCTGTCCACCGGAGAGCTGGGCGGGATAGCTGCGCTTCTTCTCGGTCAGCCCCACGCGCTCCAACAAGGCGCTCGAGCGCTCGATGGCCTCGTCACGGGACAACCGGGAAACTCGGATCGGCGCCTCGATGATGTTCTCTTCCACCGTCATGTGCGAGAACAGGTGGAACCGCTGGAAGACCATCCCCACCTTGGTGCGCTGCTGTGCGATCTCCCGCTCCGAGAGGGGGTAGAGGTCGTCACCCTTGCGCTCGTAGCCGAGGATCTCGTCACCGACGCGCACGAGCCCCGCGGTCGGCCGCTCCAGGAAGTTGAGGCAGCGCAGCAGGGTGCTCTTGCCCGACCCGGACGGACCGATGACACAGACCACCTCACCCTGTTCGAGCCTGAAGTCGATCCCCTTGAGCACCTCGGTATGACCGAAGGTCTTGCGGATGCCCTTGGCCTCGATGATGGGGTCTCTCATAGCTTCTTCACCTTCCCCACTGTCAGATTGGCCGTCGAGCGTCCGAACCGCTTTTCGATGCGCGACTGGACGAGGCTCAGGATGCTGGTGAGAAGCAGGTACCAGATCGTGGCGACCATGAGCAGCGGGATCACCTGGAAATTCTGAGAGGCGATGATCTGCGCCGAATACAACAGTTCCGGCAAGGCGATCACCGAGACCAGCGAGGTGTACTTGAGCATGGAGATCGTCTCGTTGCCGGTGGGCGGGATGATGACCCGCATCGCCTGCGGGAGGACGATGCGCCGGAAGGCGACCGACCCCCGCATTCCGAGGGCCTTCGACGCCTCCACCTGGCCGGAGTCGACAGATGCCAGCCCGGAGCGGATGATCTCCGCCATGTAGGCGGCCTCGTTGAGTGTCAGCCCGATGACGGCCGCGCTGAGCGGGCTGATCAGGTCGTTGGTGCTCCACTGGAAAATCGATCCCGGTATGCCGATCCTCGGGTACAGGGCGGCGAGGTTGAACCACAGCAGCAACTGCACGAGAACCGGGGTCCCACGGAATACCCAGAGGTAGACCTGGGCGATCTTCTGCACGACCGGATTCCGCGCCGAGACCATGAGGGCGAGCACGATCCCGAGGATGAACGATCCCGCCATGCAGGTGAGCGTGAGGAAGAGAGTCAGGCCCAGCCCGGCAAGGATCTTCTCGCTGACGATGTACTCGGCGACGATGTCCCATTTGAACCGCTGGTTGGTCACGAGGGAGAACAGGACGAGTCCTGCTACGGCGACGGCGATGACTCCCGCGATCCAGATGCCGGGGCGCTTCTCACGGTGAACGGTGAGCGATTCGAGGACGGATGGGGACGACGCACTGTCGCCCCCACCCGTTGTGTGCTGGGTCATTATCCCTTGCCGTTGACCGTCGCCTTGTCGAGATAGGCCGGGTCAGGCATCCCGAACTTCTGGAGGACGGCGCCGTACTCGCCGCTGGCGATGAGCACGTCGAGTGCGGCCCTGACGGCCTCGACGAGTGAGGAGCCCTTGGCAATGCCGATCCCGAGCGGGCCGGAGTTGAAGATCTCACCGACGCTGCGGTAGTCCTCCGGCTGCTGGGCGGCGAGGTAGCCCCAGGTCGACGGATCGCCCATGGCGACGTCGAGGCGGTCACTCGTGAGCGCGATCAATTCCGCGTTGGTGTCGGGGAAGAGCTGGATGTCGATCGGGTTGTCCGCGGGGCAGGTGACCTCCTGGAGCGAGAGGTGGGCTGCCGCGCCGCGAAGCGCGCCGACCGAGAGTCCACACAGTTCGTCGAGAGTCTGGGGGTTCAGTCCGCCCTTCGCCGTGACCAGCATGCCGTCGCCGCCGTTGATGTAGTCGACGAAGTCGACGACCTCCTGACGCGCCGTGGTGTCGAGCATGTCCGACATGATGAGGTCGATGCGCTCTGCCTCGAGGCTCGGAATCAGACTGTCGAAGCCCAGGTCGACGAACTCGACCTTGAGTCCGAGAACCTTCCCGATCGCACGCCCCAGGTCGGCGTCGATGCCGATGTTCTTGTTCGTGCCGTCCTCGAGAGCGGTCCAGGGAAGTCCGATGATCGGAGAGGTGCCGATCTTCAGCACGCCCGCCTCGGCGATCGCGGCGGGGATGGCGATCTCGCTCCCGTCGATGGAGACCGTCGAGGATGCCTCGGGAGCACATCCGGTGAGGGCGAGTGTGGCGGCCACGGTTGCGGCGATGGCCATGCCTGCCCGACGGGCAGGCACGCGGTTCTGGCGAATCATGGTTCCTCTTCTTCATTCGGTGTCAGGACAGCCTGCAATCGTTGAGGAAATCGCAGGGCTGATGGGTGAATACGCAGGTAACTGGCCACAAGACTGTATTGTGTGCGTTAGCAAAGTCAACTTGATGGTGAATATCCCAATAGAATCGAAGGACTCTGTATTTTCTGCAAATGAGGTAGCGAGATGAGCGATTTCCGGAAGATTCTGCAGGACTCCGGTTGCGTCAGTGAGCCGGAAGCAGAACTCCTCCTGTTGCTGGCTGACGACGGCCGGATCTCGAACGCGCGGCTGGCTGAACTCACCGGAATGCCGCCGTCGACATCGTTGAGTCGCGTCGGCAGCCTTCGGGAGGCCGGCGTGATCCGCGGCTTCCACACCCATGTCGACCGAAAGAGCCTGCAGCTCAACCTGCAGGCTCTCGTGTCGATCGCGCTCAAGGATCAGTCCCCTCACGCGATGTCGACGGCGCTGAAGGAGGTCATGAAGCTTCCGCACGCGATCGCCGTCATGAAGGTGACCGGAACCTTCCATCTCGTCGCGCAGGTGCACACCAGGGACTCTGAACAGCTTCAGCTCGAGGTGTTGAATCCGATCAGCCGGATGCCGTTCATCGATCGCACCGATACCAGCCTCATCCTCGGCCATTACCGCCGGGGAAGCTTCATCGGCGAATTCTTCGAGGAGTGACCGGCTAGAACAGCGTTGGCTGCGATCCGGCGAGACGCGCCGCCATCGTCTGAGGCAGTTCCTCGGCGATGAAGGACCGCTCCCCTTCGCCATTGCGAAGTCGGCCGAGGGCACCCGAGCGGACCCCTCCCGTTACCGGATCGGCCGGCGTGCGCTCGAGTCCGTACCGGCGGATGAGCGGCTTGATCCG
>DATCXP010000175.1:0-12351 GCA_036565765.1 Terrimesophilobacter sp.
TGCGCGTCCCGGATGGCACAGCGCTGCCGACGGCCGATGACGTCGCGATACTGGATGCCGACCCGCTGCGCTGCGGCGACCCGGCCACCTCCGCGCTCATGGTCGCCGAAGTGGATGCCGCCCAGAAGGACGGCGACACGCTCGGCGGCGTCGTCGAGGTGCTCGCCTATGGCCTTCCCCCCGGACTCGGCTCCTACACGCACGGGGACCGCCGCCTCGATTCGCAGCTCGCCGGGGCGCTCATGGGCATCCAGGCGATCAAGGGCGTCGAACTCGGCGACGGCTTCCTCACGGCGACCCGGCGTGGCTCCGAGGCTCACGACGAGCTGTTTGCGACCGTGTCGGGGATCGCCCGCTCGACCGATCGCGCAGGAGGCACGGAGGGCGGCATGAGCACGGGAGGCACTCTTCGGGTGCGTGCGGCGATGAAACCCATCTCAACCGTCCCGCATGCGCTGCGCACCGTGGATGTCGCGACCGGGGGAGCGGCCGAGGCCCACCACCAGCGCTCCGACGTCTGCGCTGTTCCCGCCGCGGGCGTCGTCGCCGAGGCCATGGTCGCCCTCGTCCTCGCGAACGCGGTCACCGAGAAATTCGGAGGGGACTCGGTTGCCGAGACCAGGCGCAACCTCGACAGCTACCTCGCGTCGATCCCGGAGCATCTTCGGACCGACCCGGCGCTCCACGACCCGGCCCGGGACGCCCCGGCAACCCCCGACCCATCGTGAGCGGGCTTCGATGACTTCGACCGAACCACTGCTCGTCGTGATCGGGCCGCCCGGAGCGGGCAAGAGCCGGCTCGGCAAGCAGGTCGCCAGGCTCCTGCGTGCTCCCTTCGTCGACACCGACCGCCGGATCGTCGCGAAGCACGGCCCGATCGCGACCATCTTCTCCGAGCACGGCGAGGAATGGTTCAGGAAGGTCGAGCGCCTCGAGGTCGCGAAAGCGCTCGGCGAACGCGCGGTCGTGTCGCTCGGCGGCGGCGCCATCCTGAGCCCGCAGACCCAGGACGACCTCGTGGGCAAGAGGGTCGCACTCGTGACGGTGAGCCCGGAGGCGGTGCACTCCCGCATCGCGCATTCGACCAGGCCCCTGCTGAAGGACGGCCTCGAAGCCTGGCAGCGGATCATGGCGGAGCGGCGCGAGATCTACGAGCGGCTCGCGGTCAGGGTCTGGGACAGCTCGGACCGCAGCGTCGCCTCGATGGCGCACGAGATCGCGGACTGGGTCCACACGGCCGAAAGCGCGCCCGAGAACGAGGAACAGCCATGACGACAACGACGATCACCGTGAACGGGACGCCATCCTACGAGGTGACCATCGGCCGCGACATCCTGGGCCGCCTGGAGGAACAGCTGGGCCCCGAGGTGCGCAAGGTGCTCGTCGTTCACCAGCCGACCCTCTCGGTGCTGGCAGGAGAGCTCCGGGAACAGCTCTCCGGCAGCTACGAGGTGCTCCTCGCCGAGATTCCGGATGGCGAGCCGGCCAAGCGTGTCGAGGTCGCCGCGTTCTGCTGGCAGATCATGGGCCACTCCGACTTCACGCGCTCCGACGCCGTGATCGGATTCGGGGGAGGCTCGGCCACCGACCTCGCCGGATTCGTCGCAGCGACCTGGCTGCGCGGGGTCAAGCTCATCCAGGTCCCGACGACGCTTCTCGGGATGGTCGATGCCGCGATCGGCGGGAAGACCGGGATCAACACCTCCGAGGGCAAGAACCTGGTCGGATCCTTTTACGCGCCCTCCGCGGTCCTGGCCGACCTCGACATCCTCGCCGGGCTCGGCCAGATGGAGATCCTCGCCGGCTTCGGTGAGGTTGTGAAGTGCGGGTTCATCGCCGAGCCGGAGATCCTCGAGATCATCGAGGCGGATGTCGCGAAGGCCACCGACTCCGAGTCGGACGAGTTCCGCAGGCTCGTCGAACTGTCGGTCGGACTCAAGGCGCGCGTCGTCGGGGAGGACTTCCGGGAGGCGGGCCAGCGGGAGATCCTGAACTACGGGCACACGCTCGCGCACGCGATCGAGTTCGCGGAACGCTACCAGTGGCGGCACGGGGCGGCAGTGGCCGTCGGCATGATGTACGCGGCGGAGCTCGCGCGGCTCGCCGGCCGGCTCTCGGACGACGTCGTTGACCGTCACCGCAGCATCCTCACGTCGCTGCAGCTCCCGGTGACCTACCCGCTCGGCCGCTGGAACACGCTCCTGAGTGTGATGAAACGTGACAAAAAGGCGCGTGGGGAGCTGCTCCGGTTCGTGATCCTCGACGACATCGCCCGGCCGACGGTGCTCGCCGGCCCCGACCAGTCGCTGCTGTTCGCGGCCTACCAGGAGATCGGCGCCTGAGCCCGCACGCAGGAGTCTCCGGTGCCCCATAGAGTTATGGCCATGAGCAGCGTGCTGGTGTTGAACGGTCCGAACCTGGGACGGCTGGGCAGCCGCGAACCGGAGGTGTACGGCTCGCTCACGCTCGACGACCTGCGGATGCAGCTTCTGGAGGCCGCCGGCGATCTGCAGATCGAGCTGCGGCAGACGGATGACGAGGCCGAGCTGATCCACTGGCTGCACGAGGCCGTCGACACGGCCAGCCACGTCATCCTGAACCCTGCCGCGTTCACCCACTACTCGTACGCCCTGCGCGACGCCGCATCCATCGTCACGGAGTCCGGGCTCGTCCTTGTCGAGGTGCATATATCGAACCCGTACGCGCGAGAGGCGTTCCGCCACACGAGTGTGATCTCGGGTGTCGCAACCGGCGTGATCGCCGGGTTCGGCTTCGACTCCTACCTGCTCGCGCTCGAGCTCGTTCGGCGGCGGGCGGGCTGAGCAACTAAACTTGGGGCGCGCCGTCGCGCGATATCCAAACCCCTGATCGAACGGAATCACCTTCACCATGGCCTCAACAGCTGACATCCGGAACGGCGTCGTTCTCAACATGGACGGCGGACTGTGGACCGTCATCGAGTTCCAGCACGTCAAGCCCGGCAAGGGCGGCGCGTTCGTCAGGACGAAGGTCAAGAACGTTCGCACCGGCAAGACGGTCGACCGCACGTTCAACGCGGGAGCCAAGATCGAGGTCGAGACGGTCGACCGCAGCGACTTCCAGTACCTGTACAAGGATGGCGACGGCTTCGTGTTCATGAACACCTCGGATTACGACCAGATCACCCTGAGCGAGGAGCAGGTCGGCGACTCCCCGAACTTCATGCTCGAGAACCAGGACGTCACGATCGCGCTGCACAACGGCGAGCCGCTCTACGTGGAGCTCCCGGCATCCGTCGTGCTCGAGATCACCCACACCGAGCCTGGCCTGCAGGGGGACCGCTCGACCGGTGGAACGAAGCCGGCGACCGTGGAGACCGGATACCAGATCCAGGTCCCGCTCTTCCTCGAGCAGGGCACCAAGGTCAAGGTCGACACGCGCACCGGGGACTACCTCGGCCGCGTGAACGACTAGCCGGGGCCTGACGCTGCTATGAGTGCCAGGACCAAGGCGCGCAAGCGCGCCCTAGACCTGCTGTACGGGGCCGACCTGAGATCGGGATCCATCGCCGATGCCGTGGAGGCCGAAGCTCAGAGGGCACAGTCTCAGCCGAGCCGCGAGGCATCCTGGAATTATGCGCGGCAGATCGCCGAGGGCGTCGCCGAGCATCGGGTCGAGATCGACGAGCTCATCGAGACCTACGCGCAGGGCTGGACGATCGCTCGGATGCCGGCGCTCGATCGCGCGATCGTGCGGATGGGGATCTGGGAGATCGTGTTCAACCCAGAGGTTCCCGACGGTGTCGCGATCTCCGAGGCCGTCGAGGCCGCGCGCACCTACAGCACCGAGGACTCGGCCGGGTTCGTGAACGGCCTGCTCGGGCGGATCGCGCAGACCAGAGCCTGATTGCCGGACCTGCGGATTTCCGCAGGGCGGAGCGCGACTATAGTTGTGGCGAAGACATCCTTTAACATCCGTCCCGAGAGGCGGGGAAGGAGGTCAGAATGGCTGCGCGCGTCGTACTGCAGCACTCTGATATCACCCGGGCGTTGACCCGCATCTCACACGAGATCCTGGAGTCCAACCGCGGCGGTTCGGATCTGGTGATCCTCGGCATCCCCACGCGCGGCACGGTGCTCGCCGCGCGCATCGGCGGCATCCTCGACGGGATCGAGCCGGGCAGCGGCGCGGTCGGCACCCTCGACGTGACCATGTACCGCGACGACCTCGCCAGGAGGCCCACGAGAACGCCGCAGCCGACCCTGCTGCCGCCCGGCGGGATCGACGGCAAGACGGTGGTGCTCGTCGACGATGTGCTCTTCTCCGGAAGAACCATCCGCGCGGCACTCGACGCCATCAACGGCCTTGGCAGGCCGAAGGCGGTGCGGCTCGCGGTGCTCGTGGACCGCGGCCACCGCGAACTGCCGATCCGCGCCGACTTCGTCGGGAAGAACCTCCCGACCGCGATCGCAGAACGCATCAATGTGCGCGTGCAGGAGATCGATGGGGCGGAGGAGGTGACGATCGAGCCATGAGACACCTGCTCAGCACGAAGAACCTCGGCGCGAGCGACGCGATCCGCATCCTCGACATCGCGGAGGACATGGCAGAGGTCGCCGGCCGCGAGGTGCCCCGGCTCCCGACCCTGCGTGGAAAGACCGTCGTGAACCTCTTCTACGAGGACTCGACCAGGACACGCATCTCCTTCGAGGCCGCAGCAAAGCGCCTGAGCGCGGACGTGATCAACTTCAGCGCGAAGGGGTCGAGCGTCTCGAAGGGCGAGAGCCTCAAGGACACCGCACAGACCCTCGCGGCCATGGGGGCGGATGCGGTCGTCGTCCGTCATCCGGCGTCCGGGGCGCCGCAGGTGCTCGCCGATGCCGGATGGATCGACGCCGGCATCGTCAATGCCGGCGACGGGACGCACGAGCACCCGACCCAGGCGCTGCTCGACGCGTTCACGATCCGCCGTCGGCTGCACGGCGCGGCCTCGCGCGGCAGGAACCTGGACGGGACGACCGTCACGATCGTCGGCGACATCCTGCACTCCCGCGTCGCACGCTCCAATGTCTGGCTGCTCGCAACGCTCGGCGCGCAGGTGCACCTCGTCGCGCCCGCGACCCTCATGCCGTTCGCGATCGAGGACTGGCCGGCCACCTGGAGCTACGACCTCGACGAGGCCGTCGACGCGGGACCTGACGTCGTCATGATGCTGCGCATCCAGGCCGAGCGGATGCACGCCGCATTCTTCCCCAACGCGCGGGAGTACTCGAGGCAGTGGGGCCTCGACGACGAGCGGATGGCCAGGCTGCCGGACGGTAGCATGGTCATGCACCCCGGCCCGATGAACCGTGGCCTCGAGATCTCCGCCAGCGCTGCCGACTCCCGAGCGTCGACCGTGCGCGAACAGGTGGCAAACGGGGTGTCGGTGAGAATGGCTGTGCTCTACCTCTTGCTGTTCGCTGATCGGGAGGAACGGGCATGACCACGAGGATCCTGATCCGGGGCGCGACCATGGTCGACGGCTCCCGCTGCGACATCCTCGTCGCCGAGGGCAGGGTCGCCGAGCTCGGCACGGGCCTCTCCGATACGAAGGCGGTGGTGGTCGACGCGGACGGGCTCCAGGCGCTTCCCGGTCTGGTCGACCTGCACACCCATCTGCGCGAGCCGGGCTTCGAGCACAGCGAGACCGTGCTGACCGGATCACGCGCGGCAGCCATCGGCGGGTTCACCGCCGTGCATGCCATGGCGAACACCTCTCCTGTCGCCGACACCGCGGGTGTCGTCGAGCAGGTCCAGACCCTCGGGCAGGCGGCAGGATATGTCACGGTCCGCCCGGTCGGCGCCGTCACCATCGGTCTCGGCGGCAGCCAGCTGGCCGAGATCGGCGCCATGGCCGGCAGCCGGGCAGGGGTGCGCGTGTTCTCGGATGACGGGAAGTGCGTCTCGGACGCCCTGCTCATGCGCCGCGCACTCGAATACGTGAAGACCTTCGACGGCGTCGTGGCACAGCACGCCCAGGAACCCAGGCTCACCGAGGACGCCCAGCTGAACGAGGGAGCCCTGAGCAGCGAACTCGGCCTCGTCGGCTGGCCCGCGGTGGCCGAGGAGGCCATCGTCGCACGCGACGTCCTTCTCGCGGAGCACGTCGGCGCCCGCCTGCACGTGTGCCACCTCTCCACCGCAGGCTCGGTCGACGTCGTCCGCTGGGCGAAGGCGCGCGGTATCGCGGTGACGGCGGAGGTCACCCCGCACCACCTGCTGCTCACCGAGCAGCGTGCCCGCGGATACGACGCGCGGTTCAAGGTCAATCCTCCGCTGCGCCGGGCCGAGGACGTCGCCGCACTGCGCGAGGGGCTCGCCGACGGCACGATCGACGCGATCGCGACGGATCACGCGCCGCATCCGCTCGAGGCGAAGGACTGCGAATGGGAGGCCGCCGCGTTCGGAATGGTGGGGCTCGAATCAGCGCTCTCCGTCGTGCAGGCCGCGCTCGTGGACACCGGCATTCTGGCCTGGCCGGACGTCGCGCGCGTCATGTCGAGAACCCCGGCAGAGATCGGCAGACTTGCCGGCTACGACCAGGGGATCAGCGTCGGCGCCCCCGCGGAGATCACGCTCTACGACCCGAGCGTGAGCCGGGTGTTCGACACCGGGCAGCTCCGCGGCAAGGGCGTGAATTCGCCGTATCTCTCGACTACGCTTCCCGGCCGGGTCATGACGACGATCCATCGCGGATATCAGACCGTCTCTGGCGGTGAGCTGGTCGACGCGGGGGTCGTGGCGTCGGCGGCAAGGGCGACAGCACAGCAGGAGGAGTTCAGTGGATAAGACCATTCCGACCGTCATCGTCGTCGCGATCATCGTGGTCGTGCTCGTCGGCATGTACTTCGGGTGGCGCGCCCGGCAACGCAGGCAGGCGGGACTCGCCGCTGTGAATCCGGTTCCCGCCGACCTCGGCGAGGTGCTTCTGACCGTTCGCGGATTGTACGTCGCCACGACCGTCGCCGGGGAACCGCTCGAGCGGATCGCGGTACGCGGCCTCGGCTACCGGGCGCGGGCAGAGCTGACCGTCGCTGCGGCCGGGATCGCCCTGGCACTCACCGGCGAGGAACCGATGTTCATCCCGGTCGCCGATCTTCGCCGGGTGGATCGCGCAACCTGGGCGATCGACGAGGGGGTGGAGACCGGTGGTCTGCTGCTCGTGGGGTGGACGCTGGGGTCCGCCGAGCTGGACAGCTATCTGAGGATCGACGGCCCCGCGGACCCGGTCATCGAGGCGATCGGCGCACTGCTGGAGGATGTCGCGTGAAGGCACAGGAGGAGCGGGCCGTTCTCGTTCTCGAGGACGGAACCAGGTACGAAGGCTCTGCGTACGGGGCATCCGGCAGCACTCTCGGCGAGGCGGTGTTCGCGACCGGGATGACCGGCTACCAGGAGACGCTGACCGACCCGTCCTATGCCGGTCAGATCGTGCTGATGACCGCGCCGCACATCGGGATCACCGGGGTGAACGACGAAGACTCCGAGTCGGACCGGATCTGGGTCGCCGGATTCATCGTGCGCGACCCGTCCCGCACGGTGTCGAACCACCGGGCGACGGGCGCGCTCGAGGCTCAGCTCGAGGCTCAGGGCATCGTCGGCGTGAGCGGCGTCGACACCAGGGCCATCACGCGCCGACTGCGGTCCGCGGGAGTGATGCGGGCGGGGATCTTCTCCGGTGCGGATTTCTTCGGCCCGCGGGCCACCGCAGGCGCGGACGCGCAACTCGCCATGGTGCGCTCCGCCGCGCCGATGTCCGGTCTGAATCTCTCCGCCGTCGTGTCGACGGAAGCGCTCCACACCCTTCCGGCGGAGGGGAAGCGGATCGGTTCCGTCGCGGTGCTCGACCTCGGCGTCAAGGCTTCGACCCTGCGCTACCTGACGGCACGCGGCCTCGACGTCCTCGTCGTTCCGCAGTCGATCACCATCGGGGGACTGCTGGACCTGAAGCCGGATGCGGTGTTCTTCTCGAACGGGCCGGGTGACCCCGGCGCATCCGACGCCCATGTCGAACTGTTGCAGGCCGTGCTGAGGGCGGACATCCCGTTCTTCGGAATCTGCTTCGGCAACCAGCTGCTGGGACGTGCCCTCGGGTTCGAGACCTACAAGCTGCCGTTCGGGCACCGCGGGATCAACCAGCCGGTCCTCGACAAGGCCACCGGGCGTACCGAGATCACGGCGCACAACCACGGTTTCGCCGTCGCAGCGCCCACCGAGGGCGTGACGGAGTCCCCTGCCGGGTTCGGCCGTGTCGAGGTGAGCCACCTGAACCTCAACGACAACGTCGTCGAGGGGCTCAATGCGCTCGACCGGCCGGCGTTCTCGGTGCAGTATCACCCGGAAGCCGCGGCGGGACCGCATGATGCCAACTACCTGTTCGATCGCTTTCGTGACCTCGTGATCGCCTCAACCCAGAAGGATCGCCAGTAATGCCCAAGCGCACGGATATCAACTCGGTGCTCGTCATCGGCTCTGGCCCGATCGTGATCGGGCAGGCCTGCGAGTTCGACTACTCGGGTACGCAGGCCTGCCGGGTCCTGCGCGAGGAAGGCGTGCGGGTCATCCTGATCAACTCGAACCCCGCGACGATCATGACCGATCCGGATTTCGCCGACGCGACCTACGTCGAGCCGATCACCTGGGAGGTCATCGAGACGATCATCGCGAAGGAGCGCCCTGACGCGATCCTCCCGACCCTCGGCGGCCAGACCGCGCTCAATGCTGCCATCGAGCTGCACGAGCACGGCGTGCTGGAGAAGTACAACGTCGAGCTGATCGGGGCGAACTTCGAGGCGATCCAGAAGGGCGAGGACCGCCAGCTGTTCAAGGAGCTCGTGATCCAGGCCGGCGCGGAGGTCGCCCGCTCGCACATCGCCCACACGGTCGAGGAGGCCGTCCGATTCGCGGAGGATCTCGGCTACCCGCTCGTCATCCGGCCATCGTTCACGATGGGTGGGCTCGGCAGCGGCTTCGCCTACACCCGCGAGGAGCTCATCCGCATGGTGACCGACGGGCTGCACCAGAGCCCGACGACCGAGGTGCTGCTCGAGGAGTCGATCCTGGGCTGGAAGGAGTACGAGCTCGAGCTCATGCGCGACACCTCCGACAACACGGTCGTCGTATGCTCGATCGAGAATGTAGATCCGGTCGGCGTGCACACGGGCGACTCGATCACGGTGGCACCGGCACTCACCCTCACCGACCGCGAGTTCCAGAACCTGCGCGACATCGGCATCGACATCATCCGCCTGGTCGGCGTCGACACAGGCGGGTGCAACATCCAGTTCGCGGTCGACCCGGCGAACGGCCGCGTTATCGTGATCGAGATGAACCCGCGGGTATCCCGGTCGAGCGCCCTCGCGAGCAAGGCGACCGGGTTCCCGATCGCGAAGATCGCGGCGAAGCTCGCGATCGGATACCGACTTGACGAGATCCCGAACGACATCACCAGGGTGACCCCGGCGAGTTTCGAGCCGACGCTCGACTATGTGGTCGTGAAGGTTCCGCGGTTCGCGTTCGAGAAGTTCCCGGCTGCCGACTCCCGGCTCACGACGACCATGAAGTCGGTAGGCGAGGCGATGGCGATCGGCCGCAACTACACGACGGCGCTGCAGAAGGCCCTGCGCTCCCTCGAGAAGCGCGGCTCGTCGTTCCACTGGGCCGGGGAACCGGGGGACAGGGCAGAGCTGCTCGCCCTCGCAAGCGTTCCGACGGATGGCCGCATCGTGACGATGCAGCAGGCTCTGCGGGCGGGGGCGAGCATCCAGGAGGTGTTCGAGGCGACCGGCATCGACCCCTGGTTCGTGGATCAGGTTGTCCTCATCAACGAGATCGCGGATCGCGTGCGTGCGGCGGAGTCCCTCGACGCCGAACTGCTGCGGGAGGCCAAGAACCACGGCTTCAGCGATGCCCAGCTCGGGCAACTGCGCGGGCTGGAGGAGGCCGAAGTGCGGGCGATCCGGCACAATGCCGGAGTGCGGCCGGTCTACAAGACCGTCGACACCTGCGCCGGCGAGTTCCCCGCGCTCACGCCGTACCACTACTCGAGCTACGACCAGGAGACCGAGGTGAGCCCGAGCGGTCGCCGCAAGGTCGTCATCCTCGGCTCAGGGCCGAACCGGATCGGGCAGGGCGTCGAGTTCGACTACTCCTGCGTGCACGCCGCGTTCGCGCTCTCCGACGCCGGCTACGAGACGATCATGATCAACTGCAACCCGGAGACGGTCTCCACCGACTACGACACCTCTGACCGGCTGTACTTCGAGCCGCTCACCCTCGAGGACGTGCTCGAAGTCATCGATGCGGAGAGCCGCAGCGGAGAGCTCGTCGGTGTCATCGTGCAGCTCGGCGGCCAGACCGCGCTCGGACTCGCCAAGGGGCTGCAGGATGCCGGAGTGCCGATCCTCGGCACCTCGCCGGCCGCCATCGACCTGGCCGAGGAGCGCGGGCTGTTCTCCGGCATCCTCGACGCGGCGGGACTCATCGCCCCGCGCAACGGCACGGCGACGGACCTTGCGAGCGCCGTGATCGTCGCAGAGGAGATCGGCTACCCCGTGCTCGTCCGCCCGTCGTTCGTGCTCGGCGGCCGCGGAATGGAGATCGTCTACGACACGGAGTCGATGGGCACCTACTTCGCGCGTGTCGCGGACCAGGCGATCATCGCGCCGGGGCTCCCGCTTCTCGTCGATCGTTTTCTCGACGACGCGATCGAGATCGACGTCGACGCGCTGTTCGACGGCACGGAACTGTACATCGGCGGGATCATGGAGCACCTCGAGGAGGCCGGGATCCACTCCGGCGACTCGAGCTGCACCCTGCCTCCCGTGACGCTCGGGCGCACGGTGATCGACGAGGTGCGTTCCGCCACCGAGGCGATCGCCCGCGGGGTCGGCGTTCGGGGACTTCTCAACGTGCAGTTCGCGATCGGTCAGGGCGTACTGTACGTGCTCGAGGCGAATCCGCGCGCGTCGAGGACCGTGCCGTTCGTGTCGAAGGCGCTCGGCATCCCACTCGCGAAGGCGGCAGCGCTCATCATGGTCGGCACGAGCATCAGAACCCTCGTGGGCAGCGGGATGCTGCCGGAGATCGACGGCCTCCACGTTCCGATGGACTCACCGGTCGCGGTGAAGGAGGCGGTGCTGCCGTTCAAGCGGTTCAGGACGAGAGAGGGAAAGATCGTCGACTCGATCCTCGGCCCGGAGATGCGCTCGACGGGGGAGGTCATGGGGATCGACTCGAACTTCCCGAAGGCGTTCGCGAAGAGCCAGGCGGCCGCGTACGGCGGATTGCCGGCGAGCGGTGCGGTCTTCGTCTCGGTCGCCGACCGGGACAAGCGTTCGATCATCCTGCCGGTGCTCCGGTTGCGGCAACTCGGCTTCACCATTCTGGCCACCGAGGGCACGGCGGAAGTTCTGGCCCGCAACGGCATCGAGGCTCGGGTGGTGCGCAAGTACGGACTCGGCGAACGGCAGGACGGCGACGAGCCCTCGATTGTCGAACTCATCAACGCCGGCGAGGTGGACGTCGTGATCAACACCCCGAGCGGTCGGAGCGCCCGCGCGGACGGGTACGAGATCCGCACGGCGACGGTCGCGGCGGACAAGCCGCTGTTCACCACCATCGCGCAGCTCGGCGCGGCTGTTGCCTCGGTCGAGGCGATCCGCCACGGTTTCCAGGTGCGGTCGCTGCAGGATTACGCCGCCGACCGGGCAGAGCGTCTGGCCCTGGTCGCACGGTGAGGCGACCAGCGGTGGCGCACCACTCGGGGCGATGGGAGAACGTTGGCTGAGCCGAACGCCGCGGCGCCGACCTTCGGCGCGCGGCTCGGTGAGGCCTTCGCCCGGTTCGGGCCGCTCTGCGTGGGCATCGATCCGCACCGGTGGCTTCTCGAGGAGTGGCGCCTGCCGGACAGCCCGGATGGGCTCCGTGAATTCGGGCTGCGGGTGGTTGACGCCAGTGCCGGGGCGGTGGGCATCGTGAAACCCCAGGTGGCCTTCTTCGAACGGCACGGCGCAGCCGGCTATGCGGCCCTGGAGTCGGTGCTGGCTGCCGCGCGGAACGCTGGGCTGCTCGTCATCGCCGACGCCAAGCGCGGCGATCTCGGATCGAGTGTCGAAGCCTACGGGCAGGCCTGGTTGACCCCCGGCAGCTCCCTGGAGTGCGACGCGGTGACCTTGGGCGCCTACATGGGCGTCGGCTCGATCGAACCCCCGATGGCGCTGGCCCTGGCCACTGGCAAGGGGGTGTTCGTGCTGGCCGCGACCTCGAATCCCGAGGCGGCAGGGCTCCAGCACGCGGTGATGGGGGGAGCGGACCGAAAATCCGTGGCAG
>DATCXP010000212.1:0-5142 GCA_036565765.1 Terrimesophilobacter sp.
AAGCCGTGCCAGCGCCGAGGGTCGTCCCGGCCCTCGGCAACGTCGCGAGACTCAGTGCTCGTGCGGAGCGGCGGCCTTGAACACGAGGCGACCGTGCGTGTAGGAGGCGCCGGCACCGAGAGCGGCTGACACCCAGGCCGCCTCGGCAAGCTCACCTTCCGTCGCGCCCGCCCGCACTGCTGCCTTCGTGTGGGATTCGATGCAGTATGGGCACTGCTTCGACACCGCGACAGCCAGCGCCATGAGCTCCCGGTACTTCTTCGGGATCTCGCGGCCTTCCTCGGCGAAGACTGCTCCGCTGAAATCGGCGTAGGCCTTCAGCAGGTCCGGGCTGTTGGTCTTGTAATTCCGCATGAATTCGCGGTCGTCGTTACTCACTCGCCGGCCTCGCGAGCAGTTCCTGAGCGCGGATCGTGAGCGTCGGGTCGATCATGATCTCGTACTTCGCAGCGATCACCTGATGGATGGACGTGAAGTCCCGCCGCCGACGGTTGAGGGCGTAGCTCACGATGCCGAACAGCATCCCGAAGCCTGCCCCGATCAGCACGGCCGCGCCGACGTACAGGATCGCGTTCTGGGACGGCGAGAAGATGAACAGCAGAAGCCCGAGGAAGAGCCCGAACCACGCGCCGCTCGCAGCGCCGGCGATCGCCGCACGACCGTAGGTCATCTTGCCCGTCACGCGTTCTACGGTCCGCAGGTCGCTCCCGACGATCGACACCTGCTTCACCGGGAACTCCGCCCTGGCAAGACGGTCGACGATCGCCTGAGCTTCGTCGTAGGTCTCGTAGGTGCCCAGGACATCCCCCCTCGGCAGGGTCGGGAACGTCGCCGGGCGACTCGAAAATCCGCGCTGGTTGCTCACCGGACCATTCTTCCATGCGAAGGCTAGGGTTGTACCGTGAGCGCCGCGAGAGTCTTCGTAGCCCGCTTGGTCGGGTGCGCCGTTTTCGACCCCGTCGGGGATCGGGTCGGCCGAGTCCGCGACGTGCTCGTCGTGTACCGGCGCAAACAGTCACCGCGCGTCGTCGGACTCGTCGTCGAGGTTCCCGGCCGTCGCCGCATCTTCCTGTCGATCGGGCGCGTCACGAGCATCGGCAGCGGTCAGATCATCACTACCGGCCTCATCAATCTCCGGCGCTTCGTGCAGCGCGGCGGGGAGGTCCGCGTGATCGCCGAGATGCTGGGCCGCGTCGTCACGTTCACGGACGGCTCGGGGGTCGCGACGATCGAGGATGTCGCGATCGAGGAGAGCTCCCAGGGCGAATGGGAGGTGCGCGAGCTGTTCCTGCGCCGTCCGAAGACGAGCGCGTCGCCGTTCGCGAAGGGCCACACCGTGTTCGCCGCCTGGTCGGATGTCGCCGAGAAGGCGAACGAGGGCGAGCCGCAGTCCGCGAGCCAGCTCCTGGCGACGTATGAGGACCTGCTCCCTGCCGACCTCGCGAACGCCCTGCTCGACCTTCCCGAGCAGCGCATGCTCGAGGTTGCAGAAGAACTGAGCGATGAGCGCCTGGCCGACGTTCTCGAGGAGATGCCGGAGAGCGAGCAGGTCGAGATCCTGAACCAGCTCGAGGACGACCGCGCCGCCGACGTTCTCGACCAGATGCAGCCGGACGACGCCGCCGATCTCATCGCCCAGCTCAGCGAGGAGCGCGGCGAGGCGCTGCTCGAGCTCATGCAGCCGGAGGAGGCCGAGGATGTCCGCATGCTCCTCGCCTACGCCCCGGATACGGCGGGCGGCCTCATGACGACCGAGCCGGTCATCGTCTCGGCCGATACGACCGTCGCGGAGGGTCTCGCGCTCATCCGCCGTCACGATCTCGCGCCTGCGCTCGGCGCGGCGGTGTGCGTGACGCTGCCGCCGTACGAGGCGCCGACCGGCCGGTTTCTCGGGATGGTGCACTTCCAGCGGATGCTGCGCTACCCCCCGATGGAACGTCTTGGCACGCTGCTGGACCAGAAGCTCGACCCGGTCAGGGCGGACACCTCCGCTGCGGAGGTCAGCCGCATCCTGGCCAGCTACGACCTGGTCTCCGTGCCCGTCGTCGATGACAACCACCGACTCGTCGGGGTGGTGACCATTGACGATGTCCTCGACTATCTGCTGCCGGACGACTGGCGAAGTCACGACGAGAGTGAACCGGCGAAACTCCTGCGCGCCGATACCAGCCCGCTCGAGATCATCAGCCAGACCGCAAGCACACCAGGAAGGAGGAACGTCAATGGCCCGTCGCACTGACGCCCGGCTCGATTCGCCGAAGGGGCTTCGCAGCTATTTCGTTCCCCGCCTGGAGCCGCGCGATCGCTTCGGCAGGTTCACCGAGGGCGTTGCGCGCGCGATGGGGACTCCGTGGTTCCTCTTCTTCCTCACCGTGTTCTGCGCCGCCTGGCTGACCTACAACGTTCTCGCACCGGAGCCCTGGCGGTTCGACTCTGCAGCGCTCGGATTCACGGCGCTCACGCTCATCCTCTCGCTGCAGGCTTCCTACGCCGCCCCGCTCATCCTGCTCGCCCAGAACCGGCAGGATGACCGCGATCGGGTGCAGATCGAGCAGGACCGGCAGCGCGCGGAGCGCAATCTCGCCGACACCGAGTATCTCGCCAGAGAGGTGGTCGCTCTGCGGCTCGTCGTGCGCGAGCTCGCGAGCAAGGACTTCATCCGCGCGGAGCTGCGATCGCTGCTCGAGGAGCTCGACCGCGACAAGCCAGAGCCCTCTGGTGATGGAGCTTGACGACAGCTGACGCACTTCGCCAGGCGCTCAGCCACGTCATCGACCCGGAGATCCGCAAGCCGATCACTGAGCTGGACATGGTCGATTACGTCGAGTTCGAGGACGGCCACGCCACGATCGGCGTGAAGCTCACGATCGTCGGATGTCCCGCCGCCGATCGCATCGAGAGCGATGTGCGCAGGGCCGCCGCCTCCGTGCCCGATGTCACGGAGGTCACCGTCAACGTCTCGGTCATGACGGTCGCCGAGCGCACGGCGCTCACCGAGCGCCTGCATGGTTCGAAGCGCGGTGTGCAGTTCGGGCCGGACTCCCCCACCAGAATCGTCGCGATCACGAGCGGGAAGGGCGGTGTCGGGAAATCGACCATCACCGCGAACCTCGGGGTCGCCCTCGCCGCTCGCGGCCTGAAAGTCGGCATCGTTGACGCCGATGTCTTCGGCTTCTCGATTCCCGGTCTTCTCGGGATCGCCGGAGAGCGGCCGACGCGCGTCGGCGACATGATGCTCCCGCCGATCGGCCACGAGGTGAAGGCGATCTCGATCGGGATGTTCCTCGACCCGGCCTCTGGTTCCGCCGGCACCGCCGTCGCCTGGCGCGGACCCATGCTGCACCGCACGATCAACCAGTTCCTGAGCGACGTGTACTTCGGCGACCTGGACATCCTTCTGCTCGACCTCCCTCCTGGCACCGGTGACGTCGCGATCTCGATCGGACAGCTCCTCCCCCAGGCCGAGGTCATCGTCGTGACGACGCCGCAGACCGCCGCGGCGGATGTCGCCGAGCGCAGCGGTCTCGTCGCCCGCAAGACCGGCCAGAGGGTCATCGGCGTGATCGAGAACATGGCCGGGCTCACCCAGCCGGATGGCACGGTGCTCGAGCTGTTCGGCAGCGGTGGCGGCGCGGATGCCGCGGCCAGACTCGAGGTGCCCCTGCTCGCCTCGATCCCGCTCAGCCTCTCACTGCGCGTGGGCGGCGACAACGGGAAGCCGGTCGTTCTCTCGCATCCGGCCGACCCCGCCGCGGCGGCGATCCTCGCCCTTGCGGATCTGCTTGTCACGCAGCCTCGCGCAGATCTCCAGTGACGGTTCAGCCCCCTTCGAGACGCCGACTGCGTCGGCTCCTCAGGGGGCGGTAATCCACCCGCTCCCTGAGGTGCGCGCGACACATAGGGCGAAGGCCATTTCTGGCCTTCGCGTGTCGCCAGCGCCGACCGCCGTCTCGGCGGTCGGGAGGCGACTGATCGGAGCAGTGCCCTCAGCGGGCTCTGACCTGCTCCGCATAGAGGCGCGCATAAGCCCCGCCTGCCGCCATGAGCTCGGCATGGGTTCCGCGCTCGACGATCTCCCCTGCCTCGATGACGAAGATCACGTCGGCGGCCACGATCGTCGACAGGCGATGGGCGATCGCGATCGTCGTCCTTCCGCGGCTCGCCGCGTCGAGCGCCTGCTGCACGACACGCTCCGAGATCGAGTCGAGCGCGCTCGTCGCCTCATCGAGGATGAGCACCGCGGGATCCTTGAGCAGCACGCGCGCGATCGCGATGCGCTGCTTCTCACCACCGCTCAGCCGGTAGCCGCGCTCGCCGACGATCGTGTCGTAGCCATCCGGGAACGACGCGATGGTGTCGTGGATGTTGGCGGCGCGACAGGCGCGCTCGAGGGCCGCGGCATCCGCGCCCGGCTTCGCGTAGCGCAGGTTGTCACCGATCGTCGCGTGGAACAGGTAGGTCTCCTGGCTCACGATGCCGATGTTCTCGAGCAGCGACTCCTGCCTGAGGTTCCTGACGTCGTCTCCGGCGAACAGCACCCGCCCGCGCGTCACATCGTGGAAGCGTGGGATCAGATAGGAGATCGTCGTCTTCCCCGCCCCGGACGGCCCGACGAACGCAGCGAACTGACCCGGCTGGATCGTGAACGAGACGCCCTTGAGCGTCGGGTTCGCCGCTCCGCTCGGGTCCGGGTAGCCGAACACGACGTTGTCGAATTCCACCTTCCCGAGATTCGGGGCGGCGGAGACCCTTCTGGCATCCTCCGCATCGACGATCGCCGGCACCAGGTCGAGGTATTCGAAGATGCGCGCGAACAGTGCCCCGGAGGTCTGCAGGTCCAGCGCGACCCGCATGAGTCCGAGCAGCGGGAACATGAGTCTGGCCTGCACGGTCGTGAACGCGACAATCGTTCCTGCGGTCACCGGCACCTCGCCGAGGATCAGCCATGCGGCGCACAGGTAGATGATGGCCGGGATGATCGCCAGGAAGATCTGCACTGTCGCGAAGAACCACTGACCGCTCATCTGCTGGCGGACCTGGAGCCTCACCTGATTGTCGTTCTCCGCACCGTAGCGGCCGACCTCCGCCGCCTGCTGGTTGAAGCTCTTGGCGAGCAGGATGCCGGAGACCGAGAGCGTCTCC
>DATCXP010000218.1:0-12744 GCA_036565765.1 Terrimesophilobacter sp.
GCTTGTCGCCGACCGCCGCTTTCGCGGGGCTTGCCCTGCCGGTGTGTGAAAACGGATAACGGTCTTCACCAGTAGGTGAACACCACTTCGACTGCGCCTCACAGGACTTAAGGCCCTCCCCTCCCGGCAGCAGGGAACTGATACTGAAAGCGGGCGACCGGCCGACGTCTTTCAGGAGGATTCTCATGATGTGGGGCAACTACGGAATCGGATTGTGGGGCTGGGTATTCGGCGTGCTGGTCCTCGTCGGGATCGTCATCCTTATCGCTGTCCTGCTTCGAGATTCCTCGAGTTCTTCTCGGCAATCTGCAGTTGCCGACTCTGGCACCCGCGACAACGGCGCGCCGTCCCCGAAGCAGATCCTGGATGAGCGATACGCCAAGGGTGAGCTGACCTCCGAGGAGTACCGCGAGCGACTCGCCACCCTGGGCTTGAATCCCTGAGCGTCCCCATCGGCCTACCGAAGTGCCGACGGATTCTCGTAGTAGCGCAGCCACCGTCCGAGAATCGCCTCGAGCGCTTCTCGATCCTCAGTCGAGAGCTGATCGACCAGCCTCCGTTCGTTGGCCATGTGCTCCGTGAAAGCAGCGTCAATGGCCGAAAGTCCGGCCGGTGTCAGTGCGACGATGCGCCGGCGCCGATCGCCTGCCGCGGTGCGTCGCTCAACGAGCCCCGCATCGACGAGTCGGTCGATCCGCTTGGTCATCGCGCCCGTCGTCACCATGGTGTGCTCGGCGAGCTGACCTGGTGCGCGCTCGAACGGCGCCCCGGCGCGTCGCAGAGCCGCCAGCACGTCGAACTCCCCCTCCCCCAGGCCGTGGCGTGCGTACACCGCGACGAGTTCGTCCGTGAGGCAGGCCGCGAGTCGATGCAGTCGCCCGATCACTCCCTGCGGGGCGACGTCGAGGTCAGGCCGTTCTCGCCGCCACTCGGCCTGGATCCTGGCCACACGATCTCGGATATCGGTCACCCGAACATTATAGCTTCCATGGAAGGTATAATAGCTTCCATGGAAGTTAGATGGCGATGGCTGCTCATCACGGCGATCGCACCGATCGCCTGGGGTTCCACCTACTTCGTCACCCGGCAATTCCTGCCGGCGGACGAACCGCTCTGGGGTGCTGCCTTTCGCGCCCTGCCAGCGGGCGTCATCCTGCTGCTCATCGCGCGCAGGCTGCCCCATGGCTCATGGTGGTGGAAGTCTCTCGTGCTCGGGACCCTCAACGTCGGCGCGTTCTTCGTGCTCGTCTACCTCGCCTCGCAACTTCTGCCTTCCAGCCTGGCCTCGACGATCATGGCGACCTCTGCGGGAGTGCTGATGCTCCTCGCCTGGCCGCTGCTGGCGGAGCGGCCGACGATATTCGCGGTGATCGGCGCCGTGGTCGGCTTCACCGGCGTCTGCCTGTTGCTTCTCCAGGGCGGCGCGGCGGTTTCGCCGTGGGGCGTGATCGCCTCGCTTGCGGCAATGCTGATGTCTTCGGTCGGCTTCGTGCTGACCAAGCGCTGGGCAGCATCCGAGTCGATCATCGCCGTAACCTCCTGGCAGCTGGTCGGCGGCGGCGTGCTCCTCCTCCCCTTCGCCCTCCTGATCGAGGGCGCTCCCCCACCCCTTGGCGCATCGGAGCTGGTCGCCTTCGGGTATGTGACGGTCGTTGCGACCGCCATCGCCTACATCGCGTGGTTCGCTGGACTGCGCCATCTGCCGGCAGGAATCGTCGGCCTGGTCGGGCTGCTGAATCCGGTGACCGGTGTGCTGCTCGGGATTGTGCTCGCCGCGGAGCCGTTCGGGCCGCGCCAGGCGATCGGCGCGCTACTCGTCGTCGGAGGAGTGCTCCTCGGGCAGCGACGCCCGCGACCACTCGTCCAGCGTGAGCCCACCGGGCGCCCCGTGGTCAGCTCCGCAGCTGGTCCCGGCGGCGCGTGAGGTAGACAGTCTCGGCCGTGTTGCCCGCCAGGGCGATGGCTCTGTCGTAGGCCGCGCGCGACTCCTGGCTGCGGCTCAGACGTCGGAGCAGGTCGGCGCGGGTGGCGTGGTAGGCGTGATAGCCGGCCAACTCCTGCTCCAGACGGTCGACGGCCGCAAGCGCAACCTGCGGACCGTCGATCTCGGCGACCGCGATGGCCCGATTGAGGGCGATGACCGGCGAGGGTTGTACCCGGACGAGTTGGTCGTAGAGGGCGAGGATCTGCGACCAGTCGGTGTCGCGTGCTTCGCGAGCGGAGGTGTGCACGGCGTTGATCGCTGCGAGGATCTGGTAGCGACCGGGAACCGTTCCGGCTGCCAGGCGCTCGCGCACCAACTGGTGGCCCTCGGCGATGAGCGTCGCGTCCCAGGCGCCACGGTCCTGTTCATCGAGAGTGACCAGTTCGCCGCTCTCCGATACGCGGGCTGCGCGGCGTGCCTCGGTGAGGAGCATGAGCGCCAGCAACCCGGCCACCTCACCATCCTCCGGCATGAGAGCCCGGATCAGGCGAGTGAGCCGGATCGCCTCGGCCGTGAGGTCGTCACGCACGGGATCGGTGTCGGCGCCGGTCGCCAGGTAGCCCTCGTTGAAGACAAGGAAGAGGACGGCGAGTACTCCTGAGACGCGAGGGGCGAGATCCTGCGAGGACGGCACCCGAAAGGGTATTCGAGCGGCCTTGATCTTGGCCTTCGCGCGGGTGATCCGCTGTCCCATTGCGCCCTCCTGCACGAGGAAGGCCCGCGCGATCTGGGGCACGGTCAGACCGCCTACCATGCGCAGCGTCAGCGCCACCCTTGCCTCCATCGAGAGCGCCGGATGACAGCAGCTGAAGATGAGGCGGAGTCGATCGTCGTCGATGGCGCCGAGAGGCTCGGGCGGCTCATCGTCGTGCAGCAGGTGAGCCTCCCTGTGCTTGTCACCGCGCTTGTTCTCGCGCCGGATCCGGTCGATGGCCTTGCGGTTGGCTGTGGTGGTCAGCCAGGCGCCAGGATTGGGGGGAATGCCGCTGGCCGGCCACCGCTCGACGGCGGTCGCGAACGCCTCGGCCGCTGCCTCCTCGGCGATGTCGAGATCACCGAAACGCTTGGTCAGGGAAGCGATCACCCGCGCCCACTCGTCCTGGTGGGCCCGGGTGATCGCCTCGTCGATCCGGGTCACTGGAACGGCCGGACCTCGACCTTGCGCTGGCATGCCTTCGAGGCTTCGGCGGCGAGCGCAAGAGCCTGGTCCAGGTCGGCCGCCTCGATGATCCAGAAGCCGCCAAGGTGCTCCTTCGACTCCAGATACGGACCATCGGTGAAGCCCGGAGTCTCGCTCTGGCCGTCGACCACGGTCGCGGTCGTCGCCGAGGCGAGGCCGTTGGCATAGATGTAGTGGCCTGCTGCCTGTAGCCGCTCATTGAAGGCGGCGGTGTCGGCCATGGCCTTCACCATCGTCTCCTCGTCCGGGTAGCTGCCGAACTCGCTCATGTCGTCCGGTCCGAAGACCGATAGCAGGTACTGCGTCATGGTCACTTCTCCTCGATCGTCGGGTCGGGCAGGAACTCGCGGACCTCCTGGGGACAGCGGCAGGCCACGGCGATCTTCTCCGCCCACTTCAGGGCCTCCTCGCGTGAGGGCACATCGACGACGCCGAAGCCGGCGAGCAGTTCCTTGCTCTCGGGGAACGGGCCGTCGGTGACGGCGCCGTCGGGTGCGACGACAGCCGCCCCGCCTGGGTCTCTCAGACCACCACCGAAGACCCAGACTCCGGCGGCACGCGCCTCGCGCACGAGGGCCGCGCCGTCCCGGGCCGCTTCGGATAGCTCTGCCTCCGGAATACCCGGCGGATCGTAGAACGCGATCAGGTACTGGGTCATCTCATTCCTCCTGTTCTCGTGGCGTTCCCTGCTCAGAGGAACGGCCGAACCTCGACCTTCCGATTGCAGGCCTTCGACCCCTCGGCGGCGAGCCTCAGCGCCGCATCCGTGTCGGGGGCCTGGATGATCCAGAAACCGGCGAGGTATTCCTTCGACTCCAGGAATGGGCCGTCGGTGAACACAGCCTCCACCTCTCTGTTGTCGATGACCGTGGCCGTGTCGGGCGAAGCGAGTCCTCCCGCGAAGACCCAGTGGCCCTCCGCCTGAAGCCGGTCGTTGAACACGTCGATCGAAGCCATCTCGGCCTGGGTGGCGGAGTCGGTCCTTTGGGCGGCCACGGCCTGCCCGTCGTCGATCACGGAAATCAGGTACTGCATCTCGAATCATCTCCTCTGATTTCGGGCGCCCCTCCTGGGCGGCCGCTCACCCCTGCTACGAACAGCTCTCCCCTAATCCGACACCGCTTCGCAGATTTCTTCAAGATGAGCGACGTGAATGCCGGTGCGAGCCGACTGGCGGTGCTGGTTGCAGTGTCAGAGGCCGACGGGATACTCAGGGCGAACCGAAGGAAGGACGCTGTCATGCCCGCTCAACCGACCCCGGTCGATCCCCCGCAGTTGCTTCACAGCCCGGCCTTCACGCAAGGAATGATCGTTCCCGCCCCATCCCACCACGCGAGCACCCGTGTTGCGTAGAACGTGAGCCACTTCGACGGCTCGCCGGGAGGGACGTCGACGTCGAACCACACCCGCCCGGGATGGCGGCGCTCCTGCAGCCAGGTGCCGTCGGCCCGCCGGGCGGCGCGGATCGCCTCGACCGCTCCCGCGATTCGCGGGTCAGGAGTCGCACCGTCGTGCAGTGTCGCCGCTCGGAAGTAGTCGGCCGCGTTCAGAACGCTGTACAGCCAGCGGAACGGGTACGCGAACTGCAGTACCCATGGCCCGACCAGTTCGCCCGTTGACGCCGTGAACATCAGGCGGCGCTGCAGCAGATACTCCTCCCCCGCCCGCCGAGCCGCACGAAGCTCATCGCTGCCTCCCGTCACGATCTCGTGGTGGAGGAGGCCTTTGAGCGAGTTGAGCGTGGAGTGGAAGGATGACCGGGTCGAGCCCCCCACCCATTCGCAGTTCCAGCCGCCCTCGGCCATCTGGTGGTCGATGAACCATTGCGCAAGACCCGTGACATCCGCGCCGAGCCATGCGCCGTTCGCGAGGGTGTAGCCGTTGATGCAGCAGTCGACCTCACCACTCCAGTACGGCAGATCCTCGTACTCCCAGCGGCTGTTCGCCGTGAGCAAGTCTGCGGTACCGGCAAGGGCAGCGGCGTCCAGACCCCACTCGCGGAGCGCATTGAGCGCCCACGTCGTCGCGGTCCACGGCTGCCCTGCACCCTCGGCCGCCTCGGGGCCGCCGAAGTCGAAATCCTTCGGGAAGTACGCTCCTCCCGCCCACTGACCGTCGGCATCCTGCAACGCGAGCAACCTCGCGCCGAAGCCCTCGGTCGCGATGCTGGCGCGGGTAGCCTTCCAGGCCTCGTCCGGTGCCCCGGCGAGGTCGCGCTCGACCTGCCAGCGCAGCGCCGGATCGGCGTCGAGTATCCATTCGAGCGCAGCTGTGTCTAGAACCATCGGTGACAGAGTACCGAAAGGCGCGGACATCAGCCAAGGTCTGAGCGCTTCGGCATTCCCAGCTCATTGAGTGGGGATGCCGGATCGTGCTCATAGATCGCCGGGTGTGCCACCGGGCAGTTGAGAACCGGATTGTCGGTCGAACTGTCGAGGGTGTGCTCACGCAACTCATGCCCGCAGATGGGGCAGACGCCAACCGGCTGCCCGTCACTCGCCTCCCACGGACCGAGCGGCGGAGGGCCGATCACGGGTAACAACTTTCGGTTCAGCCAGTCGAAGGGGCGCCGAAAACCGCTCCCCCTGCCAGGCTTCTTCGTCCTGACCATGGCGCGATGATACGCGCCGATCCTGCAATTGAGCCCGAAGAATACTGGAGCAGGAGGCCCACTACAGTGAAACCAAGCGAAGGGCAGCCAGATGCAGATCACGCCCCCGGCCAGCGTCGGCCGGGACACCCAGTCCACGATCTACCGGCACGGCGCGAGCGGCCGCCTCCCCGCGGTGCCGACCGGCTGGGCAGCACTCGAATCCGCCGCCCAGCGTTGCATGTCCCCCGCGGCCTGGGCCTATGTCGCCGGTTCCAGCGGCCGCGAGGCGACCGCGGAGGCGAACCGCTCCGCGTTCGACCGCTGGCGGATAGTCCCACGGATGCTGCGCGACGTCTCGAAACGCGATCTCGGCATCGAATTGTTCGGCCACCACTACCCTGCCCCGGTCATCGCCGCACCGGTCGGCGTTCTGGAGCTGGTCCACCGCGACGCGGATCTCGCCGTCGCCCGGGCTACGGCCGAGTTGGGCATTCCTTACATCTTCTCGAACCAGTCCTCGCGCACCATGGAGCAGACCGCGGCCGTGATGGGCGACGCCCCACGCTGGTTCCAGCTGTACTGGAGCAGCTCCGACGAGCTCGTCGCCAGCCTGCTCCGCCGTGCGGAGGCGAGCGGCGCGCAAGCGATCGTGATCACACTGGACACCCACCTGCTCGGCTGGCGGCCTCGAGACCTCGACCTCGCCTACCTGCCGTTCATCCACGGCCTGGGGCTCGCCCAGTACACGAGCGACCCGGTGTTCCGTGGGCTCGTGCGCGACCGGATGGCCGCGCCGTCGAACGGTCCCGGGCCGAGGATAACGCCGAGCGCCATCCGTACTCTCGTCGACATGACTCGCAACTACCCTGGAGGCTTCCTGCAGAACCTGCGATCCGGGGAGCCCCGCACCGCCGTGGAGACCTTCCTCGACGTGTTCTCCCGCTCGTCGCTCACCTGGCCGGACCTCGCTCTCGCGCGGGAGCACACGAGCCTGCCGATCGTGCTCAAGGGCATTCAGCATCCGGATGACGCGAAACGGGCGATCGCGGCCGGCGTCGACGGCATCGTGGTCTCCAACCACGGCGGGCGCCAGCTCGACGGAGCGATCGGCTCTCTCAACGCGCTTCCCGCGATCGTGGAGGCCGTGAACGGCCGCGTGCCCGTGCTCTTCGACAGCGGAGTGCGCGGAGGCTCCGACATTCTCAAGGCGCTCGCGCTGGGAGCCGCAGCGGTGCTGGTGGGAAGGCCCTACGTCTACGGTCTCGCGGTGGGAGGCGAGCGCGGCAGCTATGAGGTGTTGAGGAACCTCATCGCCGAGTTCGACCTCGCACTCGGGCTGAGCGGCCACACCAGCGTCGCCGAGCTCGGCCCCGACAGTCTGGTGACCGCATCATGACCGAGAAGTACATCATCGCGCTCGACCAGGGCACGACGAGCACCCGCGCCATCCTGTTCGACCGCTCCGGCTCCGTCGTCTCCTCCGGGCAGCGCGAGCACCGGCAGATCCTCCCCCGCGCCGGCTGGGTCGAGCACGATGCGGTCGAGATCTGGGACAACACCCGGCAGGTCATCGGCGAGGCACTGGCGAAGGCGAATGTGACCCGGCACAGCATCGCGGCGATCGGGATCACCAATCAGCGGGAGACCACGGTGCTCTGGGACAAGGCGACCGGCACCCCGATCGCGAACGCGATCGTCTGGCAGGACACCAGGACGCAGCCGCTCGTCGACCGGCTGGCCAGGGGCGGCGGACTCGACCGATTCCGGGAGAAGACCGGTCTTCCGCTCAGCACATACTTCTCCGCGACGAAGATCGCCTGGCTCCTCGAGAACGTCGAAGGGGCCCGCGCACGGGCCGAAACCGGGCGGCTCCTGTTCGGGACGATGGACACCTGGGTGCTCTGGAACCTCACCGGCGGACCGGATGGCGGAGTGCACGTCACCGACGCCACAAATGCGTCCAGGACGCTCCTGATGGATCTCAGAACGCTCCAGTGGGACGCCGAACTTCTGGAGGCGTTCGGCATTCCGCGCGCCCTGCTGCCCGAGATCCGCAGCTCCTCGGAGCGCTATGGCACGGCCAACGGCGACAGCCTGTTGCGCGAGGTCCCGATCGCCGGCATGCTCGGCGACCAGCAGGCGGCGACGTTCGGCCAGGCGGCGTTCGACGCCGGCGAGGCGAAGAACACCTACGGAACCGGCAATTTCCTCATCGTCGGCACGGGCGAGCGGGTCGTCTCCTCCGACAACGGGCTGATCACGACGGTGGCATACCGGCTCGGCGACGCCGCCCCGCACTACGCTCTCGAGGGCTCGATCGCGGTCACCGGCTCGCTCATCCAGTGGCTGCGCGACAACCTCGGCATCATCGAGAACGCGAAGGATGTCGAGGCGCTCGCCCGCACCGTCGACGACAACGGCGGCGCCTACTTCGTTCCGGCGTTCTCGGGGCTGTTCGCGCCGTACTGGCGACCGGATGCCCGCGGCGCGCTGCTCGGTCTCACCCGCTTCGTGAACAAGGGCCATCTGGCGCGTGCGGCGCTCGAGGCCACGGCGTTCCAGACGCGGGACGTCCTGGAGGCGGCGAATGCCGACACCGGCATCCCGCTCACCGAGCTCAAGGTCGACGGAGGAATGGTCGGCAACGAGCTTCTCATGCAATTCCAGGCCGATATCCTCGGCGTCCCCGTCATCCGCCCGGTCGTCGCCGAGACGACGGCGCTCGGCGCCGCCTACGCCGCCGGCCTCGCCGTCGGGTTCTGGGCCGGTGTCGACGAGCTCCGCGGGAACTGGCAGGAGCACTCGCGCTGGCTGCCGAGCATGCCGGAGGAGGATCGCGACCGCCTGCTGCGGGACTGGCGGAAAGCCGTCACGAAGACGTTCGACTGGGTCGAACCCTAGAACCGGTCAGCGCTGGGTCGCCGCGACCCAATCGTCGAGCTTGCGCGCCGCGGCACCGGAATCGATCGCCTCCGCTGCGACATCGAGCTTGGCACTGAACCGCTCGACGATGGAGCGCTGCACTTCGGCCGGATTCTGCGCCAAATCGAAGGCGACCAGGCCGGCCGCGGCATTCAGCAGCACGATGTCGCGCACTGGACCCGACTCCCCGGCGAACACATTCCGCGCGACCGCGGCATTGTGGTCCGCATCGCCCCCCAGCAGGTCGGAGAGGTTCGCGCGCGGGATGCCCAGCTCGGCGGGGTCGAGGTCGTGCTCGGTCACCGCTCCCCGCGACACCTCCCAGATGTGGCTGTGCCCGGTCGTCGTCAGTTCGTCGAGCCCGTCGTCGCCACGGAACACGAGTGCCGTCGCCCCCCTGGTCTGGAAGACACCAACGAACAAGGGCACCTTCTCCAGGTTCGCGACCCCGACGGCGTTCGCCTCGCAGCGGGCAGGATTGCACAGCGGGCCGAGGAAGTTGAAGACCGTCGGGATCGCCAACTCGCTGCGCACGGCGGCGGCGTGACGGAAGCCGGGGTGGAAATAGGAGGCGAAGGCGAACGTGATCCCGACCTCTCCGAGAATCTCCGCGACGCGCTCCTCGTTCACGTCCATCCGGATGCCGAGGGCCGTGAGCACGTCCGAGGAACCCGACGCGGAACTCGCGGCCCTGTTGCCGTGCTTGATGACGGGGATGTCGCTCGCCGCCGCAACGATCGAGGCCATCGTCGACACGTTCACCGTGCCGAAGCGGTCGCCCCCGGTACCGACGATGTCGAGCGCCATCGGGTCCACCGACAGCGGCTTCGCGTACTCGAGAACGGCATCCCGGAACCCGACGATCTCATCGACCGTCTCCCCCTTCGCCCGCAGTGCGACCAGGAACGCCGCCAGCTGTGCGGAGGACGCGTCGCCCGCCATGATCTGCCGCATCGCCCACGACGCGTCGCTGATCGAAAGATTCCGCCCCTCGAGGAGGGTGGTGAGCAGATCTGGCCAGTTGGGAAGCAAGGACATAGCTGTGATCCTAGCTTTTGCCCAGACTGGCCTGCTGCAATGGCAAACTCGGGCGGGATTTCGGCCATAATGGAGAGCGTGACCAGCACCTCTCTTTCGCACAACATCGGCGTTCCCGTCGTCAACCGGCCCAGCGTCGTTGCTGTGGGTACGATCGTCTGGCTTGGCAGCGAGGTCATGTTCTTCGCTGGCCTGTTCGCGATCTACTTCACCCTGCGCTCCACCTCACCAGGGCTCTGGGCCTTCGAGGCCAACCGGCTCGACGTCTGGTACGCCCTCGGGAACACCACGATCCTGGTGCTGTCCTCGGTGACCTGCCAGTTCGGGGTGTTCGCGGCGGAGCGGCTCCAGGCGCGCGCCACCGGATGGAAACCGACCCAGTGGGGCATGGTCGAGTGGTTCTTCCTCACCTACGCCATGGGCTCCGTTTTCGTCATCGGCCAGATCTTCGAGTACGCGAATCTCGTCGCCGAGCACATCAGTCTCAGCTCGAACCCGTACGGATCGGCGTTCTACATCACGACCGGATTCCACGGCCTCCACGTGATCGGCGGACTCATCGCATTCCTCCTCGTGATCGGACGCGCATTCAGCGTGAAGAACTTCACGCACAAGGAAGCGACGAGCGCCATCGTCGTCTCCTACTACTGGCACTTCGTCGATGTGGTGTGGATCGGGCTTTTCCTGGTCATCTACGTACTCAAATAGGAACTCAGGAAGAGAATGCGCACTAATTCCCTGACCGCTGGCCGCAAGCACCCGGCCGGGCGTCGCCATCCGCTCGCCTCGATCGCCCTCATCACGATCGGCCTCCTCGCGACCGGCGGCGCGTACGCCCTCATGACGACGACCGCCTCCGCTGAGACGACCGCAGCAGCGCAGTCCTCGATCTCGGAGGGCCAGAAGCTCTTCGCCTCGAACTGCGCCACCTGCCACGGCAGGAGCGCCGAGGGGACTACCGAGGGGCCGAGCCTGTATGGTGTCGGCGCCGCATCCGTCGACTTCCAGATGGGAACCGGCCGGATGCCCCTCGCGTTCCAGGGACCGCAGGGCGCCGCAAAGCCGCCGCAGTTCACCCAGGAGCAGATCGACGCCGTCGCCGCCTACGTCGCGAGTCTGGCCCCCGGCCCCGCGATCCCGGACGAGAAGTGGCTTGCCGGGGACGGTGACGTCACGGCCGGCGCCGAGCTCTTCCGCATCAACTGCGCGATGTGCCACAACGTCGCGGGTGCCGGTGGAGCACTCACCCAGGGCAAGTTCGCTCCGGCTCTCGCCGGGGTCGACGCCCGCCACGCCTACGAGGCCATGGTCACCGGCCCGCAGAACATGCCCGTGTTCAGCGACCTGAACCTCACGCCGCAGGACAAGGCGAACCTCATCAGCTTCCTGAAGTACCAGAACCAGCACGCCTCACCCGGTGGCGTCGACCTCGGCGGTCTCGGCCCGGTGGCCGAGGGCCTGTTCATCTGGATCTTCGGCCTCGGTGCGATCGTCGGCGTGACGATCTGGATCACCGCACGGCCCAACTGACTTACGCTCCAATGACCGCACACCGAAGGGAACGCAATGGCTCAGCATGACGGCGACAAGACCGCCGCGGCCGGCACAGAGCTCGAAGAAAGCAAGCCTCGCCAGGATTCGGTCGGTATTGCAGTCGTTTCGCCGCACGCGTTCGAGAACCCGGGACTCCGGCACCTGTCCCCCCGGGTCACGGATCTCGACCCGAAGAAGGACAAGCAGGCGGAGCGCCGGGTTGGCGGATTGTTCCTGTTCTCGATCGCCGCGAGCGTTTTTGCGATCGTCGCGTACATCATCTTCCCGATCACCCCGGGCGATCCCGGCTCGATCCGGGTCAACAACCTCATGCTCGGGGTCGGCATCTCGCTCTCGCTGATCGCCATCGGGCTCGGCTCCATCTACTGGGCGAAGAACCTGATGAAGGACGGCGAGTGGACCGAAGCGCGCCACGGCACCCGCGGCACCGACGCCACGCGCGCTGCTGCGGCCGAGGTGTTCCGGCTCGGGAACGAGGAGTCCGGATTCGGCCGCCGGACGCTCATCCGCAACAGCCTCATCGGCGCCCTCGTCGTCTCACCGCTCCCCGCGGTCGTGATGTTCCGTGACCTCGCTCCCCTCGCGGACCCCGTTCCACTGCTGAGGAAGACGCTCTGGGACACGAATGTCCGTCTCGCCCGCGACCCTTCCGGGATGCCGATCAAGGCGTCGGATGTCACGCTCGGCTCCGTCTTCCATGTGATTCCGGAGAACCTGCAGGATGCCGATGACAGGCTCGGGGAGAAGGCGAAGTCCGCTGTCCTGCTCATGAGGCTCAAGCCGGAGGACCTCAATGTCTCGCCGGAGCGCGCGGACTGGAACTATCAGGGCATCGTGGCGTACTCGAAGATCTGCACCCACGTCGGCTGCCCGGTCGCGCTCTACGAACAGCACACCCACCACCTGCTGTGCCCGTGCCACCAGTCGCAGTTCGACATCACGCACGAGGCCAAAGTCATCTTCGGCCCGGCCAAGCGGGCACTGCCCCAACTACCCATCACCGTGGATGCCGAAGGCTACCTGGTCGCGCGCAGCGACTTCCACGAACCTGTCGGCCCGAGCTTCTGGGAGCGTTCATGACCACCACCGCGCCGTCACCAACGGCTGAACGGGCGTCGGCAGCGCCCCAGACCCGGGGCTCGCGTTTCACGAGCGCCATGGCGAGCTACATCGACGACCGCACCAGCATTTCGGGCATCACCAAGGAGCTCGGGCGCAAGATCTTCCCCGACCACTGGTCGTTCATGCTCGGCGAGGTCGCGTTGTACAGCTTCGTCGCCATCCTGCTCTCCGGAACGTTCCTCACGTTCTTCTTCGAGCCGACCATGACCGAGGTGCAGTACAACGGTTCGTTCGTGCCGCTCAAGGGTATGGACATGTCGGCGGCGTACGCGTCCTCGTTGGATATCTCGTTCGACATCCGCGGTGGGCTACTCATGCGGCAGGTCCACCACTGGGCTGCGCTGCTCTTCG
>DATCXP010000237.1:0-14201 GCA_036565765.1 Terrimesophilobacter sp.
GCGAGCCTCGATGTCGACGAGTTCTCGAGCATCGCGCGCTACCAGAGTCACGTCGGCGTGTAGGGCGGGAGAGATGACCCTCCCGCACAAGTTATACTGAACAACGGCCAGCGCCCCCAAGAAAGGCTTTGCATCCCGTGGATATTCTCCAGGTCGTCCTGCAGGTCGTGCTCGGCATCACGAGCCTCCTGCTGACCTTGCTCATCCTGCTGCACAAGGGGCGTGGTGGCGGTCTGTCCGACATGTTCGGCGGCGGTACGACCTCGAACCTCGGAGCATCCGGTGTCGCCGAGCGCAACCTCAATCGTTTCACGGTCATTCTGGGCCTGGTGTGGGTCGCCTGCATCATCGTTCTCGGTTTGATCACGAAGTTCCAATCAGGCAACTAGGAGCAGGCTCGTGGCGTCAGGTGGCAGTGCGATCCGCGGTTCCCGCGTCGGAGCGGGCCCGATGGGCGAGCAGGATCGCGGTTTCCATGCCGATCGGATTCAGGTGCACTACTGGTGCGCGAACGGGCATGAGCTGAACCCGTACTTCCTCGCCACGATCGAGCCGGAGGAGATCCCGGAGCAGCTGGACTGTCCCAACTGCGGGCTTCCCGCGGGCCGCGACAAGGAGAATCCGCCCTCCGTTGCGAAGCTCGAGCCGTACAAGACGCACCTGGCCTACGTGAAGGAGCGCCGTACCGAGAAGGAAGCGGCGGATCTGCTGGACGAGGCGCTCCAGCAGCTGCGGGCACGGCGCGGGAAGACCACGGCCTCCTAGGCGGCGACCCCGCTCCTCAGTACTCGCTGGCGATGAGTTCGGCGGGGATCTCCGCGGCCGCGGCCTGATCCACGAAGAAGACGGTCCTCAGGCGGCCCTCGGCGCCCGCTGCAGGCACTTCGATCGTATTCGCGCCCGCCAGGGCCAGCCCGAGAGCTGAGGCCTTGTCGGCCCCGGCCAACGCGAGCCAGACCCGGTCCGCGCTGTTGATGGCGGGCAGTGTGAGGCTGAGGCGCTCCGGAGGCGGCTTCGGCGAGTTTCTGACCGGGATGACCGTGGCATCGATGACTCTGATGCCCTCCTGGTCCGGGAACAGCGATGCCACGTGTCCGTCCGGGCCGACACCGAGGAACACGAGGTCGAAGCGGGGGAGGGCAGCCCCATCGCTCGCGTTCGCCGCCAGCTCCGCAGCGTAATCCGCTGCCGCAGCATCAAGGCCAAGAGCGCCATCCGAGGCCGGGAAACGATGAATCTGCGCCGCGTCCATCGGCAGGAGCGAGAGGAACACGTCTTCCGCCTGGCTGTCGTTGCGCTCCGGGTCGCCGGCCGGCAGCCAGCGCTCATCGCCCCACCACAGGTGGACGCGGGTCCAGTCGAGCGTGTCGCGCTCCGTTGCGGAGCCGATCGCGGCGAGGATGGCGATTCCGACGGTTCCGCCGGTCAGCACGATATTGGCCTCGCCCCGATGCTCCAGGACGCCGGAGACCGTCCGGAAGAACCGCTCGACGACGGCCTGAACCAGGTCGGCCCGGTCGGGGTGGACGAGAACGATGCGCTCACCGGTCATGACGACAGCGTACCCTTGCCCAGCGTGTCGATCGTGGCGGTTGTCGGCTTGTCGAGGCTGCGGAGCCCGTTCTGCAGCACCGCGCCGAGCAGGTCGTCGGGGTCGAGCCTGCGCAGCTCCTCGGCGAGGCAGTCCCTGAGGTTCCGGCGCGGCAACGAGATGTCGTGTACCGGCTGGCCGGGCTGGACCAGCGTCACGATGTTCTGTTGCGTTCTCTCGAGCCGGATCTCCCCGCTCGCTCGCTGGAGCGTGACACCGTGGATCCCGGGCTTCGTGCCCGATGGGTCGACGAGCATCTGCCTGGCCGGTACCCCGAGCTGGAGCTGCAGCCAGGCGGCGAGGAGGGTCGTGGAAGGAGAGTCCGATGCCCCGACGACCTCGATCGCCAGCGCGGGCTCATACGGCGGCTGGTCGAGGACCGCGGCGAGCTGGGCGCGCCACAGCGTGAGGCGGGTCCAGGAGAAGTCCGAGTCGCCGGGGCGGTAGCTGTCCTCGAGGTGCTCGAGGTAGCCGCGCGGGTTCGGCTGGGCTGCGGCGTCGGTGATGCGACGCTGCGCCATCCTGCCGATCGGGGACTCCGAGACGACCGGGGGAGCCTCCGCCGGCCACCAGGCGACGACGGGCGCATCGGCGAGGAGCAGGCCCGTGACAAGGCCCTCTTCGTTCGACGCGGTCTCACCGTAGGCGTGCAGGACGATGACCTCGCTCGCCCCGGCATCCCCACCGACCCTGATCTGGGCGTCGAGTCTCGTACCCTGGACCGGGTCGTCCTCCCTGGGCGTCGAGAGCACGATCACGCGCATCGGATGCTCGCGTGAGGCGTCGTTGGCGGCCTCGATGGCCTCCTCCTCCGCGCCGTGCCGGGTGGAGATCACGAGTGTCAGAACGCGGCCGAGCGCGACGGCGCCGCCCTCGTCGCGCACCTTCACGAGAGCCTTGGAGATGAGGCTCGTGGTGGTATCCGGCAGTTCGACGATCATGGCCGTCTCCACACCCTTCCGTCGCGTGCGAGAAGCTCGTCAGCGGACTTCGGTCCCCAGGTGCCAGGGCGGTACTGCTCCGGCTGGCCCTGCGTCGCCCAGAACTCCTCGATCGGGTCGAGGATCATCCAGCTCAGTTCGACCTCCTCGTGGCGGGGGAACAGCGGGGGGTCGCCGAGCAGCACGTCGAGGATGAGCCGCTCATAGGCCTCCGGGCTCGCCTCCGTGAAGGCATGGCCGTATCCGAAGTCCATCGTGACGTCGCGCACCTGCATGCCGGCACCGGGAACCTTCGAACCGAAGCGGATCGTGACACCCTCATCCGGCTGCACCCGGATCACGAGTGCGTTCCGGCCGAGTGCACTCGTCTGGCTCTCGGCGAACAGGTACTGCGGTGCGCGTTTGAACACGACCGCGATCTCGGTGACCCGGCGGCCGAGGCGCTTGCCGGCGCGGAGGTAGAACGGGACCCCGGCCCAGCGGCGGGTGTTGATGTCGAGGCGGACGGCTGCGAAGGTCTCCGTGTGGGAGGCCGGGTTCATGCCGTCCTCCTCGAGGAAGCCGATGACCCGCTCTCCTCCCTGCCAGCCGCTCGAGTACTGGCCGCGTGCCGTCGCCAGCGAGAGATCCTTCCCCACGCGGACGGCGGAGAGGATCTTCTCCTTCTCCGCCCGGAGATCCTTCGCGTCAAAGGAGACCGGCTCCTCCATCGCGGTGAGTGCCAGCAGCTGGAGCAGGTGGTTCTGGATGACGTCGCGGGCGGCACCGATCCCGTCGTAGTAGCCGGCACGGCCGCCGACGCCGATGTCTTCCGCCATCGTGATCTGCACGTGGTCGACGTAGCGCTCGTTCCAGATCGGCTCCCAGAGCTGGTTCGCGAATCGCAGCGCGAGGATGTTCTGGACCGTCTCCTTGCCGAGGTAGTGGTCGATGCGGAACACCGAGTCCGGCGGGAACACCGACTCGACGACGGCGTTGAGTTCGCGCGCGCTCTTCAGGTCGCTGCCGAAGGGCTTCTCGATGACGACCCTGCGCCATTTCCCGTCGCTCTGGTCGGCCAGGCCCGATCGGCGCAGCTGCTCGGTCACCTGTGGGAACGACTTCGGCGGGATCGAGAGATAGAACGCGTGGTTGCCCATCGTCCCGCGGTTCTGATCGAGCTCGAGAAGCGTGTCCTTGAGCCGGAGGAACGCCGCGTCGTCGTCGAATTCTCCCTGCACGAACCGGATGCCCTGCGCCAGCTGGCGCCAGACATCCTCGTCGAACGGGGTGCGGGCATGGTCCCTCACGGCGTCGTGGACGACTTTCTCGAAGTCCTGCGTCTCCCAGTCGCGCCGGGCGAAGCCGATCAGTGCGAAACCGGGGGGGAGGAGCCCGCGATTGGCGAGGTCGTACACGGCGGGCATGAGCTTCTTGCGGGACAGGTCACCCGTGACCCCGAAGATGATGAGCGCGCTCGGCCCTGCGATGCGGTTCAGGCGGCGATCGGAGGGCAACCGGAGTGGGTTGAACTCCGGCGTGATCTCGACCGGTGGCACGGGAATCCTCCGACCCGGCGCTAGCCGAGGACGCCGAACAGGGTGTCGAGACCGCGTGCGGGGTCGGTCAGCGTGAGCGTGAGGACGGGGCGGCCGTGATCGGCGAGGACCGATGCGTCGCCCTGCGCCTGGGCCTGGATCAGCTGGCCGAACGTGAACGGCCGGTCCGGGATGTCCAGGTCGGCCTTCTCGATGGAGGTGAGCTGCAGGAACACGCCGACCGCCGGGCCGCCCTTGTGGAACTGTCCGGTCGAGTGCAGGAACCGAGGACCCCAGCCGAACGTGACGGGTCGGCCCGCGCGAGCGGCAAGGAGCTCGCGGAGTCTCGCCGCCTGCGGGAGGTCCACCCGGTCGAGGTAGGCCTGGATGCTGAGGTAGCCGTCCTCCGGCAGCGCGGCGAGCAGCGCGGCGATTGCGCCGCTGAGTGTTCCGCTGGAGGCGAGGGCGGAATCCGTGGCCCTGACCTCGATCCCGTCCGCGGTGAAGGCGGGATCCACCGGCTCCGGGCGGGCGTCGAGCAGGCTCCTGGTGGCGTTCTTCGCAGACTCGACATCCGGCTGATCGAAGGGGTCGATGCCGAGCAGCCGGCCGGCGACCGCGATCGCGGTCTCCCAGACGAGCAGCTGGGCGCCGAGGGTGCCGCTGATCTCGATCTCGCCCTCCTCGACCTCCTCCGTCGCTCGGGCGCTCTCGACCAGCCTCACGACCTGAAGGTCGGGCAGATCCCCGGTGAGCTCCGGCGCCGTGACGCCGAGAACGACCGGCAGAAGACCCTTGCCCTGCTTGCCGGTCGACTCCGCGATGAGCTGTTCCGCCCAATCCGCGAAGCCGACGATGTAGGTGCCGTCGGCGACGATGCCGAGCTTGTCCTTGAGCGGCCGCGTTCCGGCGATCGCCGCGCCGAGCACGAGTGCGGGGTTGTCGGGATGGTCGACGGCGATGCGACCGGACACCGAGGACGCCTCATCCAGCAGGGCGGCGATGTCGACGCCGGCGAGGCCGGAAGGGACGAGGCCGAATGCGGTGAGCGCCGAGTAGCGACCTCCGACGTTCGGATCGGCGTTGAACACACGGTATCCGTCGGCCCTTGCCGCGACGTCGAGCGGCGAGCCGGGGTCGGTCACGATCACGATGCGCTCGAGCGGGTCGACTCCGGCTTCCCGGAACGCCTTCTCGTACACCCGCTTCTGGCTGTCGGTCTCCACGGTCGAACCCGACTTCGACGAGATCACGATCGCCGAGCTCTTCAGCCGGTCGTGCAGCGCGGAGAGCACCTGGCCGGGGGAGGTGGTGTCGAGGATCGTGAGCTCGACGCCCGCCGTGCGGGTGATGACCTCCGGGGCGAGCGACGAGCCGCCCATCCCTGCGAGCACGATGTGGTCAACGCCGTCGGCGTGGAGCCGGTCGCGCAACGCGATGATGTCGGGCACGAGAGGGTCGGACACGACGACGGCCTCGGTCCAGCCGAGACGTTTCTCCGCCTCGGACTGGGCGTCGGGACCCCACAGGGTCGCATCCTGTCCGGCGATCCTGGACGCGACCAGGTCGGCGACCAGCTGAGGGACGATCCGGTCGACCGCCTCGGCGGCCGGCCCGCTGACCGTGATGTCGAAACTCACGACTTCGACCCTGCGCGAGCGGCATCCAGTGCCGCGGAGACGGTGTCGAGCAGCTCGTTCCAGGAGATCGTGAACTTGGAGATGCCCTCCTTCTCGAGCAGCGCGGTCACGTCGTCGTAGGACACGCCCAGCGCGGCCAGCGCGTCGAGCACCTCGTTCGCGTCACCGTAACTGCCGGTGACGGTGTCGCCGCGGATCTCGCCGTGCTCGAACGTCGCCTCCATGGTCTTCTCCGGCATGGTGTTGACGACATCCGCCGCCACGAGCTCCTCCACGTACAGCGTGTCGCGCAGGGCGGGATCCTTGACACCGGTGCTCGCCCACAGTGGGCGCTGCTTGTGTGCCCCGGCGGCGAGCAGGCCCTTCGCGCGCTCGCTGGAAAAGGCCTGCTCGAACACCTGATAGGCCAGGCGGGCGTTGGCGATGCCTGCCTTGCCGCGCAGAGCCGTCGCCTCGGGAGTGCCGATCGCGTCAAGGCGCTTGTCGACCTCGGTGTCGACGCGCGACACGAAGAAGGAGGCGACCGAACGGATGGTGGAGAGGTCGATTCCGGCGGCCTTCGCCTTCTCCAGTCCGGCCAGGTAGGCGTTGATGACCTCGCGGTGGCGTTCGAGGCTGAAGATCAGGGTCACATTGACGCTGATACCGATGGCTGTGAGCTCGGTGATCGCCCCAAGGCCCTCGATGGTCGCCGGGACCTTGATCATGACGTTGGGGCGGTCGACCGTTGTCCACAGCATCTTGCCCTGCTCGATCGTTCCCGCAGTGTCGTGGGCGAGCGCAGGCTCGACCTCGATCGACACCCGGCCGTCCTTGCCGCCGGTGGAATCGAACAGCGGGCGGAACAGATCGCAGCCGCGGGCGACGTCGTGTGTCGTGATGTCGACGACCGCTGCGCTTGCGCTCAACCCCGCCTTCGCGAGATCGGCGACCTGGTGATCGTAGTCGTCGCCCTTCGCGAGTGCGTTCGCGAAGATCGTCGGGTTCGTTGTCACGCCGACGACGTGGCGGTCCTCGATGAGCTTCTGGAGGCTTCCGGAGACGATCCTCTCGCGCGAGAGGTCGTCGAGCCATACGCTCACCCCGGCCTCCGAGAGGGCGGCCAGCGGGCTGGTGGTGTCTGTCATTTCATTTCTTCTCTCTTGTTACCTGCCGCTATGCGGCGAGTGAGTCTTTGGCTGCGGCGACGACGTGTTCGGTCGTGAAGCCGAACTCGCGGTAGAGGGTCTCGTAGTCTGCGGAGGCCCCGTAGTGTTCGATCGAGACGCTGCGGCCACGGTCTCCGATGTATTCGCGCCACCCCAGGGCGAGGCCTGCTTCCACCGAAACGCGGGCGGTGACCGCCTTCGGGAGGACCGATTCGCGGTACTGCGCGCTCTGTTCCTGGAACCACTCCAGGCAGGGAGCGGAGACCACGCGGGCGTTCACCCCGTCGGACTTCAGCTGCTCCCGGGCTTCGAGGGCGAACTGGACCTCGGAGCCGGTGGCGATGAGGATGACGTCCGGGGTTCCGCCCGGCGCCTCGGCGAGCACGTAGGCTCCCTTCGCGGTGCCCTCGGCTGCGGCGAGGGTGTCGCCCTCGGCCTGGCCGGTACCGCGAGCGAACACGGGCAGGTTCTGGCGGCTGAGCGCGATGCCGGCCGGTCCGCCTCGCCGCTGGAGCATCGCGAGCCAGGCGTGGGCGGTCTCGTTCGCGTCAGCAGGGCGCACCACCGACAGGCCGGGAATGGCGCGTAGCGCCCAAAGCTGCTCGATCGGCTGGTGGGTAGGCCCGTCACCGCCGAGGGCGATCGAGTCGTGGGTCCAGACGTAGATCGAGGGGATCTGCATGAGTGCGGCGATGCGCACGGCGGGGCGCATGTAGTCGCTGAAGATCAGGAAGGTCCCGCCGAACGGGCGAGTCGGCCCGTGCAGCACGATCCCATTGATGATCGCGCCCATCGCATGCTCCCGGATGCCGAAGTGCAGCACCCTGCCGTACTTGTCGCCGGCCCACTCGTGGGTGGAGTGCTCGGCGGGCACGAACGACTTCGAGGCCTCGATCGTGGTGTTGTTCGACTCCGCGAGATCGGCCGAGCCGCCCCACAGCTCGGGGACCACCGCCGCAAGAGCGTTGATGACCTTGCCGGACGCCGCGCGGGTCGACACATCCTTGCCGGCCTCGAAGATCGGAAGCGCCGATTCGACCCCTTCCGGCAGTGCGCCCGATTCCAGTCGGTCGAGCAGCGTCTTGCGCTCGGGGTTGGCTGCGGCCCAGGCGTCGAATCCCTTCTGCCATTCGGCCTTCGCCGCGGCCCCGCGCTCGATCGCCTTGCGAGTATGGGCGAGCACCTCCGGCTCCACGGCGAAGTGCTCATCCGGGTCGAAGTTCAGCACCTTCTTCACCGCGGCGAGCTCCTCGGCGCCCAGCGCGGAACCGTGGATCTTGCCGGTGTTCTGCTTGGTCGGGGAGGGCCATCCGATGATCGTGCGCAGAACGATGAGCGAAGGCCGGTCGGTCTCGCCCTGCGCCGCCTCGATCGCGCGGTTCAACTCCGCGACATCCTCGGTGTAGACGCCGGTCTTCTTCCAGTCCACCACCTGCACATGCCAGTGGTAGGCCTCGTAGCGGGCGGCAACGTCCTCGGTGAAGGCGATGTCGGTGTCGTCCTCGATCGAGATCTGGTTGTCGTCGTAGATCACCACGAGATTGCCGAGCTTCTGGTGCCCCGCGAGGGACGACGCCTCGCTCGAGATGCCCTCCTGGAGGTCTCCATCGCTCGCGATCACGTAGACGAAGTGGTCGAACGGGCTCGTGCCGGCCGCAGCATCCGGGTCGAACATCCCGCGCTCGTACCGAGAGGCATACGCGAAGCCGACCGCAGAGGAGATCCCCTGACCGAGCGGCCCCGTGGTCATCTCGATGCCGTCGGTGTGACCGAACTCGGGGTGGCCGGGCGTCCTCGACCCCCAGGTGCGCAGGGACTTGAGATCATCCAGCTCCAGGCCGTAGCCGCCCAGATAGAACTGCGTGTACTGGGTGAGCGACGAGTGACCGGCGGAGAGGATGAACCGGTCCCGTCCCAGCCAGCGGCTGTCGCCCGGATCACGGCGCATGACCTTCTGGAACAGCAGGTAGGCGGCCGGGGCGAGACTCATCGCCGTACCCGGATGACCGTTGCCCACCTTTTCAACGGCATCCGCCGCCAGAATCCGCGCCGTATCAACGGCCCGATCGTCGATGGGCTCCCAGTCAAGTGCTGCCATGAGTGATCGATGACCCTTCTTACCGTTGTGCACGACCGATAGCGATCGCTGACCTACTTCGGATCGCTCGCCGGACATCATCGGCACTGCCGCGACGGCGATCCAGCTCCGGTATCCGGGGTCCTGGTCGATGTGCCTGCGGCTGGCAAGCTACCTCTCAGTATAGAGAAACCGGTACTGCGGCGTTGCCCGCCCGGGCAGCGCAACGGCGGCACGGACAGGTCGCTTAGACTGGCACGAGGGCAGCCCAGCTGGCGGATGAGGAGCGATGGACACGGCGGTATCGACTCGGACTCGGCAGCCCGGCATCGGTGTCGTCCGCAAGGCGAGGGCCTATCTGCAGCTCACGAAACCGCGCATCATCGAACTGCTGCTCATCACGACGATCCCTGTCATGTTCCTCGCGGCCGGAGGCATCCCGGACCTCTGGCTCGTCGTGGCCACGCTCATCGGCGGGGGTCTCAGCGCGGGCTCGGCTGGGGCGTTCAACTGCTACATCGACCGCGACATCGACCGTGTCATGAAGCGCACCAGCAAGCGGCCGCTCGTCACGGGGGAGCTCAGTGACCGCGAGGCGCTCGTGTTCGCCTGGGCGACGGCGATCCTGTCGACGCTGTGGCTCGGCCTGCTCGTGAACTGGGTCGCGGCCGCGCTGGCCGCCGCGGGGCACGTCTTCTACGTCGTCGTGTACTCGCTGTGGCTCAAGCGCCGCACCTCGCAGAACATCATCTGGGGCGGTGCCGCAGGATGCGTCCCCGTGCTCGTCGGATGGGCCGCGGTGACGGGTTCGCTCGGCTGGGCGCCGGTCATCCTGTTCGGCGTCGTGTTCCTGTGGACCCCTCCCCACTACTGGCCGCTCTCGATGCGCTACCGCACGGACTACCAGGCCGCGAAGATTCCCATGCTCGCGGTCGTGCGGGGGAGAGCCCAGGTCGGCCTGCAGGTCATCCTGTACGCCTGGGCGACCGTGGTCTGCTCCCTGCTGCTCGTGCCGGTCGCCGGGATGGGCATCCTGTACACGGCCGTCGCGGTGCTCTCCGGCGGCTGGTTCGTTATCGAGTCGCACCGGCTGTACTCGAAGGTCATCCGGCACGTCGAGGGAACCCCGATGCGAGTGTTCCACGCCTCGATTACGTATCTGACGCTGCTGTTCGTCGCGGTGGGGATCGACCCGTTGCTGCCGTTCTAGCGAAGCCTGCACTTGCCCACTGGAGCACCCGTCTCCTGAGGTTTAGTCTTGTCGCCAAGGTGGTGCGATGAATCCAAAGCTCCGGATGCTCTTGACGTTCGTTCGAGTGGGAGCGCTCGTGGCAATGGTGGTGCTCATCATCGTGGGGAGCAGGATCAAAGGCGAGTGGGGAACAGCGCTGGCGGGCGCGGCGGTGGTGCTCTTCTGCCTCGCAATCATGCTGTCGCTCTTCAACTTATTTGGGGCGCCAACGGACTTCAGGTTCTCGGACCCTCCCGGAGGCCCGACGGGCCGAACAGTGGCGCGCCGCCGAAGACTGCAGGCGATTTTACGCCGGTTCCTCTTCGGGGGATTCGTGGTTGTCGCCCTGTTCGCCGCAATCCTGGGACCCGGATTCTTCCGAATTCTCGGTGCCGTTGCTCTTCCGCTTCTACTCGGCGAATTCGTTTTCGTCGAGGTTCTGGTCCACCGGCATCGGAACCCCGGGGCCAGCTCCGGCTAGTCGCGCGGGCGAGTCGTGGAGAGCACGACGGCAGTCATCGCCGCCAGGAGCAGGCAGGCGAGGATCATGTGGACGCCGACCGCGAGGGCGGGCAGGCCGTTACGGGACTGGTAGAGGCCGACTGCGATCTGGAGGAACTCGATCGCGAGCAGCCCAAGGGCCAGGTTGCGGGTCACGATGAAGCCTCCACGCCAGGCGGCGATCACCACGATCACCGTGAGCGCGAACGTCGCATAGGCCGGCCAGGCGTGCAGATGCTCCAACAGCTCCGTCGGCAGCCCGTTCCGCGAGGTGCCTGCGTCCCCGGCGTGCGGGCCGGATCCGGTTGTGAGCACGCCGACGATCACGGTGATCCCGACGACGACCGCGGTCAGCCAGGCCAGCCGCCTCAGCCAGGCCGGTCGCACGGAGGTTCGCGCGGTCGGCAGGTAGACGAACCAGACCAGGGCAGCGGCGAGCACGACGAGCGCCGCGGAGATCACGAAGTGAACCCCGACGATGTACGACTCGAGGTTCGACAGCACCGTGATCCCGCCGATCCCGGCCTGCACCAGCACGAGAATGCCGAGCGAGAAACTCAGCCAGAACAGTTCCGGCCGCTGCTTCCTGAGGCGCAGCAGCAACAGGAAGGTGATCAGTGCTACGACGGCGACGACGCCGCTCATCATCCGGTTCGAGAACTCGATCAGCGCGTGAATCCCGAGCTCCGGCACTGGGACGAGGGACTCCGGGGTGCACAGCGGCCAGGTCGGACATCCGAGGCCGGATGCCGTGAGCCGCACGGCTCCGCCCGTGCCGACGATCGCGATCTCCGTCGCGAGCGAAGCCCAGGCGAACACACGCGCGCCTCGGCCGATTTCAGTGGATTCTGTGACGGCCTGTGACACCGTGGTGCGCTCCCAAATACTCGAATATCACTCACGCTGGCCGGACCCCCTAGCATTCCGGCCGCAGCCCTGTAGAATTGAACTATCAAGGGCGAGTGGCCGGGGGATCTTCCCGCGCACGTGTGCCCGGCAAGGATGCCGGAGTCTTCGCCCAGTCTAAGCAAGCAGAGGCAATATCCCGCGCGCTGGAAGACTCACCAGGTTGCTTGCGCAGGTCGTCCGCGGGAATGACCCGGCGCTGGTATGTGTTAGTGCAGTTGTCAGGTTCGTGCAGTCGTTGAGAGAGGTGGAGCATGTCAGACGTGCTGATCAATCGTCCGGAACTCGAGAGCCTCGGCGTCTACGAATTCGGATGGTCAGACTCTGACGCTGCCGGAGCCTCGGCCAGGCGTGGGATCGACGCCGAAGTCGTGACCGACATCTCCCGGCTCAAGAACGAGCCGGAATGGATGCTCAAGAACCGCCTCAAGGGACTCTCGATGTTCCTCAAGAAGCCCATGCCGTCCTGGGGCGCAGACCTCTCCGGCATCGACTTCGACAACATCAAGTACTTCGTGCGCTCGACCGAGAAACAGGCCCAGACCTGGGAGGACCTGCCCGAGGACATCAAGAACACCTATGAGAAGCTCGGCATCCCCGAGGCGGAGCGCTCACGTCTCGTCGCCGGCGTCACCGCCCAGTACGAGTCCGAGGTCGTGTACCACCAGATCCGCGAGGACCTCACGGCTCAGGGCGTCATCTTCACCGACACCGACACCGCGCTGCGCGAGCACCCGGAGTTCTTCGAGGAGTACTTCGGCACGATCATCCCTGCCGGCGACAACAAGTTCGCGGCGCTCAACACCGCGGCGTGGTCAGGAGGGTCGTTCGTCTATGTCCCGCCCGGGGTGCACGTCGAGATCCCGCTGCAGGCCTACTTCCGCATCAACACCGAGAACATGGGCCAGTTCGAGCGCACGCTGATCATCGCCGACGAGGGCAGCTACGTCCACTACATCGAGGGCTGCACGGCCCCGATCTACACGACGGACTCTCTGCACTCCGCCGTGGTGGAGATCGTCGTCAAGAAGAACGCCCGCGTTCGCTACACGACCATCCAGAACTGGTCGAACAACGTCTACAACCTCGTCACGAAGCGCGCGGTCGCCCACGAAGGCGCGACCATGGAGTGGGTCGACGGCAACATCGGCTCCAAGGTGACGATGAAGTACCCCTCGATCTACCTCGTCGGAGAGCACGCGAAGGGCGAGACCCTGTCCGTGGCATTCGCAGGCCCCGGCCAGCATCAGGATGCCGGCGCGAAAATGATCCACATGGCCCCGTACACGCAGTCGTCGATCGTCTCCAAGTCGATCGCCCGCGGCGGCGGCCGATCCGGCTACCGCGGCGAGGTTCGCATCGCGGAGGGCGCGCACCACTCCGCGAACACCGTGCGCTGCGACGCGCTCCTGGTCGACACGATGTCCCGATCCGACACCTATCCGACCGTCGACATCCGCGAGGATGACGTGCAGATGGGCCACGAAGCCACCGTTTCCCGCGTGAGCGCAGAGCAGCTGTTCTACCTGCAGTCGCGCGGAATGCCGGAAGACGAAGCCATGGCCATGATCGTCCGCGGCTTCATTGAACCCATCGCCCGGGAACTCCCCATGGAATACGCGATGGAATTGAACAAGCTCATCGAGATGGGCATGGAAGGATCCGTCGGATAGCGATGTCAGTTCCGTCTGCAACAACAACATCACCGTCCGTCATCCGCACACCAGCAGGGTCGGCCATGCTCGACCACTCGAAGCTGATGTCGAAGCAGCACAGCGACGGCGGCTGGGGCCTCGTCCCGATCCAGAGCCGCGCCGAACGCTTCACCTCCTTCGACGTCGCCGACTTCGAGCCTGTCACCGGCTTCGAGGCCGAGTGGAAATACACTCCGATCAAGACCATTGCCGCGCTCCTCGACGGTGAGCTCGACGGCGGACGCTACGAGTACGCCTCGACCGTGAGCGACGGCGGCACAATCGAGTGGGCCCCCCGCAGCGACACGCGGATCGGCCGCTCCGGAACGCCGGAGGAGCGCGGGTCCGCGAACGCCTGGACCGCGTTCGAGAACGCTCTCGTCGTCACCGTGGATGGAGAGGAGCCGGTTGCGGTGAGGATCGAGCGTTCGAAGCTCGGAACCGCCCACCGCGCGGCACACACGGTCATCGACGCGAAACCGAACAGTCGCGGCGTCGTCGTCATCCAGAACACCGGTGGCGCCATGCTGAGCGAGAACGTCGAGATCGCCGTCGGCGATGGGGCGAAGCTCACCGTCATCACCGTGCAGGAGTGGGAGGGCGATGGCATCCACCTCGCGACCCACTTCGCGAGACTCGGACGTGATGCCCACCTCAGGCACGTCGTCGTGACGCTGAGCGGGCAGGTCGTGCGGGTCAACACCTCCGCGCACCTGCTCGGCGCCGGTTGCGACGTCGAGTTGTACGGCGTGTACTTCGCCGACGCCGGCCAGCACCTGGAACAGCAGGTGTTCGTCAACCATGACGCACCGCACACGAAATCCCGGGTCAGCTACCGCGGTGCCCTGCAGGGCGAGGCAGCCAGAACCGTCTGGATCGGCGATGTGCTCATCCGCCCCACCGCCTCCGGCACGGACAGCTACGAGGAGAACCGGAACCTGCTGTTGACGGATGG
>DATCXP010000241.1:0-3962 GCA_036565765.1 Terrimesophilobacter sp.
GCTGGCCTCTCCTTCGTTGAATCCGAACACCTTCGGATGGGAGCGCCAGAGGAGCCCTTTGATCCCAACCCCTCGGCGCGCGAGACCGGAGAGCAACTCGTCGAGGCGCGGACCGCTCGGGCCAAGGAGCTCATCGTCGTCCCCCCGCCAATCGACGAGCAACACCCGGTCCCCAGGACCGAGCATCGAGAGACAACCGACGAGTCGCGAGAAGTAGGTGGCCCCGTGGATCAGCGGTTCGACACGGTTGCCGACGGACCAGGCTCGGTCCGGCTCCCCCTCATGGTTGACGGTGGTCGCTGGATTGCCGCGCTCCTCCGCCGAGAGGAACCATTCGGCCGCCCCCTGCATCCGGCTAGCCTAGTCATGGACGACGACCTTCGCATCGATGCGCACGACTCGCTCCCAAGGGATGACGGGGTGGCCGTGCACCTTCGCCTGTCCCGGTCCGCCGCTCCCGTGGGTGCCCACGCCGTAACGCTCGAGGATGCCGAGCTGGCCGGCGACCAGGCCGATCACCCGTAGGTGTCCTTCCACGAGCTCTCCGCGGATGTCGTGGACATGGCCCAGCTGGCGACCGGACTCGCTGACGACCTCTCGGTTCAGGAGCTCCGACAGTCGCATCAGGATCCCGGCACCTTTCGGACGAGGCGCGCCCAGCGGGCGTCGCCGCGGTTCAGTCGCAGCTCGGCCGCCGGGCGCTTCAGCGTCACGACCGATGTCACGGCGTCGACCTCGAGCCACGGGACGTGTACGGCGTCTCCCGAGAGGCGGGCCGCCAGCCTTCCGAGCAGGCCGCGAGAGCGCCAAGCGTTGCCGCCGACGAGGATCTCCACCACCTCCGGCGACCCGCCGTCGAGACCGACGATCTCAAGATCATCGACCTTCCCGCAGTTCCGGCCGTCGCCGTCGACGAGCTGGTGATCGAGGATGCTGAGGGCGATATCGACGTCGGTGACCTTCCTCATCCTTCCCTCACCCCTGCCCTCCATTCGTGAGCAGCAGCAAGGGGATGGCAGCAACAGCGATCACGAGGATGACGATGAAGTAGAGAACGCCGAGGAAGTTGGCGAGCTTCCCGTTCACGTGCGCGCCCATGTAGCTGTGGTCGTTGGCGACGAGGAGGATGGGCAGGTAAGTCAAGGGCAGCGCTACCACCGAGAAGATGACCGAGTACTCCGTCAGCTTCACCGGGTCGTAGCCGGTCATCACGACCAGGAGGGCGAGGGCGAAGATCACGACCCAGGACAGGGCGAAGCGCGGCGCGCCGGCGGGGCGCGCCTTCTTGCCCCAATTCCAGCCGAAGAACTGGGCCAGGTTGTAGGCGCCAGCGAACGAGGTCTCGATGGCCGCGCCGCCGACGGCGAAGAGGATGCCGACGAGCGCTAGTAACAGGCCGACTTGCCCAAACGTGTGCTCGACGGCCAGCGCCGGCGTACCCAGGAACTGGGGCGAGATGCCGCTCGGCAGGAACAGGATCGCGGAGACGATCATCAGCGCAAAGGAGAGGAAGCCGCCGAGACCGTAGCCGATCATCGCCGTCACCTTGTTGAGGCCAAGATCCTTCGGACCCCAATGGTCCTCGACGACGCCCGAGGAGTAGAAGTAGACCTCGTACGGGGTCATCGCCGCTCCCAGAAGGCCGACCACGAAGTAGAGGTAAACCATCAGGCTGCCGCCGGAGTGGGAGCCGGGGATGAAGCCCCGAGCGACCTGGCTCCAATCGGGGTGGAGCTTGATCGCCGCCACCGCGAAGACGAGTAGGCAGAGGCCGAGGTAGCCGAAGACTCGCTCTATCCATCTGAAGGGCAGCACCCAGCTGCTAACGGCAAGACCTAAGACCGCGAGCGGGATCAGGACGCGATAGGGAAGGCCTGAGAGCAGCTGGAGACAGATGGCGACACCTCCGATCTCGGCCGCACACGTCATCAGGTTCACGACCTCGGAGGCGACGAGGGTCGCCAGTCCCGCACCGAAGCCGGTCCGCTCGCGGACCAGGTCGAAGACCGGGCGCTCGGAGACCGCCGATACGCGCCCGCACATCTCCGAGTAGACGATGATCCCGAGGACCCCGACGACGACGACCCAGAGGAGTTGGAAGCCGAAGGTCGCTCCCGCCTGCGTGTTGAAGACGAGATCGCCGATATCGACGAAGCCGCCGATGGCCGAGAAGATGCCGAGGGCGACGGCCAGGATGTTCTTCAGGCTCACGCGAGCCCTTCGCCGATCCTCTGGCTCGCCTGGGCGGCCTTGTGCAGTCCACGGGTCAGGATGCGTTGCTCGACGGTGGAGGCGCTACTGAGGCGCTTGAGGTCGGCGCTGATCTGGTTCGCGAGGACCGCGAGCTTGTCGAGCTCTCGCTCGAACGCGGGCTCGCTAACAGCCGCGCTCAACGAGGCCTCGATCTCGGAGGCGGCCCGATAGAGCTCGAAGGCGTGCTCGCGGGTGTAGATGCTCGTCGCCTTCCCGGAGACGGCGTCCTCGGCAAGGAGTGCTCCCTCGGCGGCTTCGGACTGCAGCGACTTCGACTGCTGCAACAGCTCCTTGGCTCCTAGCTGGCGGCTGCCGTCGCAACCCGTCCCGACGAGGGCCAGGATCACCGCCAGGCCGAGCACCAGCTTCACGGGTAGCGCCACACGCTTCAATTGTTCGAGGCTCAGGGCCGGTGACCTTCGCCTCCGGGGCACGTCCATGCTGGTCAACCATATCCGTCCGAGGGAGACTTCCGGTCGTGTCGAGATTCCGCGTCAGACTGTTCCCAGACGGCAGGGCCCCACGGACAGACAAGGTTGGGATTGGATCGTCGATCTATGGCGGCAACTTCGGGCAGGACAACGTCTGGGACCGACTCGCGCCGCATAACCGGATTGCGCTGGTGGCGTCGGGGAAAGATCGTCGCGGCAGATGAGTTCCGATCCGACATGCAGTCGCAACGATTGACCCATCGAGCGAGAAGAAGGGATCGCGATGCGGAAGGTGATCGTGAACGAGTTCATGACGCTGGACGGAGTCATCCAGGCCCCCGGGGGAGCAGACGAGGACCGTGATGGCGGGTTCGAGCACGGCGGGTGGCAGACACCGCTCCTCGACGACGTGGCCCAGAACTCCATCGTGGAAGGCATGGCCGAGGCGGGCGGCTTCCTCCTGGGGCGAAAGACGTACGAAATCTTCGCGGGGTACTGGCCCACCGCCCCGGAAGAGGAGGCCGCGGTCGCCGATCCCCTGAACATCTTGCCCAAGTACGTGGCGTCGACGACGTTGACGGATCCACTCGCGTGGCAGAACTCTACGGTGCTCAGGGGCGATGTGGCCCAGGCAGTCGCCGGATTGAAGGGGGAGTCGGGAAAGGACCTGCACGTGATCGGGAGCGGCGAACTCGTTCAGACGCTGATGCACCACGATCTCGTCGATGAGTATCGATTGATGATCAACCCGATCCTAGTCGGCGGCGGCAAGCGCCTCTTCCGCGGCGACAACGACCGAAAGATGCTGCGGCTCGCCGACAGCACGATCTCGAGCACGGGCGTGGTGATCGTCACGTACGGTACGGCTGACGGCTGATCGAGACTGGGGCGGCGACCCGCCCCCCGGACCTGATCACCATCTGACGACCGGTGCAGACGCCTCTAGGGGCCGTAGATGGGCCACTCGGGACAACCCCGGTTCATCCAGTGAGCTCCTAGACTTCGATCGATGGCCGACGTAGGGATCCTGCTCGAGATCACCGACAGACTTCGCGCGTTCCAGCAGGCGCGGCGGCGACTCCGGGTTCTCGTGCACCGAGGGTTCTTCCAGGGTGGGCCAGTCCCGTTCTACTTCGTGAAGGTGACGAATCTGTCGTCCGCACGAGATGTCGTGATCACGCACGTATGGTTCGAAGCCGCCCCACCCGTGCACCTTCTGCTGAACGAGCGACCGCTCCCGAAGCGGCTACGGCCCGATGAAACATGGGAGGCGTGGAT
>DATCXP010000248.1:0-15650 GCA_036565765.1 Terrimesophilobacter sp.
GGCGGGAGCCCCGAGACGATCCGTGCCGTCACGCGCAATGCGGTCTGGGAGCACTACCGGGCGAACTACCGTCCGCAGGACCTCGTCATCACGGTGGCCGGCGCTGTCGACCACGATGAGCTGGTCGCTTCGGTTCAGACCGCGCTCACCGCAGCAGGCTGGGACCTCACGATTCCTGCCGCCCCGGTCGGACGCCGCAGTCCAGATCTCGAACTCATCCGACGTGGCACCCCTCTCAGCGTCGTGCATCGGCCGATCGAGCAGGCGAACATCCTGCTCGGTGTCCCCGGCATCACGGCGGCCGACGACCGGAAGAGCGCCATGGCCGTGCTCAACTCGGTGCTCGGCGGCGGGATGTCCTCACGCTTGTTCCAGGAGATCCGGGAGAAGCGTGGCCTCGCCTACTCGGTGTATTCCTTCTCTCCGAGCTACTCCGACGCGGGGCTGTTCGGTCTGTACGCGGGATGTTCCCCGTCGAAGGCTGGCCAGGTCGCCGAGCTGTTGCTCTCCGAGTTCCATCGCATCGCCGAGACCGGCATCAGCAACGAGGAGCTCTCCAGGGCCAATGGCCAGCTGGGCGGGGCATCCGCACTGGCGCTCGAGGACTCCGACACCCGGATGTCCCGGCTCGGCCGCTCCGAAATCACGCTGGGGGAATTCTCCGACCTCGACGAATCGCTTCGCCGGCTGAGCCTCGTCACCCGTGGCGAGGTCAAGGAGCTCGCGGAGGAGCTCGTGTCGCGGCCGTTGAGCATCGCGGTCGTCGGTGCGGTGGAGGCCGCCTCATTCTCCGCGGTCACCGCCGCCGGCGGCGACGGCGGGATCGTCTGAATTCGGGCCGACAGGCCCGACCAATCCGGAACACTGGAGGACATCGATGTCCCACTTCTTATACCTCGTGCGCCATGGGGAGCAGCAGGACGCCGAGCACGGGCTTCCCGATGGCCCGCTGTCGGCGCGGGGGAAGCGCCAGGCGAAGGCGATCGCTCAGCGGCTCGCCGACGTTCCCTTCAGTGCGGCATGGCATTCTCCGCTTCAGCGAGCGCAGGAGACCGCGCGCATCATGACCAGGAGCATGCCGAACCTCGAGGCGAAACCATCGGCACTCCTGTTCGACTGCATCCCCTCCGGTCCGACACCGGACATGCCTCACGCCTTCGAATCCTTCTTCGGGGGGATCACCAAGGAATCGCTCGAGGCCGGCCAGGCGCAGATGGCGGACGCCGTTGCCGAGTGGCTCGCGCCGGCCAGGGATGAGACCCACGAACTTCTCATCACCCACAACTTCGTGATCGCCTGGTTCGTCAGGGAGGTGTTCGGCGCCCCGGCCTGGCGGTGGATGGGGCTCAACCAGGCCAACTGCGGACTCACCATCATCCGGGTGCGATCGGCGAAGCCGCCGGTCCTGGTGACGCACAACGACCTCGGGCACCTTTCGCCCGAGCTGCGCACCGGACTTCCGGAGAGCCAGCCGTACTGAGTCAGAGCCGCTTGGAATACCAGTTCGTCGCGTTCGGGTTGTCGTTGTACGGCGGGATGGAGCGGTAGCCGCTCGAGTGGTACAGCCCGGCAGCAGCCTTCAGGCTCGCGTTGGTGTCGAGGACTGTTTCTGCCGCCCCGAAGCCGATCGCCCGGCGCTCCAGCTCGGCGAGCAGTCTGCGTCCCACCCCGGCCCCGCGCGCTGCTGGGTCGACCCAGAGATGCTTCACCTCGAATCGCACGGCGCCGTCCTCACCCGGCGCGATCATCCGGATGCCGCCGCAGCCGAGGGCGTCGCCGTCTTTCCTGGCCACGAGGAACACGCCGTGCGGTGGCGTGAACTGCTCGTCTCCCGGGAACACGATCCGGTAGCCCTGCGCCCCGGCGAAGCCGAGCTCCCGACTGTCGAAGTAGGCGTTCAGCAGCGCCGTGGCGGTGGGGTCGGAGGGAAGGGAATCTGTGAAGTCCACGGTGCAAGCTTATTCAGGGCGCCTCCGCAGGCCCGGCGGGACCTCGGGGAACCAGTTGGTAGATTTGCCCCATGACAACACGCGTCGCCGTCATCGGAGCGACCGGCCGGATGGGCGGGCTCGTCACACGACTCATCGACGCCTCCGACGACTTCGAGCTCGTGGCGAGCATCGACTCACGCGGGGAGCTCTCCGACATGCTCGACGCGGATGTCGCGGTCGACGTGACGGTGCCGGCGGTGAGCCCGCGCGTCGTCGACTACGCAGTCGCGCACGGTGTGAGCGTTCTGGTCGGCACGAGCGGCTGGACGGGCGAGCGTATCGCCATGCTCGACAAGAAGATCACCGGGAACCTCTCGGTCGGCGTCATCATCATCCCGAACTTCTCATTGGGCTCCGTGCTCGCGACGACGTTCGCGACCATGGCCGGCCGGTTCTACGACTCGATCGAGATCGTCGAATCGCACGGCGCGACCAAGATCGACTCGCCGTCCGGGACGGCCATCCGTACGGCGGAGCTCGTCGCGGCGGCGCGGGGGGACCGGGGTCCTGTGAACGCTCCGCACACCGACCAGCGGGCGCGGGGGCAGCAGGTGTCGGGGATTCCGGTACACAGCCTTCGGTTGCACGGGGTCGTCGCGAAACAGGATGTCCTGCTCGGCGGCAGCGGCGAGGTGCTCACGATCAGCCACGAGACGCTCTCGCCGACCGCCTACGAGGCCGGGATCATGCTCGCTCTTCGGGCGCTGCGCACGGCACGGGGGGTGACGGTCGGGCTCGACAAGCTGATCGACCTCGGCCTCGGCGGCCCGGTCTCCGAGCCGGCGCCGACGGTATGAGCTCCAGGGTCCTGGCCATCGTGATGGCCGCACTGCTTCTGCTCTATCTCGCACTCGTGACGCAGCTGGCGTTCCGGCTGCTCGCGGTTCCCGAGTTCGTGGCCAAAGCACTGGGCGTCGCCCTCATCGTGCTCCCGATCGTCGGGCTGTGGTCACTCGTCGTCGAGTTCCTGTTCGGGGCGCGCAGCGAACGGCTGGGGCGCGAGCTCGCCGAGGAGGGGGAACTGCCCCTCCAGGACCTTCCACGCCGTCCGAGCGGTCGCGTCGATCGCGCCGCCGCCGACGCGGCGTTCGGTCGATACCAGGCGGAGGCGGAGGCCGCCCCGGAGCGATGGCAGTCCTGGTATCGTCTCGGGCTCGCCTACGACGCGTGCGGCGACCGCCGGCGTGCCCGCGGCGCGATCCGTCAGGCGATCGCGCTCAGGCGAGGCTCGCTTCGAGGGTGATCGTGATCCCGGCCAGTGCGCGGGAGACCGGGCAGGTCTCCTTCGCCTCGGTCGCGAGGTTGTCGAAGTCCTGCGGCGTGATGCCGTCGACCTTCGCGCTCACCAGGAGATGGCTCCCGAGGATTCCGCCCTTGGCGGGATCGAACGTTACCGCTGCCGTGACCTGAAGGCTCTGCGGAGGGGTTCCGGCTTTCGCGAGGAGGCTCGAGAACTGCATCGCGAAGCAGGAAGCGTGTGCTGCGCCGAGCAGTTCCTCGGGATTCGTCCTCCCGGGCTCGCCCTCGGTGCGACCCGCCCAGGTGACGGGGAACTCCGCCGCCTCCGAGGAATCCAGGCTGATCGTCCCGCTTCCGGACATCAGGTCGCCGATCCAGAGTGTCGTTGATTCGCTCGTCAAGGCCATGGTCATCCCTCTCGTTGGCTTGAGGCCACCCTACGACAGCGGCAACGGGCACGGGAGAGTTGTTCAGGAAACCCCAAGCGGGTCCGCGGGCACCCCGAGTGCGGCGTGGCCGCTCCGGAGCGCCGGTGTGATTCGCTATCGTGAAGGCCGTGCCCAACGACCCAGACGACATCCGTTCCTCCGGCCCTGCGCCGACCGAGATCCAGTTCCGTTCCGACGTGACCGTCGAGCTCGTCCGGTCGAGCGCCCACGACTCCGACGTGCTGTTCGCGGCGCGCGTGTCGACCCAGGGCGAACAGACGCTCGAGGCGAGCCAGCTCGACGGCGTCGAAACCGAGCAGGATCAGAAACGCAATCGCGGCCTGATCAACTTCCTCATGCGCGACCGCCACGGTTCACCGTTCGAGCACAACTCCATGACGTTCTACGTTCAGGCGCCGATCTTCGTGTTCCGGGAGTTCATGCGGCATCGCATCGCCTCCTACAACGAGGAGTCCGGTCGGTACCGCGAGCTGAACCCGGTGTTCTACGTCCCGTCTCCCGAGCGCAATCTCATCCAAACCGGCAAGCCGGGCGCCTACGACTTCCTGCCCGGCACCGCGGAGCAGACCGCGCTCGTCGAGCAGCAGACGCAGGACGTCTCGCGCCACGCCTACGAGGCCTACCAGCGGATGCTCGAGGCCGGCGTCGCGCGCGAGGTCGCGAGGATCGTGCTGCCGCTCACGATCTACTCCTCGATGTACGTGACGATGAACGCGCGGTCGCTCATGAACTTCCTGAGCCTGCGTACCAAGCGGGAGGGCAGTCACTTCCCGTCGTTCCCGCAGCGCGAGATCGAGATGTGCGCCGAGCAGATGGAGGCGCACTTCGCCGAGCTCATGCCCCTGACCTATGCAGCATTCAACGGCAACGGGCGCGTCGCACCGTAACCTTCGGCAACGGCATTCGCCGGTTGCCGATACCCTGTAACCCGTGACTACTCGTGAGAATCCGTTCGGCCAGGTGCTCGTCGCGCTGGTGACCCCGTTCACCGCCGACGGCGAAGTCGACTGGGCCGACGTCGAGAAGCACATCGACGATGTCATCAACGATGGCGCCGACGGGATCGTCGTGAGCGGGACGACGGGGGAGACGAGCACGCTCACCGACCCGGAGAAGGTCAGGCTCGTCGAGGTCGGCAAGTCCGTCGCGGCGGGCAGGGCGAAGATCATCACCGGTGGCGGCTCGAACGAGACCGCGCACGCGATGCAGCTGTACCGGGCGAGCGAGAAGGCCGGCGCCGACGGCGTCATGATCGTGACGCCGTACTACAACAAGCCGACCCAGTCCGGCATCCTCACCCACTTCCGTCTCATCGCCGATGCCACAGACCTCCCCGTCATCCTGTACGACATTCCCGGTCGCACGGGCGTTCCGATCAGCTACGAAACCATCATCCGGGCCGCGAAGCACCCGAACATCCTCGGGATCAAGGATGCGAAGGGCGACTTCAGCCAGGTCAGTCGCGTGCTCAACCAGACCGACCTGCTGTACTTCTCCGGCGACGACGCGAATGTGCTCCCGCACCTCGCGATCGGCGCGAGCGGACTCGTCGGCGTCACGGCGAACGTCGCGGCTCGCCCTTACCGGCAGATCGTCGATGCGGTCAACGCGGGCGACCTCGCGTCCGCAACGGATGCGCACAAGCGCCTCGAGCCCCTCGTCCGCGCGATCATGACACACGTACCCGGGACGGTCGCCGCGAAGTACGTTCTGCACGGGCTCGGCAGGATCGGCTCCCCGCGGGTCCGCCTCCCCCTCGTCGGACCCGAGGACTTCGAGGCGGCCCAGATCGAGGACGACCTCGCCCTCATCGGCGACATCCCGGGCCTCGACCTCAGCAATTTCCGGCCGGACCGCAATGCCGCTGCGGGCGGCGCGCTCCCCAAAGTTGCGGGGACGACCCGCTAGGTAAAGCTTCAACAGGAGGCTAGAGGCCTCGACAAGGCCGAGAGGCCACAAGCAGTGTGGATGTCATGAACTCAACAGTGTACGAACCCCGCGCGCTCACCCCCGGAACCCTGCGCGTCATCCCGATCGGCGGCCTCGGTGAGATCGGCCGCAACATGACGATGTTCGAGATCGACGGCAAGATCCTGATCGTCGACTGCGGTGTGCTGTTCCCGGAGGAGAACCAGCCCGGCGTCGACCTGATCCTTCCCGACTTCGCCCCGGTGCGGAACCGGCTCGACGACGTGCTCGGCATCGTGCTCACGCACGGCCACGAGGACCACATCGGCGCGGTGCCCTACCTGCTCCGGCTTCGGCAGGATATCCCGCTCATCGGGTCGAACCTCACGCTCGCGCTCATCGAGGCGAAGCTCAAGGAGCATCGGATCACCCCGTACACGCTCGCGGTCACCGAGGGTCAGCACGAGAAGCTTGGTCCCTTCGACCTCGAGTTCATCGCCGTGAACCACTCGATCCCCGACGCGCTCGCGGTCGCCATCACGACTCGTGCAGGCGTCGTGCTCCACACCGGCGACTTCAAGATGGACCAGCTTCCTCTCGACAACCGCATCACCGACCTCCGCGCGTTCGCGCGGCTCGGCGAGGCGGGTGTCGACCTGTTCCTCTCAGACTCGACGAACGCCGACGTTCCCGGCTTCACCGCATCCGAGCGGGCGATCGGCCCGGTTCTGGAATCGGTCATCGCGAAGGCCCCGCGCCGCGTGATCGTCGCGAGCTTCTCCAGCCATGTCCACCGCGTGCAGCAGGTGCTCGACGCCGCGCACGCGAACGGGCGGCGGGTCGCGTTCATGGGACGCTCGATGGTGCGCAACATGACGATCGCTGCCGACCTCGGCTATCTCAGGATTCCGGATGGCGTGCTCATCGACACGAAGAAGGCGGCTGACCTGCCGGACGACAGGATCGTCTACATGAGCACGGGCTCGCAGGGCGAGCCGATGGCCGTCCTGGCCAGGATGGCGAACCTCGAGCACCAGATCGAGGTGGGCAAGGGCGACACCGTCATCCTCGCCTCGAGCCTCATCCCGGGCAACGAGAACGCGGTGTACCGCGTCATCAACGGCCTGACCAAGCTCGGCGCGACCGTCGTCCACAAGGGCAACGCCAAGGTGCACGTCTCCGGCCACGCGAGCGCGGGGGAACTGCTCTACTGCTACAACATCATCAAGCCGAGGAACGTGCTCCCGGTGCACGGAGAGTACCGGCACCTCGTGGCGAACCAGCGGCTCGCGATCGACACCGGTATCGCCGAGGAGAACACCTTCCTCGCCGAGGACGGCACCGTGCTCGATCTGAAGGACGGGGTTGTCGAGGTCGTCGGCCAGCTCGACCTCGGCTACGTGTACGTCGACGGCTCGACGGTCGGTGAGATCACCGAAGCCGACCTCAAGGACCGCCGCATCCTTGCCGAGGAGGGCTTCATCTCGATCTTCGTGGCGATCGACTCCCAGACCGGCAGGGTCATCGTCGGCCCGGAGGTGCAGTCACGCGGCTTCGCGGAGGACGAGGCTGTGTTCGACGATGTCAAGCCGCTCATTGTGCGTGCCCTCGTTGATGCCGCGGAGAACGGAACGCGCGACACGCATGCGTTCAGCCAGGTCATCCGCCGCACGGTCGGGCGCTGGGTCAACACGCAGCACCGGCGCCGGCCGATGATCGTGCCCGTGGTGATCGAGGCGTGACCGCTCCCTGAGCTTGTCGAAGGGCGGCTCCACCGCGCGGAATCGTTACCGAGGAATCATTGCCTAGGTGAGTGAGCTCCGCTAGCTTGTGGGCATGGCGCACTTTCGGGGGATGCTCGGAGTCATAGCCTTCGCGCTCGTCGTGGTGATCTCCGGGTGCGCCCCGGTCCCGGGAGGTGAGCCATCCGGTGACCCGACTCCGTCCATTGCGTCCGATACTCCGACGCCGACTCCTGAGCCGACGAAGCCGGCGGTGGCTGACCTCCTCCTATCTCCGGACGGGCTCGGCCCTCTCCGGGTCGGCGAGACGCCACCGGCGACTGACCCTGCCCTCGACATCCTGGTCTACGACCCGGATTACTGTGCTGAGATCCCCGAAGCGTCATCGCCGGGGATGTGGTTGGCGAATTATCCCGTGGAAGCATCGGGACACCGACCGTTCACCGCAGCGTTTCGCAATGGTGCTGACACTCTGTCCGTGATCGCGATCTTCTCGCCGGAGATCAGAACGGAGACCGGCATCCATCTCGGCAGCACGAAGGACGAACTCCTGGCGGCCTACCCGGAAGGGTTCGCGTCCAAGCTGGACAACCACGGGGTCTCGACGGTCTACTCGGTAGCAGGAACTGCCGGTCAACTGCTCATCGAAGTGACGGCAGATGGCATGCCGGGATACTGGCCGGCGGACGAGCTCAATCGCGTGAACCTGCTCACCGTGATCCCTGCGGATAGTAACCCGTTCGGCGTGGCCGGCGGCGACGCCTACTTCTGGGGCGAGTGCACAGGCCCCTGACCCGCGCACGGGGAACGACCACCGGGAACGGTATCGGGCCGCGATTCTGTGACGGCCCGATACCGGCGAGGCTAGCCGCGTGCCTGGAACTCGGCTGCCGCCTGCGCGGTGGTGGCCGCGAAGCTGCCCTGGGTGACCGCGGTCGCCCCGCCGTCAACCGGGAGCGTCACGCCGGTGATGAAGGACGACGAATCGCTCGCGAGGAACACTGCGGCCTCGGCGATGTCCTCTGGACGGCCAACGCGGCCGATCGGCTGGGCAGTCGCGAGGCGTTCGCTCAGCAGTGCCTCGAACTCCTCCGTCTTCTCGACCGGGATGCCGAAGGAGCGCGCCATGATCGGGGTCATGATGATCCCGGGGGCGATGGCGTTCGACCGGATCCCCAGCGGGGCCAGCTCCGCCGTCGCCTGGCGCACGATTCCGACCACCGCGTGCTTGGCGATCGTGTAGCCGAGCGAGGACCATCCGCCCTGGAGTCCTGCGGCGCTCGCGGTCGAGATGATCGAGCCGCCGGTTCCCTGCTTCTGGAACTGACGGGCGGCATGCTTGTGCCCCGATGCGACGGAGCGGGCCAGGAGCGCGAGCGTCCGGTCGAAGCCTTCTGCGGTCAGATCGACCATCGCGGCCGGATCCCCTGCAGCGCCTGCATTGTTGAAGATGACGTCGAGCTTGCCGAACTTGTCGACGGCTGCGGCGACGAGAGCCTCGACCGCCGCGTCATCCGTGACATCGGTATGGACGTACAGCACCTTGCCATCGTGCTTCTTCTCGAGAGCCGCCCCGAGGTCGTCCTGGATGTCGGCCACGACGACTTTCGCGCCTTCCGCGACGAAGAGCTCGACGCTGGCCAGGCCGATTCCACTGGTGCCGCCCGTGATGATGGCGACCTTGTCGGTGAGCTTGTTCATGATGCACTGCCTTTCGTTGGTGGTCTGAAGGGGTTGGAGGTGGCGGCCGAGAGGGCCGCGGGGAAGGTCTCGAGCGGATCGGTTCCGTCCTCGACCATGATCTCGAGGCACATCAGGATCGCCGCGACGAAGATCGACGCCGCTGTACGTGCCCGCACATTCTCCGGGAGGACTCCGAGACGCTCGGCGATGGCCGGCCGCACGATGGCGGCCCCGTCGTAGACCGCCTGCAGGAGCACGGCCCACATCCCGGCGTCGCGAAAAACCAGGGGGTACAGCCGACGGGTCAGTTCCTCCCGCGTTCCTCCGAACGCGTCCTGGAATGCCTTGACGAGCGATTGCTCGATGCCGAGCCCCGTTGACTCCCTGATGCTCGCGGCCATGATCGTCGACGACTCGTCGAGGAGCGGCCGGATCGTGTAGCGCTTGTGCGGGAAATGACGGTAAAAGGTGCGCTCGGCGACACCGATGCCGGCGGCGATCTCGGCGGCGGTCAGCTGCGTGCTTCCGTGCTCGAGGTAGAGCTGCGCGCAGCGTGCGGAGGCGCGCAGTGCCGCCGCAGCCTGTCGTTGAGTCGTCATGGCTCAAGTTTAGCAGAAGTGGCAGAAACTGTCATTTGTGATTCCTGCTCCGCTCCTGCGGCGAGACACCCGCCGCGGCTTACCCGGGAATGGGGGCGCCCGGAAGTACCGTAGAACGCATGGCTGCGCGCGCTTCATCGACACCGAGCACCAGGTCGACCTCGCGTGCCCGCACGTCGACGACGCGGGCACGCAGTACTGCCGCGCGCAGACCGGCAGCGCGCAGGAGGCCCGCCGCGGTGCCGGAATCGGGACTGCTCGCCAGGGGCTGGATGTCGCTGGCGCGCGCGGTGGGCGGAGGGGCCCGCTTGTTCGGCAAGGAGACGCTCGCGAAGGACGAGCTCCGCGACGGGGTGCCGTTCTTCTTTTTCCTGCTCGCGATCGGCGGAGCCGTCGTCGAGTGGTTCAACCCGAACGACCCGGTGGCGATCGCACTCGACGCCTACACCTTCGGAGGCGTGTTCGGGCGGCTCGCCTTCGCACTTCCCGTCGTCCTGCTCGTGCTCGCCGTATGGCTGTTCCGGCATCCGTCTTCCGTCAACGACAACGGGCGGATCGGCGTCGGCATGGGCGTGCTCGTCGTCTCGATCAGTGCGCTATGCCACGTCTTCGGCGGCCAGCCGGCCTGGGGAGACCCGATCGAAGCCTTCGCCCGCGCGGGTGGAATCGTCGGGTTCGGAGTGGGAGCGTCACTCATCCTCGTCCTGAGCGTCTGGGTCGCCGTTCCCCTCATCGGCATCGCCCTTCTGCTCTCGCTGTTCATCATCACGAAGACCCCTCCGAACCGCATCGGCGACCGCCTGATGGAGCTGTACTCCTACCTGTTCGGGGCCGAGCTGCCGGATCCGGCGGAACGCGCCGCGAAGAAGGGCGGCACCGCGGCATTCGGGACCTTGGGGGATCTGGGGCTCGAAGCGGAGGATACGAGTGCGCTTCCGTGGTGGCGCCGTAACAAGGTCCAGCGCGAAGACGAACCTGCCTTCGACAGCCCCGTGCTCGTGCACGCCAGGACCGAGGTCGTCGATCACACCCCCAGGGACGACTTCGGTATCGAGTTGATCGAAGACCTGCTCAAGGCCGAGACCGCGATCAAGCGATTCACCGGCGAGATCTCTCCCGCGGCGGCGACCGGGATCCGCGACGATTCCGGCGGGGGCCCGCTCGTTGCGGACCTGCTGCCCGGCTTCTCCTCGACGGCGTCGGGCAAGGGCAAGGCGGGGGAGTTCAGCGACTCCGCACCGCATCAGCCGACGGCACCGTACCGGCTGCCCGCGGCGTCGACGCTCGTGCCGGGCACTCCCGCCAAGACGCGCTCGGGGGCGAACGACGAGATCGTGAAGTCGATCACGGACGTGCTCGGCCAGTTCCAGGTCGACGCGACCGTCACCGGCTTCAGCCGCGGACCGACGGTCACACGCTACGAGATCGAACTCGGGCCGGGTGTCAAGGTCGAGCGGGTGACCGCGCTCAGCAAGAACCTCTCCTATGCGGTCGCGAGCAACGAGGTGCGCATCCTCTCGCCCATCCCTGGCAGGAGCGCGATCGGCGTCGAGATCCCGAACACGGACCGCGAGATCGTCTCCCTCGGTGACGTGCTGCGCTCGAAGGCGAGCACCTCGAGCGCTCATCCGATGACGATCGGAGTCGGCAAGGATGTCGAGGGCGGCTTCGTCGTCGCCAACCTCGCGAAGATGCCCCACCTGCTCGTCGCCGGCTCAACCGGGTCGGGCAAGTCCAGTTTCATCAACTCGATGATCACCTCCCTGCTCATGCGCGCGAAACCGGCAGAAGTGCGCATGGTGCTCATCGACCCCAAGCGGGTCGAGCTCGCCCACTACGCCGGCGTCCCGCATCTCATCACGCCCATCATCACGAACCCGAAGAAGGCCGCTGAGGCGCTGTCCTGGGTCGTGAAGGAGATGGACATGCGCTACGACGACCTCGCGAGCTTCGGCTATCGCCACATCGACGACTTCAACGCCGCGATCGTCGCAGGAGAGATCACACTTCCGGCCGGCAGCGAACGCAAACTCAAGCCCTATCCCTACCTTCTCGTCGTCGTCGACGAGCTCGCCGACCTCATGATGGTCGCACCGCGCGACGTCGAGGACTCGATCGTGCGCATCACGCAGCTCGCGCGGGCATCCGGCATCCACCTCGTGCTGGCGACCCAGCGGCCGAGCGTCGACGTCGTAACCGGCCTGATCAAGGCGAACGTGCCGAGCCGGCTCGCGTTCGCGGTCAGCAGCATGACCGACTCCCGCGTGATCCTCGACCAGCCGGGAGCCGACAAGCTCATCGGGCAGGGCGACGCGCTGTTCCTGCCGATGGGAGCGTCGAAGGCCATGCGCGTGCAGGGCGCCTGGGTGACCGAAAGCGAAGTCGCCGCGGTCGTGAAGCACGTCACGGCGCAGGCGCGTCCGGAATACCGCAAGGATGTCGCAGCAGCGGCCGAGCACAAAGCGGTCGACGGCGACATCGGAGACGACCTCGACGTTCTGCTTTCTGCGGCGGAGCTCGTGGTGAGCACGCAGTTCGGCTCGACCTCGATGCTGCAGCGCAAACTCCGGGTCGGATTCGCCAAGGCCGGGCGCCTCATGGACCTGCTCGAGTCGCGGGAGATCGTCGGTCCGTCCGAGGGGTCGAAGGCACGGGATGTCCTGGTCTCCGCCGAGCAGTTGCCGATGGTCCTCGCGAAACTCCGCGGGGAGGAAACCGACGACCACCGGGCCGACCGGTACGGGGCGGATCCGGTCGCCGAGTCGACGAGCGGATACGATGAGGTTGAAGGCTCCTCTGAAGAGGATGCCTGGACGCTGACCGACAGGGAGTAACGGTGGCACTCCCCGAAACACCCGCCTCACCGGAGGCGGGCCGCTCGAACCAGGGCCGCTCGAACCCCCTGCGCGGCCGGGTGGCACGCAGCGGCGACAGTCCGGCGAGCACCGGGAACGTCGCGAACATCATCACGGTGGCACGCATCCTGCTCGCCCCGCTGTTCATCTGGCTGCTGTTCGCCGACCACCACGAGTTCGGCCCCCTGCGCTACCTCGCTGCCGCGTTGTTCATCCTCGCGATCGTCACCGACAGCGTCGACGGACTGCTCGCCCGCCGGCAGAACCTCGTGACCGATTTCGGCAAGATCCTCGATCCGATCGCCGACAAGGTGCTCATCGGCGGGGCGCTCGTCGTGCTCTCGCTGCTCGGCGAACTGTGGTGGTGGGTGACGATCGTGATCCTCGTGCGGGAGTTCGGGATCACCGCGTTCCGGCTCGCCGTCGTGCGCAGAAGGGTCATCCCGGCAAGCCGCGGCGGCAAGCTCAAGACGATCGTCCAGGCGATCGCGATCTCGTTCTTCCTCGTTCCGCTCTGGCAGTTCCTCGGAGAGTGGATGCACTGGTTCAACGCGGCGCTCATGGGCATCGCCCTGGTGTTCACGGTGGTCACCGGCGTCGACTACCTGGTCAAGGCATACCGTCACGGTCGCCCCTCTCCCTCAAGCGATTGAGATGAGCAGCCTCACTGCCGCGGTGATCTCCGAACTGACGGATCGGAAGCTGACGATCGCCGTCGCCGAGTCGCTCACCGGAGGTCTGCTGGTCGCCGAGCTCATCCGCCCGGCCGGGGCCTCCGCCGCCGTTCTGGGCGGTGTCGTCGCCTACAACACCGAGCTCAAGCACTCGCTGCTGGGTGTGGACGCCGCGTTGCTCGCAGAGCATGGCGCGGTCCACCCGGAGGTCGCAAGGCAGCTCGCGGCCGGCGTGCGGTCTCGACTCGCCGTCGGTGGCCGGGCCGCCGACATCGGCATCGCCACGACGGGCGTTGCGGGGCCAGACCCTCAGGACGGGGTCGCGCCGGGAACGGTCTACCTCGGATTGTCGGAGGGCGATGTGACGCTGGCGAGGGAGCTTCGTGCCACAGGAACGAGGCTCGAGATCCGCGAGCAGACCGTCGCAGCGGCGATAGCCTGGCTGGCGGAGTCACTCGAACGGGGACTTGGCTGAGTGGTGGGAATAGGTCCAGCATCGATCTCGTTACAACTGGTGATTCACAATGGCCATACAGAAAGCAATGGTTAGAGTGTGAACACAGTAGGTTGTAGGGTTACGGAGCCGAACGGTATCCGTGTTCGGCAACACGACAGGAAGGGGAGGGTCCCATGGTTCTAGTTCGCCAGGAAATCGGAGATGTTCTCCGGGACTTTCGTCTGCAGAAGGGCCGTACCCTTCGCCAGGTCGCCAGCAAGGCGTCCGTGGCGCTCGGATACCTCAGTGAGGTCGAGCGCGGTCAGAAGGAGGCGAGTTCCGAGATTCTCGCCTCGGTAGCGGATGCGCTCGAGACTCCCATTTCCGTCATCATGCGCGAGGTCGGCGACCGTCTGGCCGTCATCGAGGGCATCAACATCATCCCGGACACGGTTCCGGACGACCTCGTCGCGGACTTCGACGCCGGCCTGGTGGTCCGCTGATAGCAACGACGATCGAACGCCCCGGTTGGCATGCCGCCGGGGCGTTCGTCGCGTCCTGGCTCGCAGCATGAGGCTCAGTGAGTTCCGCCGCGCGGTCGCGGAGGAGTTCGGCGAGGCCTACGGAAACGCCCTGGTCCGCGACCTCGTGCTCGACGAGCTCGGCGACCTGACCGCGGAGCAGGCCATCGCGGCCGGCCTGCGGGTGCGGGAGATCTGGCTCGCGCTCTGCCGGGCGAACGACGTCCCGGCGAACCGCTGGTACGGCACGGGGCTTCGCACGCCGAGTTGAATCTGCGGTGACACGCCGGTGCGAAACGCTCGAACATCCATTCGGGCCTGACTAGACTCCTTCACAGCAGCAGTCGAAAACGGGTTGTGAACAGTTCGCCACGTCGGTGCCAGAGAATGTCACCGGTGCGGCGTACTCTCTGACTCGTTGGCGAAAGCAGCCAATGCCTTGTCGCGGTACTCACTGGCCCTGCACCATCGGCGGTGGGAGGAACGGCAGCCTACAGGCACACCGAATACGAGCAGAAGGAGCCACCCATGGCATCACCAGCAGATCGCGAGAAGGCACTGGACACCGCCCTCGCCCAGATCGACCGCCAGTTCGGCAAAGGCTCAGTCATGCGCCTCGGCAGCGACGAGCGCGCACCGGTCGCCGTCATCCCCACCGGTTCGATCGCACTCGATGTCGCGCTGGGCATCGGTGGGCTTCCCCGCGGCCGCATCGTGGAGATCTACGGCCCCGAGTCGTCCGGTAAGACCACACTGACCCTGCACGCGATCGCCAACGCCCAGCGGGCGGGTGGCATCGCCGCCTTCATCGACGCCGAGCACGCGCTCGATCCGGATTATGCGAAGGCTCTCGGCGTCGACATCGACTCCCTCCTCGTCTCGCAGCCGGACACCGGCGAGCAGGCTCTGGAGATCGCCGACATGCTCGTGCGCAGCGGCTCGATCGACCTCGTCGTGATCGACTCCGTCGCCGCGCTCGTTCCCCGCGCGGAGATCGAGGGCGAGATGGGCGACTCGCACGTCGGACTGCAGGCCAGGCTCATGTCGCAGGCGCTGCGCAAGCTCACCGGCGGGCTGAGCCAGACCAACACGACCATGATCTTCATCAACCAGCTGCGCGAGAAGATCGGCGTGTTCTTCGGAAGTCCGGAGACCACCGCGGGTGGAAAGGCGCTCAAGTTCTACGCCTCCGTCCGGCTCGACATCCGCCGCATCGAGACCCTCAAGGAGGGAACGGATGCGGTCGGCAACCGCACCCGCGTGAAGGTCGTGAAGAACAAGATGGCCCCGCCGTTCAAGCAGGCGGAGTTCGACATCCTGTACGGCACCGGGATCTCCCGTGAGGGAAGCCTGATCGACTTCGGGGTCGAGCACGAGATCGTCAAGAAGTCGGGCGCCTGGTACACCTACGACGGTGACCAGCTCGGCCAGGGCAAGGAGAACGCGCGCAAGTACCTGATCGACAACCCGAAGACCGCGAACGAGATCGAGGGCAGGATCATGACGAAACTGGGCCTCAGTGCCGAGGCGAAGGCTGCCGCGGCAGCGGCCGC
>DATCXP010000032.1:0-7677 GCA_036565765.1 Terrimesophilobacter sp.
CCGTGGGAGGCCGCTGCTCCTGCCTACGGCTTTAGCCCCACCGGGGACAGCTGGCTCCCGCAGCCTGCCGATTGGGCGGCCTACGCCCGGGATGCCCAGGCGGGGGAGAAAGGCTCGACACTGGAGCTGTACCGCGCCGCCCTCGCGTTGCGGGCGGGGCAGAACCTCGGGCTCGGTTCTGTGGAGTGGCTCAGCGGCTACCCCGACCAGGTCGTCGCATTCCGCAACGGGAATGTGACTGTGCTGGCCAATACCGGGACCGGTCTCGTCCCGTTGCCCGCGGGCACCGTGGCGCTCTCCTCTGAGCCCGTCACGACGGAGCTTCCTGGCGACACCACGGTCTGGCTGATCGCCATCGCTCCCTGAGGAGGTCGCTCTGCGACCGTCTCGAAGGGAGCGCGCGAGTCGAGCCAAATTCCGGGTACGCCCTCGCTTGACCCGCGAAATGGCGCAACTCGAACGGAAAACGGTCCATCCCTCATGGTCGGTCAGATGCCCGTCGGGGGACGGCTACCTTTGCAATCGACGCGGCGTACGTTCACGACCCTTCAGATGGCATGATGTGTTGCATGGCAGTGCCGAGCTCACGCGAGGAGATACTCGACGCCGTTGTCGGTTGGGGTGCAGCGCTGACCTTCGACATTCCCTCCCAAAATGCGATCATGGCCGCTTGCGCTGCGCTCGCCGCCGGAATTGACTCTCCAAGCCTTCGTGTTGTGGCCGGCTTCGACCTGGATGCCTACCGGTGGGATGTTTTCGATGCGCTCGTCATCGCATTGGACGAATTAGGGGTGGACTTCCCTGCGGTCGGAACAGATGAAGCGAAGCTCGTTGCCCTTGAGCAACTCTGCCGTTCATTCCTCGCCGGAGAACTCGACCTGCACCAACTGACGGGCTGGGCTCACGAGAAGATTGGCCATGAGGGGCCTGAAGCTGCCCTGCCCTTTGTGGAACTTGATGACGAGTTCGACGGGGCACTTCATTCCCGTGATCAGATGCAGCACGAGACCGAGGTTGCTGCGCTGCTCTATCTGCAGTCATTCAGGAAACCTGTCGGCGACATCCCCTGATACTCAATCGTGGCTCCCTTCGAGACGCTCGCTGGCGCTCGCTCCTCAGGGAGCGGCACTGGGGGCAGTGTCTGGGCGGGGCGGTATTGCTAGAACACCGTGCGGATGGCACCGACCGGGACGCCCTTGCCGAGCACCTTCTCCGTCGTGAGAGCGGCGACGCGATCGGCCTCTGCACGAGGAACCGCGCCGGCCTGAGCCAGCAGCTCGAGGGCCACGAGCGTCGTGGCGCGCTGCGTCCCGTCGAGGATCTTGAGCGCTACCGCTGTGCCGTCCGGCGCAGCCATGACCATGACGCCCTCCGCGCCGCCCTTGGTCAGGAGGCCGAGCTCCTCGATCACGACGGTGTTCGCGCGGCCGGGGCCATCGATCGCCCAGGCGTTATGCACGATGGCGTCGGTCAGGCGTGCGGCATCCGGGTCGGGGCCGTGAACACTGATGCCCTGCGCCACGCGCGACACCGCGGTGGCGAGACCGCGCAGGGTCACCGCGAACAGTGGAGCGCCGCATCCGTCGACGCCGACTTGTCCGACCGGTTCGCCGGTGAACTCCTCGACCGTTTTGCGCACGAGAAGCTGCAGCGGATGCGCGGGGTCGAGGTAGTTCTCGATCGGCCAGCCGTTGTGAACGCAGGCGAGCAGGAACGAGGCGTGCTTGCCGGAGCAGTTCATGGTGACGCGCCTCGGCGCCCCCGAGGTTCGGGCGACAGCCTGGCTCTGAGGGTCGAGCGGCCAGTCGAGTGGGCACTGCAGGGCGTCCTCGCCGAGCCCGGCACGCGCCAGCAGCTCGCCGACGACCCGAACGTGTTCCGGAGTTCCGGCGTGGCTCGCCGAGGCGAGCACAAGCTGTGCGCCATCGAGCCGGGCGCCGGAGCGCAGCACGGCCATGGCCTGGAACGGCTTGAGCGACGACCTCGGGTACACGAGCGCGTCGACATCGCCGAGCGCGCGCACTACCGTGCCATCCGCAGAGACGACCACCGCTGCACCGACGTGCCGCGACTCGATCAGCCCATTGCGCTCGACGAGCGCGAGTTCGACGACCCCTGAAACCTCGAGGGGATGGCTCGCAGCCTCGGGACTCACAGGGTTCCGAGCGCGTCCTCGATCACGCTCACGGCATCCAGCAGCAGTTCGTCGCTGATCGCGAGACTGGGCAGGAAGCGTATGACATTGCCGTAGGTTCCCGCGGTGAGCAGGATGACGCCGTGCTGGAACGCGTACGTCGAGATCGCCGACACCGCGGCGGCGTTCGCCTCCTTCGACGTCGCGCCGGTTCCCGGCATGACGAACTCCATCGCGAGCATCGCACCGATCCCGCGGACGTCGCCGATGATGTCGAACTTCTTCTGAAGGCGCAGCAACTCCGGCTTGAGCGTGTTCTCGATGCGCTTGCCCTCGGCGAGCAGATCGTTCGTCTCGATCGACTCGAACACCGAGATCGCCGCAGCCGTCGCGACCGGGTTCCCGCCGAACGTCCCGCCGAGGCCGCCGGGGTGGGAAGCGTCCATGATCTCCGCGCGGCCGGTCACACCGGCGAGCGGCAGGCCACCGGCGATGCCCTTGGCGGTCAGGACGAGGTCCGGCACGAGCCCGAAGTGCTCGCTCGCGAAATACTTGCCGGTCCTGGCCATCCCGGCCTGGATCTCGTCGGCCACGAACACGATGCCGTTCTCTGTGCACCACTTCTGCAACGCAGGAAGGTAGCCGTCGGCCGGGACGACGAAGCCGCCCTCGCCCTGGATCGGTTCGACGACGAGGCAGGCGATGTCGCTCGCGCCCGCCGTCTTCTCGAGGAAAGCGATCGTGCGCGCCGCGGCATCCGCTCCGGAGAGTCCGTCGTGGTAAGGGTAGGAGTTCGGGGCGTGGTGAACGTCGCCTGCGAACGGCCCGAAGCCGAGCTTGTACGGCATCGCCTTGTAGTTCATGGCCATCGTGAGGTTCGTGCGACCGTGGAATGCGTGATCGAGCACGGCGACGGCCTTGCGTCCGGTGTACTTGCGGGCGATCTTCACCGCGTTCTCCACGGCCTCAGCGCCGGAGTTCACGAGCACCGACTTCTTCGCGAAGTCGCCCGGCGTGTGCTGCGCGAGCAACTCCGCGACGCGCACGTAGCCCTCGTACGGCGTGATCGTGAACAGACCGTGGGTGAGCTCGCCGACCTGACGGCTCGCCGCAGCGACGACCCCGTCATCCGTGTGGCCGATCGTCGTCACGCCGATGCCGGCACCGAGGTCGATGAACTGGTTCCCGTCGGCGTCGACGACCACGGCGCCGTGGGCCCTGTCGATGTAGACCGGGAAGGTGGAGGCCGCTCCGCTCGCCACGACCGCGTTGCGCCGCGCGTGCAGCGCCAGCGATTTCGGGCCGGGGATGTCGGTCACGATGCGACGCTCCTGCGGAACGGACGAAAGGGCGGAAACCGAAGGTGCGAGCATGTCAGTCATAGTGTTTCCAGTGTATCGCCGGTGTAACGTGCAGAGCGTGGAACATCATTACGCGACCATGATCGAGTGGCTCGGCAACCGCGGAACCGGGACGAGCGGCTACCGGGACTACGGTCGCGAGGTCATTCTGACCGCAGAGGGGAAGCATCCGATCGAGGGATCGGCGGATCGCACCTTCCACGGCAACGCCGAGCGCTGGAACCCAGAGGACATGCTCATCGCCTCACTCAGCCAGTGCCACCTGCTCAGCTATCTGCACGTCGCGGTCTCCCGCGGTGTGGTCGTGACGGCCTACACCGACAACGCCGTCGGCACGATGGAGCAGACGCAGGATGGCGGAGGCCACTTCGTCTCCGTGACCCTGCGCCCGATCGTCACCGTCGCCTCCGCCGAGATGGTTCCCGCCGCGCTCGACGCGCACCACGAGGCATCGAAGAAATGCTTCATCGCGAACTCGGTGAACTTCCTGGTCCTCCACGAGCCGAAGGTCGTCGTGGCCTGACCGGCAGCGGGTACGCTCGAACACAGGCTTCGGTCAGCAAACCCAGAACTGCGGGGCGCAGACTCGGCCACACCACCTCGCCACCACGAAAGCAGAACTGTGTCGAAAATCATCACCTCCGTCGCGATCGCCGGCATGCTCGCGCTCTCGCTCGCCGCGTGCAGCGCCCCTGAGTCCGCGCCGAGCTGCGAGGCGACGCCGTCCGGCTCGCACTCCGAGAAGATCACCGTGACCGGCGCCGTGGACAAGGAGCCGAAGGTGAAGATCCCGTCGCCGCTCGACACGAAGGTCACCGAGCGCACGGTCGTGAAGAAGGGCAAGGGCGAGATCGTCGAGCCGGGAATGCTCGCGACGATCAACTACGTCGTGTACAACGCCGCGACCGGTGAGAAGGTCGGCGGAACCGACACCTTCGACAGGGCCGGCGCGATCTCCTTCATCGTCGACAAGACGCATGTGCTCGTCGGCATGGCCAAGACGATCGAGTGCTCGACGGTCGGTTCGCGGGTCGTCGCGATCGTCCCGCCGGCGGACGCGTTCGGTGCCGACGGGCCGCAGGTCGGCATCGGGGCGACCGACTCCCTGGTCTTCGTGTTCGACATCAAGAAGGTCGAGCCCGCCCCGAGCGAATCCCCGAGCCCCGCGCCGGCGGAGCTGCCGACTCCGAAGGACTGGACCGACAACGTGCCGACGGTCGACCTGAGCGGCACCGTGCCGGTCGTAACCCTGCCGAAGAGCGACCCGCCCGCCGACCTCATGCTCAAGGTTCTCAAGGAGGGCGACGGCGAGGCCGTGACGGCGAGCTCGACCGTGACCATCGACTATCAAGGCATCTCCTGGAACACCGGTGAGATCTTCGACCAGAGCTACACCCGCGGCGAGCCGAGCACGTTCCCGGTAACCGGCGTCATCCAGGGCTTCGCCGCCGCTATGGTCGGGCAGAAGGTGGGCGCGACCGTGCTCGTGACGATCCCGCCGCAGTACGCCTACGGAACGGACCCTGGCGCTCACGCTCTAGGCAACCAGACCCTCGTGTTCCTGATCCAGATCCGGAAGGCGGCGTAGGCGCGGCCGATCCTGCTTCTGGACGGGCCGTGCGGGAAGATGGAGCCATGCGCAGGGTGATCGTTCTCGGCTCGACCGGCTCGATCGGCGTGCAGGCCCTCGAGGTCATCGCCGCGAACCAGGACTCGTTCAAGCTCGTCGGGCTCGCCGCGGGCAGCAATCGTCGGCTGGTCTCCGCGCAGGCCGAGGCGTTCGGCGTCGACCAGGTCGCCCTCGGCGCAGTCGAGGCCGAGCAGCTCGTGCGCAGCGTCGAGGCGGATGTCGTGCTCAACGGCATCACCGGCTCCGTCGGTCTCGGCCCCACGATCGCAGCCCTCGAGGTCGGGGCGACTCTCGCGCTCGCGAACAAGGAGAGCCTCATCGTCGGCGGTGAGCTCGTCACGAGGCTCGCGAAGCGGGGGCAGCTCGTACCGGTCGACTCCGAGCACTCCGCTATTGCGCAGGCCCTACGGTCGGGAGGTGCAGGAGAGGTGCGCAGGCTCGTGCTCACGGCATCCGGCGGCCCGTTCCGGGGACGCAGCCGCGAGTCGCTCGCGGGGGCCACGCCCGAGGAGGCGCTCGCGCATCCGAACTGGATCATGGGGCTCGTGATCACGACGAATTCGGCGACCATGGTCAACAAGGGGCTCGAGGTGATCGAGGCGCACCTGCTGTTCGGCGTGCCGTACGAGCGGATCGAGGTGACGGTGCACCCTCAGTCGATCGTGCACTCGATGGTCGAATTCGTGGACGGATCGACGATCGCGCAGTGCTCGCCGCCGAACATGCGCCTGCCGATCTCGCTCGCACTCGACTGGCCGAACCGCATCCCCGATGTCGGGGTTCCGCTCGACTGGACGACGGCCAGCAAGTGGACCTTCGAGCCGCTGGACGGCCGTGCTTTCCCCGCCGTCGAGCTCGCGAGGAGGGTCGGAAGGGCCGGTGGGAGCTATCCGGCCGTGTTCAACGCCGCGAACGAGCAGGCGGTCGCGGCCTTCCACGACGGGAGGATCGGCTTCCTCGACATCGTCGACACGATCGATCGGGTCGTCGACTCTTTCACCCCGGAGAGCGGCCCGGCGAGCCTTGACGGGGTGCTCGAGGCGGAGCGCTGGGCGCGCACAGCGGCCGACAAGCTCTTCCCCAGCTAAACGCGGGTACTCTCACGCTATGGAAACCGTGCTCCTCTACATCCTCGGCATCGTCATCGTCGCCGTCGGGCTCGCGATCTCCATCGCCCTCCACGAGGTGGGGCATCTGGTTCCCGCGAAACTGTTCGGGGTGCGCGTCGGCCAGTACATGATCGGTTTCGGCCCTACCCTGTGGTCGCGGCGGCGCGGCGAGACGGAGTACGGCTTCAAGGCGATCCCGCTCGGCGGCTACATCTCGATGGCGGGAATGTTCCCGCCCGCGAAGCCGGGAGGCAAGGCGCGCACGGCGAGCACCGGATTCTTCCAGACCATGGTGCAGGATGCCCGTACCGTGAGTGCGGAGACGGTCCAGGACGGCGAGGAGCACCGCACCTTCTACAAGCTGCCGGTCTGGAAGCGCGTCGTGATCATGTCCGGCGGGCCGTTCATGAACCTCGTGATCGCGGTTGTCCTGTTCGGGGTCGTGCTGTGCGGTTTTGGCATCCCCCAGGTGAGCACGACGATCGGGAGCGTCAGCCAGTGCCTCCTGCCCGCCACGAGCGCGCAGACCGCCTGCGAGTCCGGCGATCCGGAGGCGCCGGGTGCGGCAGCAGGCATCAAGCCGGGGGACCGGCTCGTGAGCATCGACGGGGCACCCGTGGAGAGCTGGACCCAGGCGACGTCCGTCATCCGGAAGTCCCCGGCGAAGCAGCTGAGCCTCGTGGTCGAGCGGGGTGGCAGGACCATGACGGTGCAGGCCACCCCTGCCCTCACCGAACGGTACGTGTACAACGACCAGAACGAGGTCGTGAAGGATGCCGCGGGCACGCCGGTCACCGAGAACGTCGGGATGCTCGGCATCACCGCCGCCTACGAGACCGTCCGGCAGCCGGTCACAGCCGTGCTCCCGGCCGTCGGGAGCAACATCGCCGGGGTCACGAACATCATCCTGCACCTGCCGCAACGCCTCGTGGACATCGCGAACGCGGCGTTCGGCCCGGAGGAGCGCGACCCGAACGGGCCGATGAGCGTCGTGGGCGTCGGCCGACTGGCCGGGGAGATCACGAGCATCAACACGATCCCGATCGCGGATCGCGCTTCAACCCTGATCGGGCTCGTCGCGTCGGTGAACGTCGCGCTGCTCGTGTTCAACCTCATCCCGCTCATGCCCCTCGACGGAGGGCACATCGCCGGCGCTCTGTGGGAGGGGATCCGGCGTTTCTTCGCGAAGCTCTTCAAGCGGCGCGACCCTGGACCGGTTGATACGGCGAAGGTGATCCCGCTGACCTTCGCGGTCGTGATCCTGCTGGGCGGGATGAGCCTGCTGCTGATCTACGCCGACATCGTGAAGCCGGTCACGCTGCTCTAGTTTGACCAGGCAACGATGCTTTTGGGCGTGATCTTTAGGTCGCCGCCCATAGACGCCCGCCACACCCGCTACCTAAAGATCACGCCCAAAAGCATCGTTGCCTGGTCAAACTAGAG
>DATCXP010000044.1:0-4397 GCA_036565765.1 Terrimesophilobacter sp.
GATGCCACGGGGCCCCGCCGCAACTACGATCGACTCATGCGAGCCCCAAGCCGGCCCAGCGGAGCCTCCCCGGGATGGGGCCAGTACCACTCCGCGTCCTGGCACGGACCGTGGGACCTCGACTTCCCGGAGCGGCAGCGCTGGGGCGGTCCGCCCCGGTGGGCGACCCTGTGGCTTCCCGTCGTGTTCTCCTTCGCGGTCCAGGTTCTTCCCCTCTTGTTCCCCGTCCGTCTCGGGGTGCGGGATGTTCCCGTCCTGCATCCTCGGGAGCTCCTGTTCGGCGTTCTCGTGATGGCCGTCGGCCCTCTCGCCCTCGTGGCCGCGAGGCGCTTCCCCGGGCCGGTCGTCGCGATCGTCGCCGCGGCGGCGGCCGTCGCAATGCTGTTCGGCGACCAGAACCTGCCGCCGTACGTCTCGCTGGGTTTCGCCGTGGTCTCGGCGATCGTGCGCGGCGCCCGGATCTGGGCCTGGATCTCCGTCGCGGTGGCGTGGGTGGCTACACTCTCCTTCGCCCTGTCGATCGGGGTCGCCTGGCATCCGCTGCGCATCGCCTCTGTGACGCTCGGCATCCTCATCGTGATCGGAATCGGTGAGGGCATCCGCAGCCGGCGCGAGCACATCGCGGAGTACCGCCGGCTCGCCTCGCAGCGCAAGCTGAGCGAAGTGCAGGCCGAGCGCGTGCGCATCGCCCGCGAACTGCACGACGTGCTGGCCCATTCGCTCAGCCAGATCAACGTCGAGGCCGGCGTCGCGCTCCACCTCATGGAGAAGCAGCCCCAGAAGGCCGCGGATGCCCTCGCGAGCATCAAGGAGACGAGCAAGAGCGCACTCGACGAGGTCCGCTCGGTGCTCGGCATCCTGCGCGCGGAGGGAGGGGCGGACCCGAGCGCGCCGCTCGTGCCGGAACCCGATCTCTCAAGGATCGCCGGGCTCGCCGCATCCGTGACCGAGCAGGGGGTCTCCGTCACGCTCGTGAACTCGATCGCCGGCTCGCCTTCCGCGGCAACCCAGCTGGCCATCTACCGCATCGTGCAGGAGTCCCTCACGAACGTCTTGCGCCACGCGAGAGCGAGCGCCGCGAGCGTCACGCTGAGCGAGCGGGACGGCGAGTACCTGGTGCGGGTGACCGACAACGGGAACGGGTCCGCCGGCACCGACGGAGCAGAGCGCGGTGGTTCAGGACGCGGACTTCTCGGCATGCGGGAGCGGGCAGAGCTGCTCGGCGGCTCGTTCAGCGCACGCCGGGCCCACGGCGGCGGATTCGAGATCGAGGCGCGGATTCCTGCCGCGGGGAGTGAAGCATGAGCATTCGTGTGGCGATCGCCGACGACCAGCAGCTGATCCGGGCGGGATTCCGGTCCCTCCTGGAGGCCGAGCCCGACCTGGAGGTCGTCGGCGAGGCCGCCACCGGGACCGAAGCGGTCGGACTCGTGACCGATACCCACCCGGACGTCGTGCTCATGGACATCCGGATGCCGGACGGCGACGGCCTCTGGGCGACCCGGCAGATCGTGCAGAATCCCGCACTGTCCGAGACGCACATCGTCATCGTCACCACGTTCGAGCTCGACGACTACGTCGGCCAGGCCATCCGGGCCGGTGCGAGCGGTTTTCTCGTGAAGGACACCGAGCCGGTCGAGCTCATCCGTGCGGTGCGCGTGGTCGCAGGCGGTGATGCCCTGCTGTCGCCTGGCGTCACCCGGCGTCTGCTCGAGCGCATCGCGGGAGGTCTCAAGGAGCCGCCGGACGCCGGGGCGCTCCAGGTGCTCACGGAGCGCGAGCGGGAGGTGCTCGCGCTCGTCGCGCAGGGGCTCACCAATGCCGAGATCGGGACCGCACTGTTCCTGAGCCCGCTCACCGCGAAGACGCACGTCTCGCGGATCATGTCGAAGCTCGCCGCCCGGGATCGCGTGCAGCTTGTCGTGGTGGCGTACGAGACCGGACTTGTCAGGGCCGGATACACGGAGTAGCCGTCGCGATCGCGTTGCGCCCTGCGGAGTACGGCAGGAGCATCCCCGCGGCGGATTCGCCGTTCTCCGAGGCGGGACAGGCTTGCTCCGAGGGCTCAATCGGAGCCCAAAGACAAGAAGGGTACCGTGTTCACTTCACTGGCATTGGCCGCATCGGCATTGACATCATCGGCATTCGCCGGCCCGGCGGTTCACGCCGGGTTCGGCTTCTGGTGGCTGGGTCTGCTGATCCCGCTGTTCTGGATCCTCGTGTTCGTTCTGATTTTCGGCATCTTCGGCCGCCACTGGCGCCGCAGGGCATGGGACAACGGGTACGGGCACAGTCCGGTGCGTTCGGCCGAGACGCTCCTCGCCGAGCGTTACGCGCAGGGCGACATCGACGAGAAGGAGTACCGAGCCAGGCTCGAGGTTCTGCGCGCGAGCCGCCCCACCCCGCACTGAGCGCCGGGGGTCTGCGAACCGGCGGCATCGAGTTCTCCGAAGTCGCCGGTTCGCGATAACCTCATTCTGAGCTGCGATCGACCGGTCCGGCACGGGAGGACGTTCATGTTCGAGTGGCTTGAGCGGTACGCGTTCGTCGTCGCCCAGGCTCTCCTCGTCACCACCGTCGTCCTGCTGGCCGCCGGTGTCGTGCTGCTCGTCCTGTGGCTGCGGGCAAGAGGCGGCCGACGCCGCGAGCTGGCAGAGCGGGTCGAGGCACAGCGCTCCGCGATCGACATCGACCTCGAGCTGCGCGAGCAGCTCGGCCGGCTGCGCATGGTCCGGGAGCTGCACGAGGTCGCCGTGCACTCGGTCTCGGTCATCATCAGCCAGGCCGACGGGGCCCGCTACGCGGCGGAGGCCGACCCCGGCGTCGCCGTGCGCTCCGCCGCGGTGATCGCCGAAACCGCGAGGAAGACCCTCGCCGATCTGCGCAGAGTCATGACGCTCGTGCGCGATGGGGAGGCGCAGGCGGCGCCGCAGCCGAGGCTGCGCACGGCCCGCGACCTGTTCACGGTGATGCGGGATGCCGGACTGTCCGTCGTGTTCGAGGAGAACGGCTCACCGTTCGACCTTCACCAGGGTGCCGAGCTCGCCGTCTACCGCATCCTTCAGGAATCGCTCTCGAACGCGCTCAAGTACGGCGGGGAGGGCACGGAGGTCAAGGTGTCGTTCACCTGGCGGGACGAGAGCCTTCAGGTGCTCGTGGACGACGACGGCGTTCGGGCGCAGGCTCGCCGTGACGGAATCGACCCCCACGAGGCCGCGAAAGACCGCGGGCCGGCGATCGACGAGGATCTCGGCGCGCTCACCGAGGTCGTCACCGGTCCGGGAATCACTGAGATGCGCGAGCGTGCTGCGCTGTTCGGCGGGGTCTTCAACGCATACTCGGTGCCGGGCGTCGGATTCTCGATCTCCGTCGTGTTCCCGGCGCTCAAGTACGACAACGGCGTTCACGGCGTGAACCTTGGACGCTAGAGCATGATCCGGGTCGCGATCGCGGACGATCAGCCGTTGCAGCGCGACGGCTTCCGCATGGTCCTCGAATCCCAGGAGGACATCCACGTCGTCGGTGAGGCAGGGGACGGAGCCCAGCTGCTCTCCCTCCTCCGGCGCACGGAGACGGATGTCGTGCTCATGGACATCCAGATGCCGCGCGTCAACGGTCTCACCGCCTCCGAGCGCATCGCAAAGGACGCGCGGGTGCTGGAGCGCCAGGGCCGGCCACCGCGCGTCGTGCTGGTCACCGCCGTCGACCTCGACGACCACCTTCCGGCCGCGGCAGCAGCCGGTGTGTTCGCCGTCCTGTACAAGGACGTTCCGCCGGACGGGCTGCTCGAGACGATCCGTGCGGCCGCCACCGCCCAGAATTTTCCCCGCCATGAAGAGAACTGACGAGGACTCTGCCGCGATCCGGGCAGGGCTCGCCGTCGGCCTTGCGGCGGCCGCGTACGGGGTCTCCTACGGTGCGCTCGCAGTCGCGGCCGGGCTCGATGTCTGGCAGACCTGCGTCATGAGTCTGCTCATGTTCACGGGCGGGTCGCAGTTCGCCCTCGTCGGCGTGATCGCGACCGGTGGGGTGGCCGCAGGCCCCTCGGCGATCGCGAGCGCGGCCATCCTCGGCATCCGGAACGGGATCTACGGCGTGCGGGTCGCGCCGATCATCGGCGGCCGCTGGTGGAAGAGGGTCGCCGCCGCCTGGGTCACGATCGATGAGACCACCGCGGTCTCCACGAACCAGCCGACGCTGCGGAGCCAGCGCCTCGGGTTCTGGACGACCGCCGCTGCGACCTTCATCGGCTGGAACCTCACGTCACTCCTGGGGGCGCTCATCGGCGACGCGCTCGGCGACCCGCGGCAGTGGGGGCTGGATGCCGCAGCCGCGGCCGCGTTCGTCGGCCTGCTCTGGCCGCGGCTCAAGCAGCTGCAGACGATCGCGGTAGCCTC
>DATCXP010000048.1:0-7600 GCA_036565765.1 Terrimesophilobacter sp.
CCCGACGACAACCCCGCACCCAGTGCCCCGATGGCGCCGAGCATGCCGGAGGCGTCCGCGGATCCCACCGTCGTACTGAAGCCGTCGACTCCCCCGGCGGCCGCTGCGACCCGGAGCAAGCCCGCCGCGAAGCCGGCAACGCGAGCCTCCGCCACGAAGCCGGCAAGCAAGCCGAAGACGCCGCCGGCATCCTAGGATAGAGCCATGAACGCTATCGGTTTCGTCGTGTCCTTCGTGATCTTCGTCGCGGGTCTCTACCTCATGGGGATTGCGTTCGATGTTTCCGAGGATCTCGGCTTCGTGACGTTCGGCGGCGGGCTGCTCGCCGTGACGGTCGGCGTGTTCATCCCGGTGCACATCATGAAGCGCATCGATCACTGAGTCTCGCCGCACCTGCTGGCGCGGTCGCTTGACCGACAGAACGAGGCAGGGTGCCCCGGATCATCGGATGGAAGCCCATTCTCAACGCGATCGCATCGCCTTCGAAGGCCACACCATCTGAACATGCACCAGATCGATAGTTGAGTTGCCACACCCTGTTCAGGAACGGAGCAACGGGCCAGAATGCTCACGTGGTTGACGTGAGCGGATTCCGGAGGGTCGCGCTCATCGTTGCGGCCCTCAATCTCGGATATTTCGGAATCGAGTTCGCTGTCGCCGCCGGTATCGGGTCGGTCTCCCTCCTCGCCGACAGCATCGACTTCCTGGAGGACGCCAGCATCAACCTGCTGATCTTCTTCGCGGCGGCATGGCCTGCAGCTCGCCGTTCGCGCGTCGGGAGTGTGCTCGCGTTCGTCATCGTGATCCCGGCGGTCGCAACGGCATGGGTCGCCGTCACGAAAATCCAGGACCCCACGGCTCCTGCTCCGGCCCCGCTCTCTCTGGCCGCCCTTGGGGCGCTCGTCATCAACCTGCTCTGCGCATTCCTGCTCGTCCGTCACCGTAGGACGGAAGGCAGTATTGCCAAGGCGGCGTGGCTCTCCGCCCGGAACGACGCCTTTGCCGACGTCGCCATCATCGCCGCCGCCCTGATCACATTGCTGATCCCCACTGGCTGGATCGATATCCTCGTCGGTCTCGGGATCGCCGCTCTCAACGCCGACGCCGCCCGCACAGTCTGGCGCTTGGCACGGGCGGAGCGCCTCGACTCGGAGTCCGAGGATGCATAGCCCCATGGCACCTCGGCTGTCACCGGAATGAAGGATGCCGCCCCGACTCCAGCCTGACAGCATTCCGAGTGCACGTCAGCAGGCGAATGCCAGGTCAGCTTCCTGGTCTCGCCATGCTTTGCGGTGGTACACCCCCCGGGACTTGAACCCGGAACCCACTGATTAAGAGTCAGTTGCTCTGCCAATTGAGCTAGAGGTGCGCACGGCCGGATGCAAAACCCGGGCCGACGAACAAGATTAGCATGAGAGTAACGGGCCGTGACGCCCCGGGTCGCAACTGTAGGGAGAAACTGTGTCGGATGCCGTAACACTTCAGCCGGGCGATGTCGCGCCCGCGTTCACGCTGGTCGACCAGGACGGGAAGTCGGTCTCCTTGTCCGACTATGCGGGCAAGAAGGTCATCGTCTACTTCTACCCCGCGGCATCCACCCCCGGCTGCACGACCGAGGCCTGCGACTTCCGCGACAACCTGAACTCGCTCGGCGCGGCCGGCTACCAGGTGCTCGGACTGTCGAAGGACGAGCTCCCGGCTCTCGTGAAGTTCAAGCAGGAGGAGGGCCTGAACTTCCCGCTGCTGAGCGATCCGAGCCTTGCGGTTCACAATGCCTACGGTGCGTGGGGCGAGAAGTCCCTGTACGGGAAGGCCGTCACCGGAACGCTGCGCTCGACGTTCGTGATCGACGAGGACGGCAAGGTCGTGCTCCCGCTCTACAACGTCAAGGCGACCGGCCACGTCGCGATGCTCCGCAAGAGGCTCGGCCTCGACGCCTGAACCGTCATGACCTGCGTGTCGTCGCCGCGATCACCGACCGGGTGAACAGCAGGAACAGCACGATCACGGCAGGCACGAGCAGGAACCAGCCGATGTCATCCCTCGCGAACAGCCCCTGGAAGCTGCCGAGCGCGATCGCGAGCTGGAGAACCTGCCAGGTGAGCGCCGCACCTCGCACCCACGACCTCCCCTTCAGCGTGTTGACGGCGACCACGAAGAGCCACAGGGCGGCAAGCGCCACGAGCAGCAGGATCGCGATCGCACTCGCGTAGGAGACCGGCACGACCGTCGCCAGCTCGAACACCAGGAACCCCGCAGCGGCGGCCAGGAACGCGGATTCGACGAACAGCATGGCGGCGAGGAGAACCAGCGCGCGCGGCCTCACGGAGGCACGCGGGGCCGAAGGACGACCGGTGCCGAACTCTTCTCTCACAGCTACATCCCATGCAAAACCCTTGATTTGCCCCTACCAGTATGAGAGTCTATGTGAGGTTGATTTGTCGCTCACAGAGGCGTGGGCATATCCCGCATCATCACTCTCGCCCGAATTTCGGGCCATTGGGGTGCGCACTCACGCACTGACAAGGAGCACAAACACTATGGACTGGCGCGACAAAGCCGCTTGCCTCACGGCCGACCCTGAGCTGTTCTTCCCGATCGGGAACACCGGCCCCGCGGTCGACCAGATCGAGAAGGCCAAGGCCGTCTGCGCCCGCTGCACGGTCAGCGAGATGTGCCTCCAGTACGCGCTCGAGACGAACCAGGACTCGGGTGTCTGGGGCGGCCTGAGCGAGGACGAGCGTCGCGCCCTCAAGCGCCGCGCCGCACGCGCCCGCCGCGCCTCCTAAGTTCGACTCGCACTCGACTGCTTGTTTCGGAGTCCCCGCTCCCTGAGGTGTGAGCTTGCGAGCCTCGAAGGGTGTCGCGCGAGTGGGCTCCCTTCGAGACAGTCGCTGGCGCTCCTTCCTCAGGGGGCGGTTGGCTACGGCTTCGTCAGCCAGGTGAGCGGTATCTCGATCGTCACCTCGGTGCCGCTTCCCATGATGGTGTGCCAGTCGATGGTGCCCCCGAGCTCGCCCTGGATGAGAGTCCTGACGATCTGAGTTCCCAGACCCGTCCCGACTTTGCCTTCGCCGAGCCCGACGCCGTTGTCGCGCACCTTCACGCTGAGCGTCTCGTCGGTGCGCTTAGCCACGATCTCCACCTCGCCCTCGCGTCCGGCGAGGCCATGCTCGACCGCGTTCGTCACGAGCTCGGTGAGCGCAAGCGCGAGCGGAGTCGCGTAGGCGCTCGGCAGCTCGCCGAAGCTCCCGGAGAACTTCGGATGCACCCTCGTGTTGTGGTTCGATGCGACCTCGGCGATGAGCAGAAGTACGCGATCGAACACGACATCGAAGTCGACGTTCTGGGTGAGCCCCTCGCTCAGCGTGTCGTGCACGACGGCGATCGCGGCGACCCTGCGCATCGCATGATTGAGGGAGTCGCGCGCCTCGTCGGAATGCGATCGCCTCGCCTGGATGCGCAGGAGCGAAGCCACCGTCTGAAGGTTGTTCTTCACGCGATGATGGATCTCGCGGATCGTCGCATCCTTCGTGAGCAGTTCCTGCTCCTGATGCCGCAGCTCGGTGACATCACGGCTCAGCACGATCGCCCCGGCACGTTCGCCGTGCTTGCGGATCGGGATCGCCCGCAGCGTGACCGTGACCCCGCGCGCCTCGATGTCGGTGCGCCAGGGCGCCCGCCCGGTCACGACGAGCGGCAGCGATTCGTCGACGGTCAGGGCGTTGCTCAGCAGTCCCGCCGTGACCTCCGCGAGCGACTCCCCCTCGAGCTCGCCCGCGAACCCCATCCGGTTGAAGGCGGAGAGTCCGTTCGGGCTCGCGAAGGTGACCATGCCGTCGACATCCAGTTTGAGAAGGCCGTCGGATGCGCGCGGCGCGCCACGCCTCGGCCCGGTCGGTGCGCCGAAGTCCGGGAAGTCTCCCGCGGCGATCATCTCGAACAGCTCGTTCGCGCACTCGTTGAAGGTGAGCTCCTGACGGCTCGGGGTTCTCGCCTCGCTCAGGTTGGTGTGCCGGGTGAGGATCGCGATCGGCAGCGCCGTGATCTCCGGGCCCCCCGTCACGAGCCTGCGCATGACCGGAACGGCGCGCACCCGGGTCGGCGTCTCCTCGTACCAGTCGGGTGCAGACGAATCGGCGATCCTGGCGGACTCGAACGCGGACGTGACGAGCGCCTTCCACTCCGGCTTGATCTCCTGGCCGACGAAATCCCGGTAGAACAGGGTCGCGGATGACGATGGTCGCGCGTGCGCGACGGCAACGAACCCGCCATCCGTCGTCGGCACCCACAGCACGAGATCGGCGAACGCGAGGTCGGCGAGCAACTGCAGGTCGCTCACCAGAAGGTGCAGCCAGTCGATGTCGGCCCCGGTGGATCGACCGTGCGCTTGAACGAGATCCGAGAGCGTCGACACAGGCCTAGCCTACGGGGCACGGGTACGGCATGCTGAGTCCATGGACCAGTCGCCCAAGCCCGATCGCACCCTTCTCGTGATCCTCTCGATCATCGCCGCCCTCGTCGTCATCGCCCTGGCGGTCGTCTTCCTGCGCGGGACCCCCGGCGTGCTCGATCGGGCGACGCCGGAGGGCATCGTGCAGGCCTACTCGACCGCGGTGATCCACGGTGACCGCGCTGCGGCGAAGGAGTTCCTGGCGAAGGATCTGAGGGACAACTGCGAGACCGTGGAGCCAGGGCTCACAGGCGGGATGCGTGTCACCCTCGTGTCGTCGACGGTGCGCACCGACTCGGCGACGGTGCGCGTGTCCGTCGTCACGAACTACGGCAACGGCCCGTTCGGCAGCTCGGAATCGGAGTCCGACGCCGCGTTCGATCTCGTCAACGAGGGCGGCTCCTGGGCGATCGCCAATGCGCCATGGCAACTCACCCTCTGCTACAACACGAAGGGCAACCAGTGACCGCCGCGACCCCCGCACCGGCGAGGGGCGGCGTGCAGACGCTCCGCCGCCTCATCACCTACCTCCTCCTGTTCGCCATGGTCGTGATCGCCGCGATCGGCCTGAGCGGACTGCTCGAACGGCTCCTGAGCGCAGGCAGCACGATCGCCGGAGACGATACGAGCGGTCTCGCGCAGTCGCTCGCATTCTCCCTCATCGCCGGGCCACTTGCTGCGGCGCTGTGGTGGCTCGTCTGGCGCGGCTCCGGCATGGCCCGCGACCGCGCATCGGTTGCCTGGCCGCTCTACCTCGTTCTGGCTTCGACTGTGTCGCTCATCACGTTCACGACCGGGCTGTTCTCCTGGTGCGCCGGCCTGGTCGTCGGCACGGCGCAACCCAGCGACCTGGCGGTCGGCATCGTCTGGAGCCTGGTCTGGGCCTGGCACCGGTGGATGTGGCGCCACGCCGCCAAGGGCCCGACCCGCCTGGTCGGCGTCGCCCCGGCCATCGCCTCCCTGTACGGCCTGATCCTGGGCGCCGGCGGGGCGGTGTCGGCGCTCGGCAGCCTCCTGGGCACCGCGCTGGACTTCCTGGGCGCGGTCACCTTCGGGTCTCCGTGGTGGCAGCAGGTGCTGCAGGCCCTCGTCTGGGTGGTCGGAGGTGGACTCGTGTGGTGGTGGCACTGGGTCCACGACGGTGTCAAGACCCAGACCACCGGGTTCTCGCGGGTGCTGCTGATCGCGGTGACCGGGTTCGGTGCGCTCGGGCTTACGCTCTACGGGATCGCGACGACGCTTTACCTCGTGCTGCGTCTGCTGTTCGACCGCTCAGAACCGCTGCAGGCCATGATCCAGCCGCTCGGCAACACCGTTGCCGCTGCCCTGATCGGCGCCCTCATCCTCGTGTACCACCGCGGCATCGTCGCCACCGAGGCGGATGCGGTGCGGCAGGCCACCCGTCTCGTCACCTCCGGTGTCGCGCTGGCGGTCGCAGCATCCGGCATCGGGGTCATCGTGAACTCGATCCTCGCCGCGATCGGAACGCCGCTCGCCGACTCCGGCGTCCGCCCGCTGCTGCTCGGCGGCATCAGCGCGCTCGTGGTAGGCGGCCCGGTGTGGTGGGCAGCCTGGCGGCCCCGGATCGCGGGCGACCAAACCCGCGTCGCCACTCCGGGTCGTCGGGTGTACCTCGTCGTCGTGTTCGGCGTGAGCGCGGCCGTCGCCCTCGTGACCCTGCTCGTGATCGGCTACCAGATCTTCGCCTTCGCGCTCGAGAACGTCTCGGGAGGGAGTCTGCTGGATCGGATGCGTCAGGCGCTCGGCCTGCTCAGCGCCACGCTCCTCGTCGCCGCCTACCACTTCGCGCTGTGGCGCGGCGATCGCGCGAGGGGGGATGCCGCCCCGGCCAGAAGAATCGACCACGTCATCCTGGTCACCGGTCCGGGTCGCGACGGCCTCGTGTCGGCGATCCGGGAGGCGACGGGCGCCCGTGTCACCGTATGGCATCACACACGCGCCGACGTCGACCCCAGTGCCGACGAGGTCAGGGCCGCGCTCGACGGCATCGAGGCCGACCGGGTCCTGGTTGTCACCGGATCGGGAGGACGCGTCGAGGCGATCCCCCTCGCCAACTGACTCGGGTCAGCGGCACTTCGTCCGACTAGCGCACCGGCTCGGCAAGCCTGCGCTGTGCCCGGCCGGTCGGAGCGTCCGGCTTCCGGGGCAGGATGCGGGTCGAGACGAGCCTGCTCATGGCGAGCCGCGCCGGTGACTTGCCCGCGACATCCCGCAGCGTCTTTCCGCCGAGGATCGCGGCATCCAGCGACGCCTGGTCGTGCGGGATGAGCACGGGTCCGGTGATGCCGCCGAACCGTTGCAGCGTCTGCTCGACCTGCCCCGACGGGTTGAGCCCGATCGCACTCGCTCGGATCTTGTTCATGACGACGGTCACGCGCTCGACCTCGACGAGGTCGACCAGGTCGACGTGTGCTCTCAGGAACCGGGACAGCCCGACCGGATCGGCGGATCCGACCGCGATCACGCGATCCGCCTCGCGCAGGGCAGAGATCGTCGCCGCGTTCCTGCGCGGCGCGAACAGGTCGCTGGAGATCTCCTCGTCGTTCTCAAGGCTGAAGCCCGTGTCGAGCACCGTGAAATCCACCCAGCTCCGGCAGGCCGCCACCACGGTGACGACGCGCTCGGCGGAAAGCTCCGGCCAGCGACTCGGCCTTCCTATTCCGGTCAGCACCCAGAAACTCCCGTGAGGAGACAGATACCGCTGCCCGACGCGCTCGAGCTCGAGCGCCGTGAGACTGTCGGTTGCGGCAAGCCGGCACGCGGCGGCGAATCCGGGGGCCTCGTCGAGGAGCCCGAGAGCCGGTGCGACGGAACCGCTGTGGGTGTCCGCATCGGCGAGCACGACGGAGAAGCCTTCCGCTGCGAGCTCCGACGCGATGGAGATCGCGAGCGTCGTCCTCCCCGGTGCACCCGCCGGACCCCACACGGCAATGACCTGACCACGAGTCCCGGCGTCAGAATCGGAGACGGGGTCAACGGGATCGGCATCCGGAGCACCGCCGATCGGGGAGCCGGCGAGGAGCAGCGCCTCGATGTCAGGCCAGCCCGCCCCCGCGTCGGCAACCTCGCGGAGGCCGAGGTCTGCCGCGTTCCTGCGGCTCGCCCCGCTCCCGGCCACCGCCACGA
>DATCXP010000061.1:0-7337 GCA_036565765.1 Terrimesophilobacter sp.
CTGCAGCCGGTGTCGCACTCCGGGGTGGCGAAGCTCGGCGCGCGCGTCGTGCCGGGGTGGTTCGCCCAGGTGCACGAGCATCCATCGCTCCTCGGCCGGAGCCTGCTCGACATCCTGCATCGCGGAGATGACAATCGCGACGGGATGGCGCGGGAGGCGGCCTCGCGCGCTCTCGACCGGTACGGGCTCGCGGAGGCGGCGGAGCAGAACTTCGAGTCGCTGTCGGGCGGGCAGCAGGCGCGGCTTCAAATTCTGCTGCTGGAGTTGAGCGGCGCGACCCTGCTGCTGCTCGACGAGCCGACCGACAACCTCGACCTCGTCTCGGCCGAAGCGCTCCAGGACGCCCTCGAGCGGTTCGAGGGGACCGTGATCGCGGTTACCCACGACCGCTGGTTCGCGCGATCCTTCGACCGGTTCCTCGTGTTCGGCGCCGACGGACAGGTCTACGAGTCGCCGGAGCCGGTGTGGGACGAGGCGCGCGTGGCTCGGCCCCGCTGACGGGCCCGCCTCGGCGCGCCCGAAACCGGCTCCACGCCCCGCAAGTAAAGACAGCGAGCAGTCGGTTTCCGGCGCACGGAGTGCAACGAGCCGGTCCTGCACCCCAGGGCATCGACCGGGGAGTCCACAGGCGAGCAACGCCCGCATCCCGGAGGGGAGGGGCGTGCGCCATGATGATGCACGTGAACGTATCGTCGCTGGGCACTGCTGGCCTCATCCTGAGCCAGGACCGGGTCCGGATCGGGCTCGACGAGTCGGTCTACCTGCGGGCCCTTCGTCGAGGGGAACTTGTCCGGATCCGTCGCGGCGCCTACTGCGATGCGCGCGAATGGGACGAGCTGTCCTCGCGCGCCCGCTACCTGCTGAGGATGCGTGCCGTCGCGGCGTCCAGCTCCCGGCCGATCGTGTTCTGCGGGCTCTCCGCCGCTGCAATCTGGCGGATGCCGGTTCCGGATGACTGGCCCCAACAGGTGCACATCCTCGCTCCGTCTGCGAGAGGCGGGCGGTCCCGGCACGGCGTGATCCGGCATCCGGTCGCCGAGACGGTGGGGCAGGTAGTCGAGCGCGATGGCTTCCTCATCACCGGTATCGCTCGAACCGCACTGGATGTTGCCCTCGCCGCGCCCTTCGCCCAGGCCGTGGGCAGCATGGACTGGGCACTCTGGCGAAAGAATCCGGTCCGAGTATCGAAAGAGGACATCCGCGCAGAGCTCGCACGACTCGCCCCTCGCTATCGAAGGAAGCATGCAGAGGCAGTGATTGACTTCGCGACGGACCTCTCAGACTCGTTCGGGGAATCGATGGCACGCGCGGTCATCCACGAACTCGGGTTCCCCGACCCCGAGCTGCAGGTCGTCTTCACCGACAGTCAGGGTGAAATGGAGGTCGACTACTTCTGGCGGCGCGAGGATGTTGCGGGCGAGTTCGACGGCAAGAGCAAGTACCTCCGGCCGTCGTTCCAGACGGAGCTGGAGCCCGGCGAGCGGGCGTGGCGGGAGAAGAAGCGCGAGGACCGGCTCCGGCGGCAGGTGGCCGGGGTCGTGCGCATCATCACGGCGGAAGTCATGAATCCACCACGACTTGTGGCGCTGCTCGAGGGTGCGGGGCTTCGCCGTGGTTAGCGTTCGCCGCGCCGTTGCCGGCTGCCCGCGCCAGAAACTTCCTGGGCGTGGAGCCGGTTTGGGGCGCGGGGAACTCTACCGGATGCGCGCAAGGCGGCTGACGGCCTCGGTCAGCACCTCGGGGGAGCAGGCGAAGTTCAGCCGGGCGAACCCGCTGCTGCTGCCCCCGAACGGCAGTCCGTTGCTCAGGGCGACCTTCGCGTGCTCGAGCGCGTGCACGGCGGGGTCGTCACCCCAGCCGAGCTCGCGGAAGTCGAGCCAGGCGAGGTAGGTGGCCTGCGGCATCCGGTAGCCCACCCGCGGCAGGTGTTCGGCGAGCAGGCTTGCGAGCAGTCGCCGGCTCGCGTCGAGCGAGACGATGAGACCGTCGAGCCAGTCGACGCTGTCCCGGTAACCGGCGATGCTCGCGTGCAGGCCGAGGATGCTCGTGCGCCAGAACACCTCGAGCGGCATCGAGCCGACGATCTGCTGGTTCGGCCCGCCCGCCGTGACCATGAGCGCGCACTTGAGGCCGGCCAGGTTCCACGTCTTGCTCGCCGAGGTGACACAGATGCCGACCTGGCGGGCTTCGTCCGAAACGGACAGGAACGGGGTGAAGGCCGCGTCCGGGTAGGTGAGCGGGCCGTGGATCTCGTCGCTCACGATCGTCGCCCCGTACTTCGCCGCGAGGGAGGCGAGCGCACGCAACTGATCGGCGGGGTGGGCGAGACCGACCGGGTTGTGCGGGTTGCAGAGCAGGTAGACGAGAGTCCCGGCCTTGAATTCCCGCTCGATCGCAGGGAGGTCGAGGGACCAGCCCTCGGCGAGGCCGCCGGCGAGCGCCACCTCGACGACGTGTGCGCCGGCTTCGGCGACGAGGTCGAAGAACGGGAAGTACACCGGCGGGTTGATGATGACACCGCCGCCGGGCTTCGTCACCCGCCGCAGGGTCTCGACGATCGCGACGCCGACATCCGTCGTCGTCCAGACCTGGGCGGGGTCGACGGCCCAGCCCCAGCGGTTCGCCGCGAACGCCGAGAACGCCTCCGGCAGCTCGGACGCCGGCGGCGCATACCCGGTGTCGGAGCGGCGGATGGCGGAGAGCAGGGTTTCGGCGATCGGCTCGGCCAGCGGGTAGTCCATCTCGGCGACCGGCAGCGGGAGCACGTCGTCGGGGAACGCGCGCCACTTCATGCTCGTGCGTAACCGCAGCTTGTCGATGGGCTCAGCCTGGACATCCATGCCCCCCAGCTTGCCACTTCGGAGGCGGCAGCAAGCCGGTGCATCCAGCTCCCGGCGTGACCCAAATGAAGGCATTCGGAGATAGTCGCGACGAACTGCCGGGCATCCGGATGCCTGATCCGTCGAAATGCCTTCATTTGGGCTACTACGGTGCGGGGGAGGGCGACGGGTAGGCTGAACGCGTGAGTGACGTGGAGATCGGCCGGGCGAAACGCGGAAGACGCGTGTTCGCATTCGACGACATTGCGATCGTGCCGAACCGGCGCACGCGGGACCCTCAGGATGTCTCGGTGAGCTGGACGATCGACGCCTACCAGTTCGGGATTCCGGTGCTCGCCGCGCCGATGGACTCCGTCGTCTCGCCGGCGACCGCCATCCTCATGGGTCAGCTCGGCGGCCTCGGCGTCCTCGACCTCGAGGGTCTGTGGACCCGCTACGACGACCCGGAGCCGCTGCTGAAGGAGATCCACGACCTTCCGAAGTCCGAGGCGACGAAGCGGATGCAGGCGATCTACTCCGAGCCGGTGAAGCCGGAGCTCGTGACGAGCCGCCTTGCCGAGATCCGCGCCGCGGGCGTCACCGTCGCCGGCGCGCTCTCCCCGCAGCGCACGCAGCAGCTCTACCGGACCGTGGTGGAGGCGGGCGTCGACCTGTTCGTCATCCGCGGTACGACCGTGAGCGCAGAACACGTCTCCAAGAACCAGGAACCGCTCAACCTCAAGAAGTTCATCTACGAGCTCGACGTCCCGGTGATCGTCGGTGGCGCGGCCGGCTACACACCGGCGCTGCACCTCATGCGCACCGGCGCCGCAGGCGTGCTCGTCGGGTTCGGCGGCGGGGCGGCCTCGACGACGCGGGCGAGTCTGGGAATCCATGCTCCCATGGCGACGGCGGTGGCGGATGTCGCCGGCGCGCGCCGTGACTACCTCGACGAGTCCGGCGGTCGCTACGTGCACGTGATCGCCGACGGCGGCCTCGGAAGCTCCGGCGACATCGTGAAGGCGATCTCGGTCGGTGCCGACGCCGTCATGCTCGGCAGCACACTCGCGCGCGCGACGGAGGCACCGGGAGGCGGCATGCATTGGGGTGCCGAAGCGCACCACCCCGAGCTTCCGCGCGGCAACCGGGTCGAGGTGGGCTCCGTCGCACCGCTGGAGCAGATCCTGTTCGGCCCGTCCTCGGTTGCCGACGGCAGCGTCAACCTCGTTGGTGCGCTCAAGCGTTCCATGGCGACGACGGGGTACTCCGACCTCAAGGAGTTCCAGCGGGTCGAGGTCGTGCTCGCCCCCTACCACGCGTAGGAGTCACCATGGCGAAGCGCACTGTGACCCGCTCCTCCACACTCGGCCCTGCCGAGCGGGCCGCGGCGATCGCGGCGCTGCGCGAGAAGGAACTCGACATCCTCGTGATCGGCGGCGGCATCGTCGGCACCGGATGCGCGATGGATGCCGCGACGCGCGGCCTGCGGGTCGGCATGGTGGAGGCGCGTGACTGGGGCAGCGGCACGTCGAGCCGGTCGTCCAAACTCGTGCACGGCGGCATCCGGTACCTGGAGCAGTTGAACTTCCGCCTCGTGCGCGAGGCGCTCATCGAGCGCGGGCTCCTGCTGCAGCGTCTCGCCCCGCACCTGGTGAAGCCGGTCCGATTCCTGTACCCGCTCAGGACGCGCGTGTTCGAGCGCCTCTACATCGGCGCCGGGATGCTTCTCTACGACCTCTTCAGCTACTCCGGCGGCCGCCCGCCCGGTGTTCCGCACCACCGGCATTTGAGCAAGCGGCAGGTGCGCCGTGCGATCCCGAGCCTGCGCTCCGACGCCCTGATCGGCGGCATCTCCTACTACGACGCCCAGGTCGACGACGCGCGCTACGTGTCGAGTCTTGCGCGCACGGCGAGTTTCTACGGGGCGCACGTCGCGAGCCGGGTCCGGGTCGAGGGGTTTCTCAAGGTCGGCGAGCGTGTCGTCGGCGTCCAGGCGCACGATCTGCTGACCGACGAACGGTTCGAGATCCACGCGCGGCAGGTCGTCAACGCGACCGGCGTGTGGACGGACGACACCCAGGCCATGGTCGGTGAGCGCGGCCAGTTCAAGGTGCGGGCGTCGAAAGGCATCCACCTCGTCGTTCCGCGCGACCGGTTCCAGTCGAAGATGGGCCTCCTGCTCCGTACAGAGAAGAGCGTGCTGTTCGTCATCCCGTGGGGGAGACATTGGCTCATCGGAACGACGGACACCGCCTGGGATCTCGACAAGGCGCACCCGGCTGCCACCGCCGCCGACATCGACTATCTGCTCGAGCACGTCAACACGGTGCTGGCCGTACCGCTCACGCGTGAGGACGTCGAGGGCGTCTATGCGGGTCTCCGCCCGCTGCTCGCGGGGGAGAACGATGAGACGTCGAAGCTCTCCCGTGAGCACATCGTCGCTCACAGTGTTCCGGGGCTCGTCGTCATCGCCGGCGGCAAGTGGACCACCTACCGGGTGATGGCGAAGGATGCGATCGATGAAGCCGCTGCGGCGCTCGACGGCAGGGTGCCGGAGAGCACGACGCACGAGATCGCCCTGCTCGGCGCGGAGGGCTACCAGGCCGCCTGGAACAAGCGCTCCAAGATCGCACGGGCATTCGGCGTGCACAGGGTGAGAATCGAACACCTCCTCAACAGGTACGGAACGCTCACGGATGAACTGCTCGACCTCATCCGCTCGCGACCGGAACTGAACAATCCGCTTCCCGGGGCGGATGACTACCTCGAGGCGGAGGTCGTCTACGCCGCGACGCACGAGGGGGCACTGCACCTCGATGACGTGCTCGCCCGCAGAACCCGGATCTCGATCGAGGCCTGGGACCGCGGCGTCTCCGCCGCGCCGGTGGCCGCCAGGCTCATGGGCGACGCGCTCGGCTGGCCCGCCGACCGCGTGGAGCGGGAAGTGAGCTTCTACCTCGAGCGTGTCGCCGCGGAGCGGGCGAGCCAGGAGCAGCCGGATGACGCATCCGCCGATCGCGTGCGCCTCGAGGCTCCGGATATCAGCGTCGTTCCGGCCGAATCCGGTCTCCCGAAAAATTGATCTATACCCCCATTTCGGGGGGAGAGTGACGGCGAGTCGCCAGGTGTGACGGAAAGCCGCCTTCAGAAGAAGCTGAAGAGAACTCTCGGTAATGTCGCCGGGTGAGAGTAGGGTTTGGCTCAGTGATGCAGTCCCTCCGTATCAGGGAGGTTCACCCACCCGTATGCAAGCGGTCGCTTACCTAGGAGTCCCATCTTGTCTCTCTCTGTCTCGCGTTTTACACGCACGCTCAGCGCAGTCGCCACCGCGGCCATGGTGCTGACCGGCATCTCGCTCGTCGCGGTTGCGCCGGCTAACGCCGTTCCTGCGACCGTGATCGTCACGGGAAATGACATTCGCCCGAATGAGGCCACTTATCCCGGGTGGCACGAGGGCTACAGCAACCCGGATCGCGCGTATTTCGTGGCGGATGACGGATTGCACCTCGGTGTCGGGGAGCACTCTCAAGTACTCAACGGCCTCGAGGCGCCCTACCCCACCAACGAGACCGAGCTGGGAAACCTCATCACAAGCGCGACCGTGACCACGTCGGCAGGTCTCGCAACGCTCCAGGTCCCGCTGTTCTTCGGGCCGGGCCTGACCCAGGAGTTCACGACGCTGTGGTCGGCCGATGTCGTCACGGGGGCGAACAGCTTCAGCCTCGACAGCCAGTGGGTCACGACGAAGAAGATCGGCGCTGTCGCTGCGGGAACGCAGGACACGCTCGCAAACCTCCTGACCGCGCTTCAGGGTCAGGGCAGCATCCGCCTGCTCGGTTTCGGCGTGCAGGCGAACGCCGCGGCTCCGGGCGAGGAGGCAGTGGTCTCGGGCATGACCTGGGCCGGCACGGACTACGTCTTCCAGCCGTACGTCGCAGCCGCGCCGACCACGCAGGTGACGGTGAACCAGCGCGACGTGAAGTCATCCGAAACACCCGATACCTACAAGTCGTGGCACGAAGGCAAGAGCACGCCCGGCTACGCGGTGAAGGCGGACGGCCTGCACCTCGGCGTTCCGACCTCGTCGACCGTCATCAAGGGTTCGACGGTCTACGACAACTATCCCGACGCAAATGACGCCGACCGCGTCACCCAGGAGCAGCTTCAGGACCTCATCGCCAAGGCGAGCGTGACCGTGGCGAGCGGTACAGTCACCTTCCAGATTCCGATCCACTTCAGCAACACTGCGACGCTGGACAACTTCACGACACTGCGCTCGGTGAGCCTCGATGCCGGCACGCACACCGCCTCGCTCAACGACACCTGGGCGACCTCCCGCGCCTGGGGACCATACGGTGTGCAGGCGGAGGACACGCTCGGCGACATGCTCGACACGCTGTTCGCAAGCTACGACCACGTCTGGGTCGCCGGGTACGGCGTCCAGGCCGACGCCTCGAACCCCGCGGTCGTTACGACGGTCGTCTGGGACGGCACGGAGTACACCTTCTTCCAGCCGGA
>DATCXP010000102.1:0-6387 GCA_036565765.1 Terrimesophilobacter sp.
TGGCGGTCGGCAAGCCGCTGCTCATCGCGCGGCCGGTGAGCCAGAGCGCGGAGATCGACACCGACGGCTACCTCGGGGCTGCGGAATGGCTGGACGCCGCGGAGGCGCACGACATCGTGGCGATCGTTGACCGCGTGCAGCACAGTCCCGAGGCGCAGGAGCGGCTCGAGTTCTGGGTGAAGCGGCACTTCGGCGACACATCGCCCGGGGCGAGCACGGCGCGGTTCCGCACCGCCATCGAGCGCCTCCTCAAGGAGTGGGATGAGCATGCGGTCATCCACGCGAGCGACCGCCGGGTGCGGGAGTCCGACCCGTTCGACGGCGAGGGCGACGACGAGGACGACCCCTCCTCCTCGAACGACTAGCTGCCCGTCAAGGTCGCTTCGAGGCTCGCTTCGCTCGCACCTCAGGGAGCGGTCATGCGTTACCGCTCCCTGAGGAGGAGGCGAAGCCGACGTCTCGAAGGGAGCCGCGAGTTACTCCTGCGTCGGCGCAGACTCCAGCTCCTTCGCCTTCCGTCCCGGCACGAGCTGCCCGAGCTGCTTGAGCTGCCCTTTCACTCCCGGCTCGCGCGGCGGCCGCACCCTGATGACCCTGGGCCTCGGTTCCAGATTGGCCGGGAAGGCATCCGGCGCAGGCCCGAACGCCATGCGTGAACTGTTCACGACCTTTCGGCCGAGCATGTGGTTCCCGGTGCCGCCGACGACCGCGCCGATCCCGAACGGCAGGATGCGTCCGAATGCGCCCGCCGTCGTGTTGCGGGCGAAGCGGCGGATGAACGCCTGTTTCATCTTGTCGGCGATCTGCCCCATGAACGCCTGCGGCACGTTGCGCCCGATCACGTCACCCCAGAATTTCGTGCGCGGCACGCCCTGGCCGGTCGCCTGGGCGGCGAGGTTGCGCACGAGGTCGGCGCCGGATGTCCCGAGCATCATGGCCATGACGATCGTTCGGGCGCGATCCGGGTCGGTGATCGCGATGCCGTGGATCTCTGTGACCGACTGCGCGAACAGCGCGCTCGCCTCGAGGAACCCGGCGGTCTCAACGCCGGTGAGCGCGAGGCTCACGCCCGTGCCCACCCCTGGGATCACGGCCGCGGCGCCGACGCCTGCTCCTCCCGCCGTGACGGCGGCGAGGTAGCGGCGCTCCAGGATTTGGATGACGCGGGCGGGGGAGGCATCCGGATGCCGCTTGCGGATGCTGCGCACGTGCGCGAGCACGACGGGCCGCTGGGTGGTCAGCAGCCGGTCGAAGCCCCTGACGGACATCGGGCCTTTGACCATCTCGACTGGATCGATCGCGTCCACGCGCGCCCCTCTCGGTCCGGAGGTTAATCATAGGCATCCCTCCCTCCGTACGGGCCGTGTCCTGTTCGTGGTCACCGCGATCATCGGCTGGATCAGGCGGACAGCGAACACCAAATAGCCCGGAGCCCGACGGACTCGTTACGGAGTGACGAGTCCGTAGTCCGCGTTGTAGCGCTCGAGCACGTCGGCGATCGGGGCATCCAGCACGAGGGCGCCCTTGTCGAGGTAGAGACCGCGCGTGCAGAAGCGCTTGAGATCGCGCTCGTTGTGCGAGACGAAGAACAGGGTGCGCCCGCCGGCCAGCAACTCCTCGATGCGGCGGTAGCACTTCTCGCGGAAGGCCTTGTCGCCGACGGCGAGAACCTCGTCGACGAGCAGGATCGGCTCCTCCAGGCGGGAGATCACCGAAAACGCGAGCCGCACCTTCATCCCGCTCGAGAGGTGCTTGTACGGCGTGTCCAGGAAGTCGCCGATCTCCGCGAAGTCGATGATCTCGTCGAAGCGTACGGCGATCTCATCGCGCTTCATCCCGTGCAGGCCCGACATGAGATGGACGTTGTCGCGCACCGTGAGATCCTCGACGAACCCGCCGGTGATTTCGATAAGCGGCGCGACTCCGGCGTGCACGCTCACGGTGCCCTCGTCGGGGAGCAGAACGCCCGTCACGAGCTTGAGTAGCGTCGACTTGCCCTGGCCGTTGCGTCCGACCACGCCGATGGCCTCGCCCTGCGCGACAGCGAATGTCACGTTGCGCAGCGCCCAGAACTCGCTGGAACGGATGCGGCGGTTGCGTCCGGCGAAGAGATCCTTGAAGTTCCGGCGCGAGCGCCGGTTGCGGCGGAAGCGGATTCCGACATCCGTCACCTCGATGACGGAGGGGGTCTCGGCAGGCTCGACCGGAGACGTGGGTGGCTCGACCGGAGACAGGGGTGACTCGGCCGGAGATGGGGGGGAAGTGTCACGCATCAGATCTCCTTCAGCACCGAGCGCTCCGTGCGGCGGAACACGAGCATCCCGACGGCGAGGATCAGGATGCTCATCCCGGCGCTGACGATGACCGCGAACCAGTCGAGCTGGTCGGGGAAGAACGCACCGCGGTAGAGGGCGAAGATGCCGGCGAGCGGGTTGAACGCCGCAAGAGTGTCAAGGCCGAGCTTCGCGAGATCCGGAAGCCCGTAGATGACGGGCGAGGCATAGAACAGGAAGCGCAGCACGAGCTTCGCCGCGCGCTCCAGATCGCGGAAGAACACGACGAGCGGCGCGACGATCAGGCCGACCCCGATCGTGAGCACGAACTGGATGACGATTGCGAGCGGGAAGAACACCACCTGCCACTGCAACTGGGCACCGAACAGGATCGCGAACAGCGCGAGCACGGGAATGCTCGCGAGGAACTCGATCCCCTTCGAGAGCACGAGCCGGTTGACCCAGATGGTGCGCGGGATCTTCGTCGATCGGATGAGCTTCGCCTCGCGCAGGAATGCCCGCGTGCAGTCGCCGACCGCGCCGTTGAACCACATCCAGGGCAGCAGCGCCGCGAGCAGGAACACGATGTACGGCTGCTCGCCGACCGTGCGATCGAAAACCCGCGTGAACACGAACCAATAGATGCCGGCCATCACGAGCGGGTCGAGGATCGACCAGAAGTATCCGAGGGCGGATGTCGAGTACCGCACCCGGAGGTCGCGCAGCGTCAGCAGCCACAGCGAGTGGCGGTAGCGCGCGAACGGCGACCATTCGGGGCGCTGGGCAACGGTGGCAGACACGACACCTATCGTATTGCGCGCTGGAGCCATAGGGCGGAGGCCATTTCTGGCCTCCGCGGCGACGCCAGCGCCGAGGGCCGCCTCGGCCCTCGGTTAGTCGGATACGAACAAGGTGCTGTGGCACCCTTCGAGAACCTCAGGGGGGCCAGGCCTGACCCGAGAACGGCAGGCTCGACCCGAGAGGCAGTGTCTCGGATTGAGCGTGTCGAAATCCGGGGGTCTCGACAGGCTCGACCGGAGAGGGGCGGCTCGACCCGAGGAAGCTGCTACACGAACAGGTTCGCGCGCTCCAGGTCCTCGGCGAAGTCGACCTCGACGGCGTACAGGTCCGAGATGTCGACGGGCTCGACGCGCAGGCCGTCCTCCTCGATCGCGAGCTCGAGGCCGCGCTCGAAGTAGTCCTGGTCCGCGACGCGGCCGAGCTGGCGGACGAGCGCCGCTTTGCCGTCCCGCGAGATGTAGTTGATCCCGACGGCCTCGCCGAGACCTTCCGTCACGGTCTTCGAGAGCTCGCGGATGTAGCCCTGCGCATCCGTCGTGTACTTGACCTCTTCATCCGAGACCTTCGCGGTGTTCACCGACACGAACGACTGGTCGCGCGCGACCAGCTGGGCGGCGCGCTCAAGAGCCTCGGGGTCGAACACGACGTCGCCGTTCATCCACAGCACTCCGCCAGGCGCTGATGCCCGCAGCGCGCGCAGCAGACTCTTCGACGTGTTCGTCTGGTCGTACTGCTCGTTGTACACGAAGCTCGCGTGGGGGAATGCCTCGATGATGTGCTCGAGCTTGTAGCCGACGACGATCGTCACCTTCGCGTTCGCTCCGAACGCGTGGTGGATGTTGTCGAACTGCTGCTGCATGATGGTTCGGCCATCGCCCAGTTCGGTGAGCGGCTTCGGCAGTGAGCGACCGAGACGGCTACCCATACCGGCAGCCAGAATGACGATCTGCGTGCTCATTGACCCTCCTAAAGTGTCTGTCTCCTCGCGCCAGTCCGGAAGAACTGTTCACCCGTTGTTCGGGGCGCGGTTATCGATCCGACACTTCGTTGTGCTCCACCAACATTATCGGCCGGTTCTGGTGAGCAGCCGGGAAACCGGGGCTTGTGTCCAATTCGTGATATCCACCCGCCGTGAGGCCGTCCATCGGGGCAGGGCTTGGTACGGTGGACTCCGTGGAGCCAGAAACAGCCGTCGCCGATGCGCAAAAGTTAGCTGATTCTCAGGGAACCTCCAGCGTGCGCCCGCGGGATTCGGATCCGGTCGGCGATCCCGACCCGCTCGCCATCCTGTCGCGGTTCGATGCGCTCATCGAGAAGCTCGAAAGCGACAGTGCCAGGGAGAAGCGCGCACTGCAGGCGGCGAAGCGAAGGGCGCTCAAAGCCTCCGTGGAGGAAGTCGTCGTCGCGCCGGAACCGCAGCGCGAGGTCGTTCTGCGCATCCGGGGCCTCGTGAAGCATTACGGCGACACCGTTGCGGTCGACGGGGTCGACCTCGACGTCGAGGCCGGATCCATCTTCGGTATCGTCGGACCGAACGGCGCGGGGAAGACGACGACGCTCTCCATGGTCACTGGCCTGCTGCGACCGGATGCCGGAACGGTCACCGTGCACGGCGCGAACGTGTGGCACGACCCGGCGACGGCCAAGCGGCAGATGGGCGTTCTGCCAGACCGGCTGCGGCTGTTCGACCGGCTCACCGGCAACCAGCTGCTGTACTACGCCGGGGTGCTCCGCGGGTTGCCCCCGGCGACCGTGCGCGCACGGATGACGCAACTCGCCGCCGCCTTCGGCCTCGAGGATGCCCTCAGCCGCCTCGTCACCGACTACTCCGCCGGGATGACGAAGAAGCTCTCCCTCGCGGCCGCGCTCATCCACTCCCCACGACTGCTCGTGCTCGACGAGCCGTTCGAATCGGTCGACCCGGTGTCGGCGGCGAACGTGACGGAGATCCTGCAGCGCTACGTCTCCGCGGGGGGAACGGTTGTGCTCTCCAGTCACAGCATGGACCTCATCCAGCGCATCTGCGATGCCGTCGCGATCATCGTGAGCGGCAAGGTTCTCGCGGCGGGAACCGTCGACGAGGTTCGCGGAGCTGGAAGCCTCGAGGAGAAGTTCGTCGAACTGGCCGGCGGCAGAACGACGGCGGAGGGCTTGGAGTGGTTGCACAGTTTCTCGGACTGAAGCTGCGGCTGCTCGGCAACCTGTTCCGGCGGAGCCCCTGGCAGGTCGTCGGCATGGTCATCGCGCTCCTGTACGGTCTCGGCGCTGCCTTCACGGCCATCATCGGCCTGTTCGCGTTGCGGATCGCCGAGGTCGAGCTCGCGCGCAGCGTTGTGGTCGTCTCCGGCTCACTCATTGTGCTCGGCTTCCTGCTCGTCCCGCTCGTCTTCGGGGCGGATGACACGCTCGACCCCCGCAAGTTCTCGCTGTTCGGGATGCCGAACGGGCGGCTCGCTGCGGGCCTGGCCGCCGCGGCCTTCATCGGGGTCCCGGCTCTCGTTGTCACTCTGATCGCGCTAGCGCAGATCGTCACCTGGAGCCGTGGCGGTCTTCCCGTGCTGTTCGCCATGCTGAGCGCAGTGCTCATCGTGGTGACCTGCGTGCTCGGCTCGCGCGTGACGACCAGCGTCGCGACGCTCCTTCTTGCCACGCGGCGGGCGCGGGAGGCGACCGGGCTCATCGCTCTCGTCGTGCTGAGCGCACTGTCGCCGCTCGTCGCGATCATGGTCACGGTGAACTGGGAGAGGGACGGGCTGAGGGTCCTGCACTCGATCGCATCCGTCGCGGCCTGGACTCCGCTCGGTGCAGCCTGGGCCGCGCCGGCGGATGCTGCGGCCGGAGATGCCGGCGCCGCGCTCGCGGGCCTTGCCATCGCCGCCGGATTCGTGCTGCTGCTCTGGCTGGCCTGGCGCGTCATCGTCGCGGTCATGCTCGTGACTCCGGAGAGGGTCTCCCACTCCCGCGCCTACACCGGGCTCGGCTGGTTCGCCCGCATGCCGGGTAATCAGGCCGGCGCGATCGCGGCGAGAAGTCTGAGCTACTGGGGCCGCGACGTCCGGTATCGCGCTGCACTCCTGATCGTTCCGATCGTCCCGGCGGTCATGATCGGGGCGCTCTCGGTAGGCGGGGGCCCCCTGCACTACCTGTGGCTGCTGCCGGTTCCGGTCATGTGCTTCTTCCTCGCCTGGAGCACCGTGCACAACGACGTCGCGTTCGACAACACGGCCGTGTGGTTGCACGTCGCATCCAACACTGCAGGATGGGCGGACCGGCTCGGCAGGTTTGTCCCGCCGCTCGCCCTCGGCATCCTCGT
>DATCXP010000103.1:0-9018 GCA_036565765.1 Terrimesophilobacter sp.
GACAAGATTTTGTTTGTACGCTTTACTAACAAAATGACTGCAGCGGGAGCGCAGCGAAGCCTTCCCCCCCAGACCCGAACGACGGTCCGGGGATCCGGCTTCGCGGACGGAAAGACTCAGGGATTCGCCTCGGGACGGGCACTGCGTCCGACCTCGAAGGTCCTCCCCGAGCACGCCAGAAGCCACAACCGCTCGCTCGTCCTCCAGACGCTCTACCGCGCCGGCCAGCAGAGCCGGGCCGATATCGCGCGCAGTACCGGCCTCACCCGTGTCACGATCTCAGACCTGGTCGGCGAGTTCATCACCGAGGGACTCATCGTCGAAACCGGGCAGCGTGAGGACGCCAGGCCGGGCAAACCGGCCACGCTGCTCGACATCAACCGCGGCGCGTTCCAGATCATCGGGATCGACCTGAGCGACTACGCGCTGTTCCGCGGCGCCGTGCTCGATCTCGACGGCACGATTCTTCACCGAGCCGAGGTTCCCCTCGAAGGCAGCACGGGGAAGGATGCGACGGCCAAGGTCATCGCCCTCGCCGAATCACTCGTCGCCATGACCTCCGCGCCCATCCTCGGCCTCGGCGTCGGCTCGCCCGGTGTCGTCGACCTCGGCGGCGTCGTACTCACCGCACCGAACCTCGGCTGGAGGGATGAGCCGCTGCAGGAAACCCTTCAGGCCGGATTGTCGCTGCCGGTCGTCGTCGCGAACGACGCGAACGCCGCCGTTCTCGCTGAGCACAGCTTCGGCGGAGCCGACCGCGACATGATGCTCGTGAAGGTCGGCCATGGCGTGGGCGCGGGGCTCCTGGTCGGCGGAACCCCGCTGTTCGGCAGCCGCTTCGCCGCAGGCGAGATCGGGCACGTCGTCGTCGGCACGGAGGGCGGGCTGCCCTGCGTGTGCGGGAAGAACGGCTGTCTCGAAACCTGGCTCTCCGTGCCGAGACTGAACGCCGCGCTCGACCCGGCCGCAGCCGACGGAACCCCCGTCGACCACATCCTCTCGGAGGCGGGGCGCCATCTCGGCATCGCCCTCGCCCCCGTGGTCGGAGCGCTCAATCTCTCGGAGATCGTGCTGAGCGGCCCGACCGACCTGCTTGATGGCCCGCTGGCGAGCGCGACCATCGAAACACTCCGCAACCGGACGATGGCAGAGTTCCACGGCGATCTCACGTTACGGATGACCACGCTCGGAGAGGACATCGTCATTCGCGGCGCAGCCGTGATGGTGCTCTCCGGGCAACTCGGGGTCTCGTGACGAGCTCAACCCCACCGCACCAGGACGGTGTGTTTCCCCTCACATCGCCAACACCACGAAAGGAAAGCTAATGAACAAGAAGTTCGCAAGCCTTGCCGGTCTGGCCATGGCTTCCGCTCTTGTGCTCGCGGGTTGCTCCGCGGGCGAGCCAGGTACCGGCGGCGACGGCGCCAGCACCGACGGCAAGGGCAAGACGATCACACTGTGGCTCAACGGGGCGGACACCCCTGACGCCCTGCGCACCTATCTCATCGACGAGTTCAAGAAGGAGACCGGCGGCACCCTCAAGATCGAGCAGCAGGACTGGACCGGCCTCGTACCGAAGCTCACGACGGCATTGCCCGACGCGAACAACACGCCGGATGTCGTCGAGGTCGGCAACACCCAGTCGCCGACCTTCACGAACGTCGGTGCGTTCCTCGACATCTCCGACATGTACAAGGAGCTCGGCGGCAGCGACCTGCTGCAGTCGTTCGTCGACGTCGGAGTGGTCGACGGCAAGAACTACACGCTGCCGTACTACTTCGGCTCGCGCTACGTGTTCTACCGCAAGGACGTCTGGAAGGAGGCGGGCGTCGAGGTACCCAAGACGCTCGACGAGTTCAACGCCGCGGTCGCGAAGATCGCCGAGGCGAACCCGCGCGGTATCGCCAACTTCTCCGGCCTGTTCATCGGCGGCCAGGACTGGCGCAACGGCATCTCCTGGGTCTTCGCCAACGGCGGCGACCTCGCCAAGCTGAAGGACGGAAAGTGGGAGTCGACGCTGAGCGACCCGAACACCATCAAGGGGCTCGAGCAACTGCAGAAGATCGACGAGACCGCCAACAAGGCTCCGGCCGATGCCAAGGACCAGAGCCCATGGCTGTACATCAACGACTCGGATGTCGCCACCAACGACGACAAGTCGACGACGCCGACCACGCTCGCCTCTGCCACCATCATGGCCCCGGCGTGGGCTCACTGGTCGATCGGCGACCTCTCGCAGAAGGACGGCAAGCCGGTCCGCACCTGGAATGACAACACCTTCGGCGTGTTCGCCCTCCCCGGTAACGACGGCAAGCCTGCCCCGGTCTTCGCCGGCGGCTCCAACATCGGCATCTCCGCGAAGAGCAAGAACCCGGGCCTCGCGAAGACGCTGCTGAAGATCATCTTCTCCGCGGACTTCCAGGAGCAGCTCGGCAAGAACGGTCTCGGACCGGCCAACACGAAGTACTTCTCTTCGCTCGGCACGGACGAGTTCGCTCAGGCACTCATCGAGTCCGCGTCGAATTCCAAGCTGACGCCTGCCGCTCCCGGCTGGGCGACGGTCGAGGGCAAGCAGATCCTCGAGGAGTTCTTCAGCAAGATCGCCCAGGGCGGTGACGTGGCGAGCCTGGCTCAGGAATACGATGCCAAGATCACACCACTCCTGAACCTCAAGGGCTGATCGCTTTCAACGGTTGGGGGCGTAAGAGCACTTCTTACGCCCCCAACCCCATTGCCCGCGGTCGCCGGATATCGGAAGGAGGAGCCCGATGGTTCTCGACATCGCGCAGGCGGCATCCGTCGCCCATCGACCCCGACGTAGGCTTCTGCCCTACCTCCTGATCGTGCCCTCCGTCGGGATCCTCCTGCTCGCCCTCGGCTACCCGCTGATCTGGCAGCTCGTGACCTCGATGCAGCAGTTCGGCCTTCGCCAGCAGTTCGGCCAGCCGGCCGAATTCGTCTGGTTCGAGAACTACTTGTCCCTTGCGACCGACCCCGAGTTGTGGGCTGTCATCGTCCGCTCGCTCGTGTTCTGCGTCGTGACGGCCGCCGTCACGATGGTGATCGGCGTGCTGCTCGCCCTGCTCATGAATGCGGTCGGCCGGACCGTGCGGATCGTGCTTCAGATCGCCATGCTCCTGGCCTGGGCGATGCCGGTCGTTGCGGCCATGAGCGTGTGGACCTGGCTGTTCAACTGGCGGCGCGGAGTCGTCAACTGGGTCCTGACCTCCATGGGTCTCGATTTCCAGGACCACAACTGGCTCGTCGAGCCGATCTCCTTCTACTTCATCGCTCTGCTCATCGTCGTGTGGATGAGCGTTCCGTTCGTCGCTTTTTCGGTGTTCGCGGGGCTCACCCAGATCTCCGACGAGATCACCGAAGCCTCGGAGATGGACGGCGCGAACGGTTGGCAACGGCTGTGGGGCATCATCGTGCCGATGATCCGCCCCGTGCTCGCGATCGTGCTCCTGCTGCAGCTCATCTGGGACCTGCGTGTATTCACCCAGATCCAGCTGCTGCAGGATGCCGGCTCGATCGCGAATCAGACCAACCTGCTAGGCACCTACATCTACCAGCTCGGAACTGCCGCGAGCGACTTCGGGATGGCTTCGGCCGTCTCGGTGTTCATCCTCGCCCTCACCGTCGCACTCAGCTGGTTCTACGTCCGCAGCATGCTCAAGGAGGACGAGGTATGAGCCAGGCGACAACGACAACCGCCTCCCCGAGAACCCGTACGGTCTCCGGGCGCGGTGCAGGGCCGTCGGTCTCGCGGCGCAGGTCGCGCACGCGCTCCCGCAAGGTGCTCCTCGGTGTCGTCGGCGTCGTGGTCTCCCTGGTCTGGATGTTCCCGGTCTACTGGATGTTGAACTCGGCATTTCTGCCGAACGTGACACTGCAGAGCACGATCCCGACGTTCCTGCCGTTCGGCGGCTCATTCGACAACTTCGCGGCGGTGATCCAGGGGAACACGTTCCTGCCCGCTCTCGGGATGAGCGTCGTCGTCGCGTTCGTCACGGTCGGCGCGTGCCTGATCTTCGCCCTCCTCGCCGCGCTCGCGATCAGCCGGTTCCGGTTCCGGGGCCGCAGATCGTTCGTCATCGCCGTGCTGCTCGTGCAGATGCTCCCCGCCGAGGGGCTTTTCATCGCCCAGTACAAGCTCATGTCGAGCCTCGGCCTCATCAACACCGTCCTCGGCGTGAGCATCATCTACACGGCGGCCGTCGTGCCGTTCACGATCTGGATGCTGCGCGGTTTCGTCGCCGGCATCCCCGCCGACCTCGAGGAGGCGGCCATGGTCGACGGGCTGAGTCGCACTCAGGCGTTCCTGCGCATCACGTTCCCGCTGCTCGCACCCGGTCTCGTCGCGGCCGGCGTCTATGCGTTTCTGCAGGCCTGGAACGAGTTCACCGTCGCGCTCGTCGTGCTGCAGGACACGAGCACCCAGACCCTGCCGCTGTGGCTCCGCGGCTTCATCCAGGCGAGCGCAACGAAGGCGACGGATTGGGGTCAGGTCATGGCCGCCTCAACGCTCGTTGCCGTGCCGGTCATCATCTTCTTCATGTTCGTGCAGGGCCGGATGACGAGCGGCCTCGTCAGCGGGGCGGTCAAGGGGTGAGCGTTTCGTCCACGGGTGCCGCAGCGTCGGCGGGGCTCAGGTGCTCCGCGACGAGGGTTCGCCGTCGGTACGCTGGCAGAGCGGCCCGCGGCGAGCCCTGGCGCGTCGGGACCGCGCTGCCCGTCCGGCTCGGGGCTTCCGGGTGACTGCAGGGCACAGGACAAAGGGAACGACAGGAACAGGGACAGCGTTGCGTATCGGAGTAGACATCGGCGGCACCAAGACGGATGCCGTGGCCATCGACGCGGGCGGCGCCATGGTGCAGCAGCTGAGGCTCACCACGGGTTACGGCTCCGAGGCGGTGCTGCAGACCGCGGTCGACGCCGTCACCCGAGTGGCGGAACTCGCCGGCATTGCCGTCCGCGACGCCGAGTCGATCGGTGTCGGCGTCCCCGGCCGGGTGGACAGCGCAGCCGGCCTGGTCGCCCACGCGGTCAACCTCGGAGTCGACGGCCTCGACCTCGGCGGTGAGCTCTCCGCGCGACTCGGGGTCGCCGTGCGCATCGAGAACGACGTGAACGCCGCGGCCCTCGGGGCGTACTACCGGCTCGAGGCGGATGGCTGGTCCGCCGCTCACGACCATTCGATGGCCTACCTGAACCTCGGAACCGGGCTCGCCGCCGGCATCGTCATCGCCGGGCGGCTCTGGCGCGGCTCGCGCGGGACCGCCGGCGAAATCGGGCACATCCCGGTCGACCCGGGCGGGCCGAAGTGCCCGTGCGGGCAGCGCGGCTGCCTCGAGCTCATGGCCTCCGGATCGGCGATCGCCCGCCAGTGGCCGACCGACCACCCGAAACCAGCGCAGCATCTGTTCGCCGCAGCGGATGCCGGCGACCCGCTCGCGCGCGAGGTTCGGCAGCGGCTCCTCGAAAGCGTGGCGTCGGCGGTGCGCGTTCTGGTGTTGACTGTCGATGTGGACATGGTCGTGATCGGTGGCGGAATCTCCACCCTGGGGTCTCCGCTCCTGCACGGCGTGAAGGCGGTGCTGGCCCATCGCGCAACCCAGTCCCCGTTCCTCGCCTCTCTGGAACTGGCAGACCGCGTGCAGCTTGTTCCTGCCGGTTTTCCCTCCGCGGCCGTCGGGGCAGCGCTCGTCGGTGCCGCCTCGATCGGTGGCATCGTGGTCGGGGCCGCCTGATGGCCGAAGTGATCATCGTCGGCGACGCCGCTGCCGCGGGGGCGATCGCGGCGGATGCGATCGAACGCCTCGTCGCCAGGAAGCCGGATGCCGTGCTCGGGCTCGCAACCGGGTCCACCCCGCTCACGACATGGGGCTCGCTCGCCAACCGCGGCCTCGACCTGTCCCGCGTGCACGGCTTCGCCCTGGACGAGTACGTCGGACTGGAGCCGGGGCATCCCGAGTCCTACCGGTCGGTCATCACGCGCGAAGTCGTCGAACCGCTCGGACTCACCCCATCGCTCGTCCATGTTCCGGCGGTCAGCGGGCAACTCGAGACCGTGGGGAGCGACTTCGAGGAAGCGATAGATGCTGCTGGCGGCATAGACCTTCAGATCCTCGGAATCGGCCGAACCGGACACATTGCGTTCAACGAGCCCGGTTCCTCGCTCACCTCACTCACGCGCGTGAAGAGACTCGCCGAGCAGACCCGCAGGGACAATGCGCGCTTCTTCGACTCGCTCGATCTCGTCCCGACTCATTGCGTGACGCAGGGTCTCGGAACGATTCTGCGCGCGCGGCATCTGATTCTCCTTGCGTTCGGCGAGAAGAAGGCGGCCGCCATCGCTGGCGCCGTCGAGGGACCGGTCACGTCGAGCCTGCCGGGTTCGGTCATCCAGCTTCATCCGCGCGTGACCGTCATCGTCGACGAGGGTGCCGCCTCGCTTCTTGCGAATGCCGACTACTACCGGAGTGCCTGGGAGAATCGGCTCGTCTGGGAGCAATAGCGCCGGTGTCGCTCCCTGAGAGCTGCATGACTTTGCCGCTCCCTGAAGTGCGCGCGTGCGACGCGACCGCTCCCTGAGGTGCGAGCGCAGCGAGCCTCGAAGGGAGCCCTGCGAGGGCCTTTGCTCGAGTGATGGGTCTCGACGAGCTCGACCTGAGAGCGCGGGGGAGCAGCGTTCGGTCGTCTCGGATTGAGCCTGCCGAAATCCGCGCGTAGGGTGTCGTTCGGGTCTGGCTGTCTCGGATTGAGCCTGTCGAAATCCGGCGCGCGTAGGTGTCGGTGGGGGTCTCGACGGGCTCGACCCGAGACGGTGGCTCGACCCGAGAGGGTCGCTCGAGCCAGGGCGCTCAGATGGAGGGGACGGCCTGCCCGTTCGCCCAGACGCGCTGCACGTGCAGCCCGCTGTCGAGGACGACCGCGTCCGCCGCGAAGCCCGGCTTGAGGTAGCCGAGGCGGTGATCGAGCCCGAGCGCTCGTGCCGGGATCGCCGTGAGGGCGGCGATCGCGTCGACCGGATGCACTCCGGCCTGTTCGACGGCGCAGCGCAGCGCCGCATCCTGCGTGAGCGTCGATCCGGCGATCGTGTCCGTTCCGCTCAGAACCGCGAGCCCGTCGCGCACCGTGACGTTGAGCGAGCCGAGCCGGTAGTCGCCGTCACTCGAACCGGCAGCGGCCATGGCATCCGTCACGAGAGCGATGCGGCCGGGCGCGGCCCTGAAGGCCATGCCCGCGACGTCGGGATGCACGTGGAGACCGTCGAGGATGAGCTCGATGGTGACCCGTTCGTCCTCGAATGCCGCTACGACCGGCCCTGGCGCCCTGTGGTGTATTCCCTCCATGGCATTGAAGGCGTGGGTGAGGATGCGGGCCCCTCGGTCGAAGGCCTCCCCGGCCTGGTCGAAGTCGGCTTCGGTGTGTCCGATGGCGACGGCGATTCCGGCTTCGACGAGAATGTCGATCGCCTCGAGCGATCCGGGCAGCTCCGGTGCGATCGTCAGCTGGCGGAGGGTCTCCCGGCTCGCGCCGATGAGCTCCTCGAGCTCGTAGGGCAGCGGCGCGCGCAGGTAGGCGGGGTTGTGTGCGCCTCGCCGCCCCATCGAGAGGAACGGTCCCTCGAGGTGCGAGCCGAGGATGAGCGGGTCGACCTCGGCGAGGTCGGCGATGACCGAAAGGCTGGCGCGCAGCTGGGCCAGGGGGTTGGCGACGAGGCTCAGAACCGACCGGGTCGTCCCGTGGGCGCGATGGGTCGCGATCGCCGCACGGATCTCGTCCGCGTCGTCATCGTAGGAGTGTCCGCCTCCGCCGTGGCAGTGCAGGTCGATGAAACCGGGGACCAGCCAGTCGCCTCCGACGTCGATGCTCTCCTCGGCGGAGGGTGCCCGCCCGCTTCCGGTTGCGGTGATCGTCTCGGCATCGACGAGCATCCAGAAGTCGTCGACCTGGCCGGCAGCGTCGAGTTTGCGCGCGCCGTGGAAGAGGGTGGTCATCGGGCTCGTTCTCGTTCGTTTTCCCTGCGCATGTTGATGCTCCCGCTCACGAGCGCGATCACGCCGAACACGATCCCGACGACCGGCTGGCCGAGCATCGTCCAGGCGATCACCGCGGAGCCCATGACGGCGATCTCGACGATGCCGCGACCGACCGCGTCGACCGGGATGGGGGCCTTCGGTGCGCGGAACAATCCCCACACGACGGCCGCGAACAGCGGAGCACCGATCATGAACAGCACGCCCGGCCACGGGAACGGCCAGGCCAGGTAGCCCCAGTAGCCGAGCGAGAACAGCGCGAACAGTTCCAGAAGGAACCGCAGGATCTCGTTCGGGCCGACGCGGATGTCCTGGCGAGAATTCGACACGCCTCCAGCCTAGCGAGCGGTGCGGTCACCTGAAGATGATGGTGCGCTGCCCGTCCAGGAGCACTCGGTTCTCCGCGAACCACGTGACCGCCTGGGTGAGGGTGCGGCTCTCCTCGTCCTGGCCGATCGCCATGAGTTCGGCCGGGGTGCGGGAGTGGTCCACCCGCACGACGTTCTGCTCGATGATCGGCCCCTCGTCGAGATCGCTCGTGACGAAGTGGGCGGTCGCCCCGATCAGCTTCACGCCGCGGGCGTGCGCCTGCCGGTACGGGTTCGCCCCCTTGAAGCCGGGAAGGAAGGAGTGGTGGATGTTGATGATCCGCCCCGCGAGCTTTTCGCACAGCTCGGGGGAGAGCACCTGCATGTAGCGGGCGAGGACGACCAATTCGATGTCGTACTGCTCGACGGCATCCATCACGCGGTCCTCGAACGCGAGTTTCTGCCCGCTCGAGGTGACCGCGTGCGCCTCGAACGGAACACCGTAGAACTCGGCGAGCCCGGCAAGGTCGGGGTGGTTGCTGAGCACGAGCGGGAGCTCGATGCCGAGCTGGCCCGCCCTCTGCCGGAAGAGCAGGTCGTTCAGGCAATGCCCGGCCTTCGACACGAGAACGAGGGTGCGCAGTCGGCGGCCGACGACATCCAGT
>DATCXP010000121.1:0-4287 GCA_036565765.1 Terrimesophilobacter sp.
CTGCACCTCGGTGAGGCCGTTGGCCGCGAGCATGGTGGCCGCCAGCCGGCGCAGACGCTGCGAGCGGGTCAGGCCGCGCCCGGGGGGCGCGACCGGCAGCACCGACGGGATACGGTCGTAGCCGACGATGCGGGCCACCTCTTCGGCCAGCGCAGGCTCGTCGGTGAGGTCGGGGCGCCACGACGGCGGGGTCACCTTCAGACCGCCGTCGACCGGCTCCAGCGTGGCGCCGATCGCCTCCAGCGATGAGCGGACCTCCCCCGGGGTGTAATCGACACCGACGAGGGAGGCGACGAAGCCATCGCGAAGCACGATCGGTGCGGGCGCCGAAGCCTCGAAAAGCCTCGAACCGAGCTCGTCGAGCCTCCCTCCGGCGAGTTCGACCATCAACTCGGCAACGCGGGCGGCGGCGACGGCGGCAACCTGCGGGTCGACCCCTCGCTCGAAGCGCTTGGACGCCTCGCTCGGCAGCTTGTGCCGGCGGGCGCTCCTCGCGATCGAGATCGGATCGAAGCCCGCCGCCTCAATGAGCACCGAGGTCGTCGAGGCCGAGACCTCCGTGCTCGCACCGCCCATGACCCCGGCCATGCCGATTGGACCGGACTCGTCGGTGATCAGCAGGTCCTCCGAGTGCAGCGTGCGCGTCTGGTCGTCGAGGGTGACCAGGGTCTCCCCCGCACGCGCCCGGCGAACGGTGATGCCGCCGCTCAGCTTGTCCAGGTCGTAGGCGTGGGTGGGCTGCCCGAGTTCGAACATCACGTAATTGGTGATGTCGACGGGCAGCGAGATGGAACGGATGCCGGCGAGCCGAAGGCGCGAGGCCATCCACGACGGGGTCGTGCGGCTCGGATCGATGTCGCGCACCACACGTGTCATGAAGACCGAACAGCCCACGTGCCCGCGGATGGGTGTCTGGTCGTCGACTGACACCGGGAAGCCCGATGGTGGGGTCCCGACAAGGTCGAGGAGCGCCGGGCGCCGCGCGGGATCGCGGAAGACAGCACCAGTGGAGTTGGAGTACTCGCGGGCGACGCCGCGCATCGAGAGCACGTAGCCGCGATCCGGTGTGACGTTGATCTCGACCGAGTAGTCGTCCAGGCCGAGCAGGCTGATCGCATCCGTTCCCACCTCGGGGTCCAGTCCGAGCTCTGTCAGGCGCAGGATGCCGTCGTGCTCGTCGCCGAGGCCCAGCTCCCGCACGGAGGCGATCATGCCGTCGCTGACGTGACCGTAGGTCTTGCGGGCGGAGATCGGGAAGGGGCCGGGCAGCACGGCGCCCGGCAGCGAGACCACGACTTTGTCACCCGCGAAGAAGTTGTGGGCGCCGCAGACGATTCCCCTGATATCGCGGCCGCCCGCGGCCGCATCGGTCCCTGAGCTTGTCGAAGGGCCCACGTCGATGTGGCACCACCGGATGGTCTTGCCGTTGGACTGCGGCTCGTCGACGAAGTCGAGCACCTGTCCGACTACGATCGGGCCGGTCAGTTCGCTGCGGTGGACGGCCTCTTCTTCCAGGCCGACACGCACGAGCGCAGCCTGGATGTCCTCGGCCGTGGCATCCGCGTCAATCTCGACGAATTCGCGCAACCAGGAGATCGGGACGCGCATCAGACCACCATTCCGAACTGCTGGGAGAAGCGGATATCGCCCTCGACCATGTCGCGCATGTCGTTCAGGTCGTTGCGGAACTGCAGCGTGCGCTCGATGCCCATGCCGAAAGCGAAGCCCTGGTAGACCTCGGGGTCGATGCCGGCGGCGCGCAGAACATTCCGGTTGACCATGCCGCAGCCGCCCCACTCCACCCAGCGGGCTCCACCCTTGGCGTTCGGCTGCCAGACATCCATTTCGGCACTGGGTTCGGTGAACGGGAAGTAGTTCGGGCGCAGGCGGATCTTCGCCTCGCTGCCGAACATGGCACGGGCCAGGTGCTCGAGCGTGCCGCGCAGGTGCGCCATGGTGAGGCCCTTGTCGATGGCAAGCCCCTCGATCTGGCGGAAGACCGGAGTGTGGGTGGCATCCAATTCATCGGTGCGGTAGGTGCGGCCCGGCGCGACGACGTAGACCGGCAGCGGGCGGTCGAGCAGGGAGCGGATCTGCACCGGCGAGGTGTGCGTGCGCAACACCAGGTGAGCATCCACCGGCTCGACGAAGAAGGTGTCTTGCATGGCGCGGGCCGGGTGGTCCTCATCGAAGTTCATGGCATCGAAGTTGAACCACTCGTTCTCGAGTTCAGGTCCTTCCGCGACCTCCCAGCCCATAGCGACGAAGATGTCGCTCATCTGCTCCTGCAGGAGCGTCAACGGATGGCGCGCACCGGGCGACCAGCGCGCGGGCAGTGCGGTGACATCCACTGCCTCCGCGGCGAGCGCAGCGGTTTCCTCGACGGCGGCAAGCTCGGCCTCCCGCGCGTCGAGCGCCCGCGCGACACGGGCCCTGGCCTGGCCGACGAGCTTCCCGGATGCCGCCTTGTCCTCCGCCGGAACGTTGCGCAACTCGGCGTTCAGCTTCGCGAGCGGGGAACGCTCCCCCGCGTGCTGCGCGCGCGCGGCCTTGAGCTCGCTCAGTGTCGTGGCCGCTGCGATGGAGGCGAGCGCGGCATCGGTGGCCTCGGCGACGCTGGAGACTGTGATGGCAATGGGGACAGACACGAGACCCAAGTTTAGTGGGCCTATCCGGGCGGCCTGTCCCGCTGCACCGGAAGGGTGATGGCGCGCGTCCCCTCGGAACCGAGCTGCTTGGGCGCATTCGGTGCGGCCTTGCCAAGCCGTGGCCCGCTGCGCCGAGCGACGAACCTGGCGAACCAGGACAGGGCGAGGTTCAGACACAGGTAGATGAGCAGTCCGACCGCGAAGATCGTGAACAAGTAGCGGTTTCCGAGCACAGCCTGCATGTTCTTGATCGTGCGGGACAGCTCGTCGTAGCCGACGACATAGGCGAGCGACGTGTCCTTCAGCAGCACGACGAGCTGGGCGAGGATGATCGGCAGCATCTGCCGGAACGCCTGGGGGAACTCGATGCTGAACCGGGTGCGAACCGGGCTCAGCCCGATCGCGAGCCCGGCTTCCCGCTGCCCCCGTGGCAGGGAGAGGATGCCCGCCCTCAACGCCTCGCCGATGATCGCCCCGTTGTAGACGCCCAGGCCGAGGACACCCGCCCAGTACGTCCCGGTCGAGAACACGAGGAAGACGAAGAAGATCATGAGCAGTACGGGCATACCGCGGAAGAATTCGAGAATGATCGCCGTGGGCACTCGCACCCAGTTGCTGCGGGCGGTGCGGGCGAAGGAGAACGCAATACCGACGAGAATCGCCAATACTGCGGCGGCCCCTGCCATCGCGAGGGTCGCGAGTACTCCATTGCCGAAGTTCTGCCAGACGAGTGGATTGGAGAGGATGTCAGTCCGCGAGGGGTCGAACATTCCGGGAGTCTCCTGGCCGTTCGCCGCGACCCGTGGGGCCGCGAGGATCGAGTACACCCAGTAGACCAGCGCCGCGATGGCGAGGATGCCGACGATGGACGCGATGAGCGACCGTCGGCGGGTCTTCGGGCCGGGAGCATCGTAGAGAACACTCGCGCTCATCGCAGGACCCTCACTCTCTTCTCGATCACTCCGGCGATGAGCCCGAGCGGCACCGTGATGACGAGGTAGAGCGCGGCCGCGTAGAGCAGCATGAGGAGCACCTGGTTGCTGTAGTCGCGCGTGGCCCGGTTGGCCGCACCGAACAGCTCCACGACGAAGAAGACCCCGGCGACCGAGGTGTTCTTGGTGAGCGCGATGAAGACATTGATGAGCGGCGGCACGACCATGCGTCCGGCCTGCGGCAGGATCACGAGGCTGACCGTCTGGCCGAACCCCATGCCGATACTGCGTGCCGCCTCCGCCTGGCCGATGGGAACGCCGTTGATCCCGGACCGCACGGCCTCGGCGACGAACGGAGAGGTGTAGGCGGTCAGGCCGATGAGGGCGAGGGGGAAGAAGTCGAGGTCCGACCCGAGGATGGGCAGCACGTAGGCGCAGAAGAACAGGATGAGCAGCAGGGGAATGTTCCTGAGCACCTCGGTGTACACCGTCGCGAACATCCGAAGCGAAGGAACCGGCGAGATCCGCATCCCGGCGATCACCACGCCGATCACGAACGCACCGACACCGGAGATCGCCAGGAGCGTCAGCGTCGAAAGGAGCCCCTGCAGATACAGCGGGGTTACCTCGATGATCGAATCCACTCATCGCCTCCGTCGGTACGTCGGTCGGATGCCGGCCCGCGCGAGTGGCGGGCCGGCATCCGG
>DATCXP010000123.1:0-8569 GCA_036565765.1 Terrimesophilobacter sp.
TGTCGGCGAAGGAGCGCCACCACCTCAGCTGGGAGAAGTGGGCGAAGCGACTGCAGCGGTACTACGAGCACCTCGAGCTGCTGTTCTCCCCCGAGCTGTTCATCGTCGGAGGAGGGGTGTCCAAGAGCTCGGAGGAGTTCCTGCCGCTCCTGAGCCTGCGCACACCGATCGTTCCCGCCGTTCTGCGCAACAACGCGGGGATCATCGGGGCGGCGTCGCTCGCGGCGCACGATGACCGTGAGTAATCGGGCTCGCCCCGTTAGAGTTCCGTGAGGATCCCGCGAGAGTAGTGCGGGCGGGTGTGGACTCTCCTTCGTGAACGGAGGATCCCATGCTTGATCTCGTCTACGTCCTCGGCGCACTCCTGCTGATTGCTCTCGTCGCCGTCGTCGGATGGGCGGTGGAGAGACTGTGATCGTCTTCGACCTCGTCGCCGCCGTTCTCGCTGTCGCCGCGATCGGCTATCTCGTGGTCGCCCTCGTGAAACCGGAACGCTTCTGATGGCGGCGACCTTCTGGCTCTTCGCAGCACAGCTGGCAACGATCGTCCTGGCCATCGCCCTGCTCTACCGTCCGCTCGGCGACTACATGGCCCTCGTGTTCGCAAGCCCCAAGGATGTGCGCATCGAGCGCGGCTTCTACCGCGCAATCGGGGTCGATCCCGCATCCGGCCAGAGTTGGCCTGCCTACCTGAGATCCGTGCTCGCATTCTCCGCAGTCGGAATCCTGCTCGTGTACCTGCTGCAACGCCTGCAGAGCGTACTCCCCTACTCGCTGGGGCTGCCCCCGACGAGCGAGCCGATCGCGTTCAACACGGCGATCTCGTTCGTGACCAACACGAACTGGCAGTCCTACTCCCCCGAGCTCACACTCGGTTACACCGTGCAGCTCGTCGGGCTCGCGGTGCAGAACTTCCTGTCCGCCGCCGTCGGCATCGCCGTGGCGATCGCGCTGATACGCGGATTCGCCTGGCGGAAGTCGGGAACCATCGGCAACTTCTGGGTCGACCTGACCCGCGGAACCCTCCGGATTCTGCTGCCGCTCTCGGTTCTCGCGGGCGTCGTGCTCCTGGCCGGAGGCGTCATCCAGAACCTCTCCGGCTTTCAGGAGGTCTCGACGCTTGCCGGCGGCACCCAGTCGATCCCAGGCGGACCGGTCGCCTCGCAGGAGGCGATCAAGCTGCTCGGAACGAACGGCGGCGGCTTCTTCAACGCGAACTCTGCCCACCCCTTCGAGAACCCGGCCCCGTGGACCTGTCTCGTCGAGATCCTGCTCATGCTCGCCATTTCGTTCTCCCTCCCCCGCACGCTCGGGCGCCTGGTCGGCGACGACCGCCAGGGCTACGCGATCGTCGCGACAATGGGAGTCCTCTTCGTGGCCTCCGTCAGCGCCATGACCGCCCTGGAGCTCGGCGGGGCGGGAACCGCGCCGCAGCTCGCCGGCGCCGCGATGGAGGGCAAGGAGACCCGCTTCGGCATCCTCGGCTCAACGCTGTTCGGCGCGACGAGCACCCTCACCTCGGCCGGCGCGGTGAACTCGATGCACGACAGCTACACCGCGCTCGGAGGCGGAATGGCCATGGTCAACATGATGCTCGGGGAGGTCGCTCCCGGCGGAGTCGGTTCCGGCATCTATGGCATGCTCATGATCGCGATCGTCGCCGTGTTCCTCGCCGGACTCATGGTCGGACGTACCCCGGAATACCTCGGCAAGAAGATCGGCTCGCGCGAGGTCAAGCTTGCGAGTCTCTACCTGCTCACGACCCCGACGCTCGTCCTCGTCGGCACGGCGCTCAGTTTCGCTGTCCCGCCCGTGCGCGCGTCTGTCGTCTCGACCTCGATGGGGAATCCCGGCCTGCACGGATTCGGTGAAGTGCTCTACGCGTTCACCTCTGCGGCGAACAACAACGGTTCGGCATTCGCCGGGCTGGCCGCGAACACCCCGTGGTTCACCACCGCGCTCGCCGTCGCCATGCTGCTTGGCCGGTTCCTTCCGATCGTGTTCGTCCTTGCTCTCGCCGGCTCGCTTGCTGCCCAGGACTTGACGCCGACGACCGCCGGGACACTGCCGACCCATCGCCCGCAGTTCGTCGGCCTGCTGGTAGGCACCGTGCTGATCGTCTCGGCGCTCACCTATTTCCCGGTCCTCGCACTCGGGCCGCTCGCCGAGGGGCTTCGGTAGCATGTCGACCCTCAGCACAGGCTCGTCGGCTCGAGTCTTCTCCGCCGGGGCGTTGATCGCGGCGCTTCCTGGGGCCTTCCGCAAGCTCGATCCACGGCTTTCCTGGCGGAATCCCGTCATGTTCATCGTCGAGGCCGGCGCCGCCCTCACGACGGCGATCGCGATCGCCGAGCCCCTCCTCGGCCAGCCGCCTTCCGACGGCAGTGCCTTCGCCCCGAGCTTCACGATCGGCATCGCCGCCTGGCTGTGGGCGACCGCGATCTTCGCCAATCTGGCTGAATCGGTGGCGGAGGATCGCGGGAAGGCACAGGCGGAAAGCCTGCGACGCACCAGGACGAGCACCGTCGCGAACCGGGTACTGGGCTATGTAGAGGGGACGGATGCCGCCTCCGCCGCGATCGAGCAGGTCGTCTCCGCGGACCTGAAACTCGGCGACGTGCTCGTCGTGACGGCCGGCGAGGTCATCCCCGGCGACGGCGACGTGGTGTGGGGCATCGCCTCCGTCGACGAATCCGCGATCACTGGTGAGTCCGCCCCTGTCATCCGGGAGTACGGCGGTGACCGCAGCGCCGTGACCGGAGGCACCCGCGTCCTGAGCGACCGCATCGTCATGCGTGTCACGAGCAGCCCTGGCGAGACGTTCGTCGACAGGATGATCCGTCTCGTGGAGGGCGCAGCGCGCCAGAAGACCCCGAACGAGATTGCACTCAGCATCCTGCTCGCGACGCTGTCGATCGTGTTCCTCGTCGTCGTGCTCACCCTGGACCCGCTATCCGGATACGCCGGCGCTGCAACGGCCGTTCCCGTGCTCGTGGCCCTCCTGGTCTGCCTCATCCCCACGACGATCGGCGCGCTCCTGAGCGCGATCGGCATCGCGGGCATGAACCGGCTTGTGCAGCGCAACGTCCTGGCCATGTCCGGCCGCGCGGTCGAGGCCGCTGGCGACGTCACGACCCTGCTGCTCGACAAGACCGGGACGATCACCTACGGCAATCGCCGGGCGACCGAGTTCCTCCCGTTGACCGGCGTAGACGCGGAGGAGCTCGTGAGCGCGGCCAGGCTCTCCTCCCTCGCTGATCCGACGCCGGAGGGAACGTCGATCGTCGAGCTTGCCGAGCAGCTCGGGAGTCCGGAACGCCGAGAACCGGCGGCAGCGGATGCCGTGGTGGTGCCATTCACCGCCCAGACCCGCATGAGCGGTCTCGACCTGCCCTCCGGCGCGCAATTGCGCAAGGGCGCAGGCTCGATGGTCGCGGAGTGGGTCGGCGAGCTGCCGACCGCGATCCGCGGCGAGCTCGACGGGATCGTGACGCGTGTCGCGGAATCCGGCGGAACTCCGCTCGTCGTCGCTTGCCGCGACGCGGAGGGCGACGCCCGCATGCTCGGCGTCATCCACCTCAAGGACATCGTGAAGGACGGCCTGCGCGAACGCTTCGCCGAACTGCGGGCCATGGGCATCCGCGCCGTCATGATCACCGGGGACAATCCGCTCACCGCGGAGGCGATCGCCGCGGAGGCAGGAGTCGACGGCTTCCTCGCCGAGGCGACGCCGGAGGACAAGCTGGAACTCATCAGGAAGGAACAGGCCGGCGGAAACCTCGTCGCGATGACCGGGGACGGAACGAACGACGCGCCCGCCCTCGCCCAGGCCGATGTCGGGGTCGCCATGAACACCGGCACGAGCGCGGCGAAGGAGGCCGGCAATATGGTCGATCTCGACTCCGACCCGACGAAGCTCATCGACATCGTGCGGATCGGCAAGCAGCTGCTCATCACGCGCGGCTCGCTCACGACGTTCTCGATCGCGAACGACGTGGCGAAGTACTTCGCGATCATCCCCGCCCTGTTCGCCGGAACTTTCCCAGGTCTTGCCGTGCTCAACATCATGCAGCTGCACTCCCCGGCCTCCGCGATCCTCTCCGCGGTGATCTTCAATGCGATCATCATCGTGCTACTGATACCGCTCGCCCTGAGGGGCGTGCGCTACAGGCCGGTGTCGGCCGGCCGCATCCTGAGCCGCAACCTGCTCGTGTACGGCCTCGGCGGCCTTGTTGCCCCGTTCCTCGGCATCAAGCTCGTCGACCTGCTCGTCATGCTGATCCCCGGATTCTGACCCACGACTCTCAAGGAGCTCCACATGCGACCCCGACGCGGAACCCTCCGCCAGACCTGGACCGCTCTGCGCGCCCTGCTCATCCTCACGGCCCTGCTCGGCGTCGTCTATCCGCTCGCGATCCTCGGAATCGGGCAGGCTGCGTTCCCGAGCCAGGCGCGCGGCTCGCTGCTGACGATCGATGGCAGGGTCGTCGGTTCCGCGCTTCTCGGCCAGTCGTTCTCGGATGCTGACGGCAATCCTCTGCCGCAGTGGTTCCAGCCGCGCCCCTCCGCCGCTGGCAGCGCTTCCGACGGCGGCTACGACGGCGGGGCCTCGAGCGGCTCGAACTACGGCCCGGAGAACCCCGACCTGGTCGACACCATCGCGGCTCGTCTGGCCGCGATCGCGAAGTCCGACGGTGTTCCGATCAGCGACATCCCCGCGGATGCAGTGACCGCGAGCGGATCGGGCCTCGACCCCGAGGTGAGCCCCGCCTACGCACTCCTTCAGGTGCGGCGCGTCGCGGCGGCACGCGGCCTCGCGGAACCTGCCGTGCGTGGTCTGGTCGAGTCTATGATTCAGGAACGCGATCTCGGCTACCTGGGCGAGCCGACGATCAACGTGCTGGAGCTCAACATCGCCCTCACGAGGCTGGACGCGGGTGGCTGAGCACCATGACTAGGGGCACGCTCCGGGTCATGCTCGGCGCCGCGCCGGGTGTCGGCAAGACCTTCGCGATGCTCGAGGAGGGCCACCGACTGCGGGACGCGGGCAGGTCGGTCGTCGTCGCGGTCGTCGAGACCCATGGGCGTGCGGCGACTGCTGCGCTCCTCCACGGCCTCGAGGTGCTGCCCAGGCGGGTCGTGGAACACCGCGGTGTCACGATCGAGGAGATGGATCTCGACGCCGTCCTCGCCAGAGAGCCGGATATCGCCCTCGTCGATGAGCTCGCCCACACGAATGCGCCCGGCTCCGCCAATGCGAAACGGTGGCAGGACGTCAATGCGATCCTCGACGCCGGCATCGACGTGCTGTCCACCGTGAACATCCAGCACATCGAATCGCTCAATGACGTCGTGCGGCAGATCACGGGCGTTCCGCAGCAGGAGAGAATCCCGGATGCCGCGCTGCGCGCCGCAGACGAGATCGAGCTCGTCGACCTCGCGCCGCAGTCCCTCCGCGACCGGCTCGCGGAGGGACTCGTCTACCCGGCTACGCGCGTCGACGCCGCGCTTAGCAACTACTTCCGGCTCGGAAACCTCACCGCCCTGCGCGAACTCGCCCTGCTCTGGCTCGCCGACGAGGTGGATGCCGCTCTGCAGTCCTACCGCACCGAGCACGGGATCGGGGTCCCGTGGGAGGCTCGCGAGCGCATCGTCGTGACACTCACCGGCGGAAGCGAGGGCGAGACACTCTTGCGACGAGGAGCGCGCATCGCCGCACGGTCGGGTGGAGGACAGCTCTTCGCCGTTCACGTGACGGCCTCCGATGGGCTGAGGGAAGCGGACCCCGCAGCCCTCGCCGGGCAACGTGCGCTCGTCGAGACACTCGGCGGCAGCTACCACCAGGTCGTCGCGGATCAGGTCCCGACCGCGCTGGTGGAGTTCGCGCGGAGCGTCAATGCCACCCAGCTCGTGATCGGCGTGAGCAGGCGCAGCCGCCTTGAGTCACTCCTGACCGGGCCGGGGATCGGGGCGAGCGTCATCCGTCTCGCCGGAGACATCGATGTGCACATGGTCTCGCACGCCGCCGCCGGGAAGCGCCGCCTCCCACGGCTCGGTGGAGCACTCTCCCTGCGCCGAAGGCTCTGGGGGCTCGTCGCCACCACTGCAGGACTCCCGCTTCTGACCTGGCTTCTGACAACGTCCCGAAGCCCCGAGTCGGTGACGAGCGATGTGCTCGGTTACCAGCTGTTCGTCGTCATCATCGCACTCGTCGGCGGCGTCTGGCCAGCCTTGCTCGCCGCGGCAGGATCCGGCCTCCTTCTCGACTTCTTCTTCGTCGATCCGCTCTACACCGTCGCGATCGGCGACCCGCGGCACCTCGTGGCGCTCGTCATCTTCCTCATCGTCGCTGCGCTGGTAAGCTTCGTCGTCGATCAGGCCGCACGCCGGGCACGTGCCGCAACCCGGTCTGCAGCGGAGGCCGAGGTGCTGGTCACGATCGCGGGGAGCGTGCTCGGCGGCGCGGACGCGCTCGAAGCGCTCATCTCACGCTTGCGGGAGTCGTTCGGGATGACAAGCGTGATTCTCAGGCAGCGCGGCGCAGCGCTGTATACGGCGACGGATGCAACGGCTATCGACGACGCCGACGAGGAGACGACGCTGCCTGTCGGCGACGACGCAAGCCTGTACCTGCGCGGGAAGACCCTCCAGGCTTCCGACCGCAGGATTCTCGGAGCGTTCGTGTCCCAGATCCAGGCCGCGCTGGAGCAGCGGCGGCTCGCGAGCGAGGCGGAGGGCATGCGACCGCTCGCTGCCGCCGACCGTCTGCGCAGTGCGCTTCTCGCTGCGGTCGGCCACGACCTGCGCCGCCCGCTCGCCTCCGCCACGGCGGCGATCACGGCTCTGCGCTCCCCCGATGTGCGGCTTTCACCCGTTGACCGCGCAGAACTCCTGGCCACGGCCGATGAGAGCCTCGCATCGCTCGCCACCCTCGTGACGAACCTGCTCGATGTGAATCGGCTTCAGGCGGGAGTGCTCGGAGTGAGCTTCGCGTCAACGACGGTCGATGAGGTCGTGATGGGCGCGCTCGACGAAGTCGGGCTCGCGCCAGGTCAGGTGACGCTGGAACTCTCGCCCGTCGCGGCGGTGCACGCCGACGCCGTACTTCTGCAACGGGTCCTGGTGAACCTTCTCTCGAACGCACTCGCCTACTCCCCTGACGGCGTTGCCCCGGTGATCGCCACGAGCGAGTTCGGTCAGAAGGTGCAGCTGCGCGTGATCGATTCCGGACCCGGAATCCCACCGGAGCGCAGAGAAGGGGTGTTTCTGCCGTTTCAGCGGCATGGCGACACCGACAATACCGCTGGCATCGGGCTCGGCCTCGCGCTCTCCCGTGGATTCGTCGAGGCCATGGGCGGAACGCTCGAGGCTGAGGAGACGCCAGGCGGCGGGGTCACGATGGTCGTCGAGCTGGGAGCAGTGCAGTGAGAATCCTCATCGCCGACGACGACCCGCAGATCCTGCGCGCCCTGCGCATCACCCTCACGGCGCGCGGCTACGACGTCCTCACCGCCGGCGATGGCCGCGCCGCACTGAACGCCGCGATCGAACACCACCCTGACCTCATCGTGCTCGACCTGGGAATGCCAGGACTCACCGGGATCGAGGTCATCGAGGGGCTTCGGGGTTGGAGCCGCGTGCCGATACTGGTCGTGTCCGGGCGAAGCGAATCCTGGGACAAGGTTGCCGCGCTCGACGTCGGCGCGGACGATTATGTGACGAAGCCCTTCGCTGCCGATGAACTGCTTGCGCGCATCCGGGCGCTCATCCGTCGCGCGCCCGAGGCGACCGACGAGCCCGTTGTCACATTCGGGGACGTGACGGTCGACCTTTCCGCGCGCCTGGTGACTCGTGCGGGATCACCGGTTCGACTGACCCCGACGGAGTGGCGGATGCTCGAAGTACTCGCGCGCAGCCCCGACCGGCTTGTCACGCGCGAGACTCTCCTGAGGGAGGTGTGGGGACCCCAGTACACGACGGACACCGGGTACGTGAGGCTGTATCTCTCCCAATTGCGCAGGAAGCTGGAACCGGAGCCGTCGGCACCGCGGTACCTGCTCACCGAGGCTGGGATGGGTTACCGTTTCGTGCCCGGAGGGGGTCTCGACAGGCTCGACCCGAGAAAGGGTCAGCTCGACCCGAAAAAGGGTTAGCTCGACCAGAGAAGGGGGTGAATGGGCCGGCTGTTACGCCGGGTTCTGTCCCGGTGCTTGCGCACCATCGACGGCCATCTATCTCGGGACTTGCGTTGCCGCAGCCCTCCAGCGGTCTACCCGGGAACTCGGCGAGCGGCCTCAAGCGTTCCCTGTCTGACCTTGCTCCGGACGAGGTTTACCCAGCCGACCCGATCACTCGGGCCGCTGGTGGTCTCTTACACCACCGTTTCACCCTTACCCCGGCCTTGCGGCCGTGGCGGTCTGCTTTCTGTTGCACTTTCTCGCGGATTGCTCCGGGTGGGTGTTACCCACCGTCCTGCTCTGTGGAGCCCGGACGTTCCTCGGCATCCGCAGCGCCCTTTCGGATGCTGGGATGACGCGACCGTCTTGCCGACCCATTCACGGCAATTGTAG
>DATCXP010000228.1:0-5856 GCA_036565765.1 Terrimesophilobacter sp.
AGCTCGTCGGCAACGTCTCGCTCAAGGTCGTCGACATCGGGAATCCCGCCGCCTGGGAGGTGCAGGGCCGTGGGGAACTCGCTCTCGCGATCCTCGTCGAGCAGATGCGCCGCGAGGGCTACGAGCTCACCGTCGGCAAGCCGCAGGTCGTCACCCGCCGCGTCGACGGCAAGGTCCACGAGCCGTTCGAGCAGCTCACGATCGACGCGCCGGAGGAGCACCTCGGCGCGATCACCCAGCTGCTCGCCGCCCGCAAGGGTCGCATGGAGGGCATGAGCAACCACGGCACCGGATGGGTGCGCATGGAGTTCATCATCCCCGCCCGCGGCCTGATCGGCTTTCGCACCGAGTTCCTCACGATCACGCGCGGAACCGGTATCGCGAATGCGATCTCGCACGGCTACGCGGAGTGGGCGGGATCCATCGTCACACGCAACACCGGCTCGATCGTCGCCGACCGCTCCGGTGTCGCCACGCCGTTCGCGATGGTCGCGCTGCAGGAGCGGATGTCGTTCTTCGTCGAGCCGACTCAGGAAGTGTATGAGGGCATGGTCGTCGGCGAGAACTCGCGCGCGGAGGACATGGACGTCAACATCACGAAGGAGAAGCAGCTGACCAACATGCGCCAGTCGACCTCCGACGTGTTCGAGCGGATGACCCCGTCGCGTCAGCTCACTCTCGAGGAGGCGCTCGAATTCGCTCGCGAGGACGAGTGCGTGGAGGTCACCCCGGAGTTCGTGCGCATCCGCAAGGTCGAGCTGGACCAGAACGCCAGGGCGCGAGCGACCGCGAACCTCAAGCGCGCGAACAGCGAGTAGCCCAGAGGATCTCGGCCCTCTTCTCGGATCGAGCCTGTCCTTCCTCGGATTGAGCTTGTCGAAATCCAGATTGAGCCTCTTTCGAGGAGGTGGCTCAGTCATTTCGGTTGTCGATGCCGGCTTTAGGTCCACTCACCGATTGCCCCATACGCTGGTGGTTACCTTGGCCGACCCAGCGGAAGACCGGATGTCCATGCGAACCACCACCAGAAAGCTCACCAGTGTCACGGCAGCCCTCACCCTCGCACTCGGTGCGACCTTCACGCTGAGCGGGTGCTTCAGCAGCCCCATCGAGGGCCTGGTCAAGGACGGGATCGGCGGGGTGATCAAGGAGGCGACCGGAGCGGATGTCGACCTCGGTGGGAAGGCGATTCCCGCCGACTTTCCTGCCAGCATCACGGTCGTCGACGGGGAGGTCGAGTTCGGGGGTTCGGCCGCTGTTGACGGCAGGAAGGTCTGGACAGTCCGACTGAAGGTGTCGGACCCGAATGTCTTCGAGGAGATCCAGGCGGGGCTCAGGGACGCCGGGTTCGAGGAGACCGTCAGCGCGGGCGGTATGGGGATGTACGAAGGTCATGGTCTCGGTGTCGTCGTGAACGTCGATGACAAGAAGGGCGATATCGGCGTCATGTATGTCGTCACCGAGCTCAAGGACGGCAAGTGACGCCGTCTCGATCGCATATCCTTTCCCTGTGATGGCGGCCGCAGGATCGTTCGAGCGAGGCCTGGTTGACCCGAGCCCGACTGAGCGAATCCTCTTCGTGCACGCGCACCCCGACGACGAGACGATCGCCACGGGCGGAACCATTGCGACCCTCATCGACGCCGGTGCCGCCGTGACGGTTCTGACCTGCACTCGCGGTGAACTCGGCGAGGTGATTCCCGAGGAGCTGCGACACCTCGAGGGCGCAGGCCAAGCCCTCGCGGCTTATCGCGAGGGCGAACTGGCGGAAGCCATCGACATCCTCGGGGTGGTCGACCACCGCTTTCTCGGGAACCCGGATGCGCGGGTCGCCGGTGCGCCACCTCGCCGCTACCTCGATTCCGGGATGCAGTGGGGACGGAACGGCGCAGAGGCGCTTCCGAACCCCGATCCGTCCTCCCTCTGTTCGGCCGAGTTCGGGGAGGTGGTCTCCGACATCGCGACGGTCATAGCAAGCGTGCGGCCGACCGCACTCGTGAGCTACGACGCATCAGGAGGGTACGGGCATCCCGACCATGTGCTCGCCCACGAGGCGAGCGGCCATGCCGCGCTCGTGATGCGGGTGCCGTTCTTCTCCATCATTCGGCCGGAGTCGGCCGGCCCTGGGGATCTGGTCGTGGATGTCCGCCCGGTGCTGGGCAGGAAGACCGAGGCACTGCGCGCCTACCGCACCCAACTCGTGGTCGAAGGAGACACCATCACTCACTCCGGCGGGCAGGCCCAGCCGATCGGCGCCACCGAGGCGTTCCGCCCCAGTGGTGGCAGCCCAACGTCCGGCCTGCGCTGGGACGGCCTGAACCTGATCTCCAGGGTGTTCGCGTGCCTGCTCGCCGCCACGGCAGGTGCCGCTATCGGTTTCGTCGCGACCGTGAACCACCAGCTGACCCTGCCGGTGTTCGGGCTGCCGGTCTGGGCCGGGCTCGGGGCGTCCCTCGCGATCGTTGCGGCGTTCCTGATCGGCATCCGGATTCTCTTCGGCACCAGGGTCGTCGCCGCCTGTGCCGCGATCGGGCTGCTTCTGGTCGTCGGTGGGCTCTCACTCAAGGGGCCGGGTGGCTCCGTCCTGGTTCCGGCGAATCCGCAGGGCTGGGTCTGGGGGTACGCGCCGGTCGTGATCGCTGCAGTCGTGCTGGCGTGGCCGAGGGCGGGGACGTTCCGCAGAGCTACGATGGGAAGGACCGGCAAAGCAGAGGAGGCCGATTCGCCGTGACCTACGTGATCGCCCTTCCCTGCGTCGACGTCAAGGATCGCGCCTGCGTCGACGAGTGCCCGGTCGACTGCATCTATGAGGGCGACCGGATGCTGTACATCCACCCTGACGAATGCGTCGATTGCGGTGCCTGCGAGCCGGTGTGCCCGGTCGAGGCGATCTACTACGAGGACGACGTCCCCGAGCAGTGGGCCGACTACTACCGGGCCAACGTCGAGTTCTTCGACGACGTCGGTTCTCCCGGCGGCGCGGCCAAGGTGGGCGTCATCCACAAGGACCATCCGATCGTCGCGTCGCTCCCGCCGGACATCAACGCCTGATCCATGACGCAGAGTCTTCCTGACTTCCCTTGGGACACCCTTGCCCCGCTCGCCGAGCGTGCACGGCAGCATTCCGGGGGGCTGATCGATCTCTCAGTCGGATCGCCGGTCGACGAGACGCCTGCCGTGATCGCTGCGGCTCTCTCCCTGGCGGCGGATGCGCACGGATACCCGCAGACTGCGGGAACACCAGAGCTTCGCGAGGCGATCGTACGGTGGTTCTCCCGGCGCCGAGGAGTCGAGCTCGGCACCGCGAACGTTCTCCCCACGATCGGATCGAAGGAGTTCGTTACCGGGCTGCCGCTGTTTCTCGGGCTCGGCCCCGGCGACGTTGTCGTGCAGCCGCGACTCGCCTATCCGAGCTACGCGATCGGCGCCGCGCTCGTCGGAGCGGCGGTTCACTCGGGTGACGACCCGGCACTGTGGCCGGAGAGCACCAGGCTGATCTGGCTCAACAGTCCTGGCAATCCGGATGGCCGTGTGCTTTCCGTTGCCCAGCTGCGGGCGGCCGTGGCGAGGGCTCGCGAGCTCGATGCCGTCATCGTGAGCGACGAGTGCTACGCGGAACTGAACTGGGTCGGCAACAGTGCGACTCCGAGCATCCTCGACCCTGCCGTGATCGGTGTGCCCGGTGCGGGGGGCTCGCGTCACAACACTCTTGCGGTGTACTCGCTGAGCAAGCAGTCCAACCTCGCCGGCTACCGGGCCGGGTTCGTCGGAGGGTGCTCGCAGCTGCTCGGGCGGGTCCTCGGCGTCCGGAAGCACATGGGGCTCATACCTCCCGCTCCGATCCAGGCCGCGATGATCGCGGCGCTGGGCGACGACGACCACGTCGACGTGCAGCGGGAGCGCTACCGGGCGCGCCGCACGATCCTCAAGCGAGCGCTCGAGGAGAGCGGATATCGCGTGGACAGCAGCGAGGCCGGGCTGTACCTCTGGGCCGAGCGCGGGCCGGATGCCTGGGCGAGCGTCGCCGAATTCGCCGAGCTCGGCATCCTCGTCACGCCCGGCACCTTCTACGGAGACGCCTCGCATGTGCGCATCGCGCTCACCGCGAGCGAGGAGAGCATGCGGGAGGCCTCCCGGAGATTGGCTGAAGCCTCCAAGTAATCCGCGTGCCTGTTGGCGGGTTCCACGGTCGACTCCGCTGCCAATTAGGCTGTAAGAGTGAACGACGCTTCCCCAGATAACGCCATGGCGACCCTCCATTACCCGGGGGGAAGCGCCGAGTTTCCGATCCTGCAGAGCACCGACGGTGCTTCTGCCATCGACATGTCGACACTGACCCGTCAGACCGGGCTGACCGCGCTGGACCAGGGCTTCGTCAACACGGCGGCGACGAAGAGCGCGATCACCTACATCGACGGCGACGCCGGCATCCTGCGTTACCGGGGCTATGCGATCGAGGACGTGGCCGCGAACTCGACCTACCTCGAGGTCGCCTGGCTGCTCATCTACGGCGAACTGCCCACCGCCGTCGAACTGGACCGGTTCGAGGAGAAGATCCGCAGGCACACGCTCCTGCACGAGGACCTTCGCCGGTTCTTCGACGCACTCCCGCACAGCGCGCACCCGATGTCGGTGCTCTCGAGCGCGGTCGGAGCGCTCGGAACGTTCTACGAGGACTCCCTAGATGTGCACGACCCAGAACAGGTCGAGATCTCCACCATCCGCCTTCTCGCGAAGCTTCCCGTGATCGCCGCCTACGCGCACAAGAAGGCGCTCGGACAGGCATTCCTCTACCCGGACAACAGCCTGAACTTCGTCGACAACTTCCTCAAGCTGAACTTCGGGAACATGGCAGAGCCGTACGTCGTGAACCCGGTGCTCTCCAAGGCACTCGATCGCCTGCTGATCCTCCACGAGGACCACGAGCAGAATGCCTCGACCTCGACCGTTCGCCTTGTCGGGTCGACCGAGGCGAACATCTTCTCCTCGATCTCCGCGGGGATCAACGCGCTCTACGGTCCGCTGCACGGTGGCGCGAACGAGGCGGTGCTGAAGATGCTCGGCGAGATCAAGACCTCCGGCGAAGGCGTCGAGAAGTTCGTCGAGAGGGTCAAGAACAAGGAGGAGGGCATCCGGCTCATGGGCTTCGGCCACCGGGTGTACAAGAACTTCGACCCGCGGGCGCAACTCGTGAAGGAGAGCGCCGACGAGGTGCTCGAGGCGCTCGGCGTTCAGGATGACCTGCTCGACATCGCAAAGGAACTCGAGGCGGTCGCGCTCGCCGACGACTACTTCGTGGAGCGCAAGCTGTACCCGAACGTTGACTTCTACACCGGCGTGATCTACAAGGCCATGGGCTTCCCGCCCCGGATGTTCACGGTGCTGTTCGCGATCGGCCGCCTCCCCGGCTGGATCGCCCACTGGCGCGAGATGAACGGGGACGCGTCGACACGCATCGGCCGCCCTCAGCAGCTCTACGTGGGCCCGACGAAGCGGGACTGGCCGCGCCGCTGACGCTGCCCGGCCGGTTCCCTTCGAGACGCGCAGCGTGCGTCTCGCTCCCTGAGGAGCGCGCGCAGCGCGCGTCTCGCTCCCTGAGGAGCGCGCGCAGCGCGCGTCTCGAAGGGACGCCAGGCGCCGAGAGCTCCCTTCGAGACGGGCCTGCGGCCCTCCTCAGGGAGCGGCAGCTAGGCGTGCAGCGCAGCGTTGAGCCGGATGCCCTCACCTGAGCGGTGCAGCACCTCGACCGCTCCCGTGAGGGAGTTGCGGCGGAACAGCAGCCCCGGTCGGCCGGAGAGCGACTCCGCCTTCACGGTCGGGAGTGCCCCGGAAGGAGTGGGGGCGGCATCCGCGACC
>DATCXP010000140.1:0-10378 GCA_036565765.1 Terrimesophilobacter sp.
CGAACGACTCCGCATGGCCGACGCTTCCGCCCGCGTCGAGCCATGCCGTGACCGCGGCTCCGTTCGGAACCCGCTCGAGCACGTGACGGCAGATCGCGGCCAGCCGGGCGAGGTCCTCGGCAACCGCCGGCTGCGCTCCGAGCTGGACCGGAGTGAGACTGTGCGCCTGGGGCGGGTCGGGGAAGCCTCCGATCAGCCGCGCGGAGCCGAAACCCGCGATGACCGGGGCTCCGGCCTCGTCGAACAGCACCGCGGAGGGCCTCAGCGCCCCATGTGCGACGCCGACGCGATGCAACTCTGCCACCGCGAGTGCGAGCGGCGCGAGAATCGTCACGGCCTCCCCCGGCTCCAGGGCGCGGTTACCGGCCAGAAGTCGACCCAGGTTGCGTGCGGAGAGCCGCTGCAGGATGAGGCAGGGCAGCCCGTTCGGCGTGGTCGCGAGGTCGTCCAGGTGCACGAGGTGGCGCGAGCTCGTGCGTCCGAGTGCCTCGATCTCGGCATCGACGCTGTCGATCGGCACGCCAGGCCGGAACACCTTCACGGCCGCGATCGCCGGCACCTCGCCGCCCGACCCGCCGTGACCGAGCCACACTTCCGCGCGTGCTCCCGAGCCGAGGCTGCGCACGAGGCGATATCCGCCGACCGATTCCATGAGGACATCCTGCAGCCCCGCCCGCCGAGTGCAGGGGCCGAGCAGTGGTGTCGGTGCACAGCTCGATCCTCGGGCGATCGTGGAGGAGCGGAGCCCGTATCCTTGTAGACATGGCACGCACCAAGACTTCGACCAGCAAGCCCGCGAAGGAGCCCGGCCGGCTCAAGCAGATGTACCGGGTGTTCCAGATGACCAGGCGCTACGACCCCACCGCGGTCTGGTGGATGGCCCTCGGCTTCGCACTCCCCGTTCTTGCCGGCGTCGTGATCGCGATCGTCACCTCTCTCGACAACGTCTTCGGCATCGTTCTCTGGATCATCACGGGCGTCATGGCAGGACTGCTCGCTTTCCTGATCATCCTCGGACGCAAGGCCGAGAAGGCCGCCTACTCGCAGATCGAGGGTCAGCCCGGCGCGGTCGGCGCGGTCCTCAAGAGCTCACTGCCCCGCGGCTGGACCGGAAGCGAGATGCCGGTCGCGATCAGCCCGAAGACGCAGGATGCCGTCTACCGCGCCGTCGGGAAGGGCGGTGTCGTCCTGATCGGCGAAGGCCCCAGGACGCGCACCCAGAAAATGGTGGACGATGAGCGCCGCAAGGTCGCCCGCATCCTCCCGAACGTGCCGGTCAACGTGCTCCAGGTCGGCCCCGACGAGGACTCGATCCCCCTGCACAAGCTCGCGAAGAAGCTCGGCAAGTACAAGAAGGCCCTCAACAAGGCCGAGATCTACGCTGTGAGCAATCGGGTCAGTTCGCTCCACAAGGGGCCGAACCTGCCGATCCCGAAGGGTGTCGACCCCCTGAAGGCACGCGCTCAGCGCGCGCGCTGACCGGCAGAGTACGAGAACTATCTGACAACCAGAACGGTACCTGCCGCCTTGTCGTGAAGGCCCCGCTGGTCGCGGTCCCAGATCACGGCCGGGATCACCAGGCACAGCAGGAGCGTCCGCACGAGGGGACGCCAAGCGCCGATCCAGCCGCCGGTCAGCGGTACGACGCGCATCCGGAACACGTGATGGCCGATGCTGCCGTTCACGAGCATGACGAACACGAACTGAGTGATGGCGAAGACGGCGAGGGTCGCGACCGCGTCGTAGCTGAAGAACGCGACCGAGACGAGCACGCTGAGTCCCCAGTCCACAAAAATCGCTCCGATCCTGCGGCCCGGCCGCCCGATCGAGCGGGGCCCGTGTTCCGGCAGACCGAGACGCTCGCCGGGCCAGCGCTGTTCTACGGGTGGAAGCTGACTGGTCATGGATCAAGCCTATGGGCGCCCGACACGAAACATGGGCGAAACAATGGTGACACCGCTGCGAAACTGCGCGGGCATACTCTCGCAGTGGTTGCACCCGGCAATCAGCACCCGTATCGCCAAAAGGAGTCGTGCATGTTCAGTGATTCGTCCGAGGTCCTGTCCTTCATCAAGGACACCGACGTCAAGTTCCTCGACATCCGCTTCACCGACCTGCCGGGCGTGCAGCAGCACTTCAACATCCCCGCGTCGACGGTCGACGAGGAGTTCTTCACGGTCGGGCAGCTGTTCGACGGCTCGTCGATCCGCGGCTTCGCCTCGATCCACGAGTCGGACATGCAGCTGATCCCGGATGTCTCCACCGCCTACGTCGATCCGTTCCGGGCCGAGCGCACCCTGATCATGCTGTTCGACATCTACAACCCGCGCAACGGCGAGATCTACAGCCGCGACCCGCGTCAGGTCGCCCGCAAGGCCGAGAAGTACCTCGCATCGACCGGGATCGCCGACACGGCCTATTTCGCGCCGGAGGCCGAGTTCTACATCTTCGACGACGTGCGCTACGAGGTGAAGCAGAACTCGAGCTTCTTCTTCGTCGACTCCGAGGAGGGCGCCTGGAACTCCGGTCGCGTCGAGGAGGGCGGCAACCTCGCGAACAAGACCCCGTTCAAGGGCGGCTACTTCCCGGTGAGCCCGGTCGACAAGCAGGCCGACCTGCGCGACGACATCAGCCTCAAGCTCATCGATGCCGGCCTCGTTCTCGAGCGGGCGCATCACGAGGTCGGCTCTGGCGGGCAGGCCGAGATCAACTACCGCTTCGACACCCTGGTGCACGCGGCCGACGACATCCTGAAGTTCAAGTACATCGTCAAGAACACGGCCAACGAGTGGGGCAAGACGGCGACGTTCATGCCCAAGCCGCTGTTCGGCGACAACGGTTCCGGCATGCACACCCACCAGTCGCTGTGGAACGACGGCAAGCCCCTGTTCTACGACGAGAGCGGATACGGCGGGCTTTCCGATCTCGCCCGCTGGTACATCGGCGGCCTGCTCCAGCACGCCCCCGCGGTGCTCGCGTTCACGAACCCGACGGTGAACAGCTTCCGCAGGCTCGTCCCCGGATTCGAGGCGCCGGTGAACCTCGTCTACTCGGCCGGGAACCGCTCTGCGGCCATCCGCATCCCGATCACCGGGACGAACCCGAAGGCCAAGCGCATCGAGTTCCGGGCACCGGATGCCTCCGGCAACCCCTACCTCGCGTTCGCGGCCCAGCTCATGGCGGGCCTGGACGGGATCAAGAACAAGACCGAGCCGCACGAGCCGGTCGACAAGGACCTCTACGAGCTCCCGCCGGAGGAGGCCAGGGACATCCCGCAGCTTCCCCCGACGCTCGAGGCCGCGCTCGCCGCGCTCGAGGCCGACCACGACTTCCTCACCGCGGGCGGCGTGTTCACCCAGGACCTCATCGACACCTGGATCAAGTACAAGCGCGAGAAGGAGCTGGCGCCGCTGGCCCAGCGCCCGCACCCGTTCGAGTACGAGCTGTACTACGGGGTCTAATCGGCAGTTCCGTAGAAGCGCTGCTCGAACACGTGCCGCGCCCGGCGCGTGACGCGCAGGTAGTCGTCCTCCAGGCGACTGGCCGAGCCCGGCGGGTAGCCCATGAGCCGGGCGACCCCTTCGAGTTGCAGACGGTCGCGCGGCAGAACATCGGCGGTCTTCGATGTCCAGAGGGTCATGGCCGAACGCGTGCGGCTCGCGAGCAGCCAGGCCTCGCGCAGGGTGCGCACCTCCGACTCGCCGAGCAGCCCGGCCCCCTTCGCCACGGCGAGAGCCCCGAGCGTCGACGGGGTGCGCAGGCCGGGGTTCGCAGCTCCGTGCTGCAGCTGCAGCAGCTGGACGAGCCACTCGACGTCGCTCAGAGATCCGCGCCCGAGCTTGAGGTGCCGCGTCGGGTCCGCCGCCTGGGGCAGCCGCTCCGACTCTACCCTCGCCTTGATGCGCTTCACCTCGCGGACATCCGCCTCGGCGATCGCGACTGGATAGCGCACCTCGTCGGCCAGCGCCTCGAAGTCGGCGAGGAGTGCGGGATCGCCGACCGCCCCGCGCGCGCGGAGCAGGGCCTGCGCCTCCCAGGTGAGCGACCAGCGCCGGTAGTAGGCGCGGTAGGAGTCGAGTGAGCGCGCCACCGGGCCGTTCTTACCCTCCGGGCGCAGCCCGATGTCGAGGTCGAGCGGAACCTGAAGGTCCTCAGTGAGACGGTTCAGCTCCGAGACAAGCCGCTCGGCGCGCTTCTGCGCTTCCTCGCCCGTCGCCGTGGTCGCCCGGTAGACGTAAATGACGTCGGCATCCGACCCGAACCCGAGCTCCTGCCCGCCGTAGCGCCCCATCGCGATGATCGCGAACTCCATACCGTCCGGATCCGGCCTCGCGATTGCCAGCGCCCCGGCCACCATGGCCGTCGTCACGTCGCTGAGCGCCCGACCGAGCTCCTCGACCGTCGCAAGATCCAGAATGCTCGCGATGGCGAGCCGCAGGATCTCGCGCCGGCGAGCCGTCCGCATCGCTAGAGCGGCTGCGGAAGGGTCATCGGAGTGCCGCGCGGCGATCGCCCTGCCCTCCTCGAGAAGCGTCTCGAGCGGGCGCGGCCGAAGATCCTCGTCGTTCTCCAGCCAGGCGACCGCCTCCGGGATCCGCTCGAACAGCTCGCCGACGAAACGGGAGCCTGCGAGCACCTGGGTGAGGCGATGGGCCGCTCCGGATGAGTCCCGCAGCATCCGCAGATACCAGTGCGACTCCCCCAGCGCGTCACTCAGCCGCCGGAACACCAGCAGCCCGTGGTCGGGATCCGCACCTTCCGCAAACCACTGCAGCAGAACCGGCAGCAGGTTCCGCTGGATCGTCGCGCGCCGGGACAGGCCCGCGGTGAGCGCTCCGATGTGACGCAGCGCGCCATCCGGGTCCCGGAATCCGATCGCCGCGAGCCGCGCGACGGCCTGCTCGCTGCTGAGAGCGAAGCCCTCCTCCGGCAGTGCCGCGACGGCGGAGAGCAGCGGGCGATAGAACAGCCGCTCGTGCAGGGTGCGCACCTCGGTCTTGACCTTCTGCCACTGCGCCATGATCTCGTCGGCCGTCGCGGCCAGCCCGGAAGCCCGCGCGAGAGCACGCAGCGCGTCAGCTGAACGCGGCATGAGGTGGGTCCTGCTGAGCCCGGCAAGCTGCAAGCGGTGCTCCAGCAGCCGGAGGAAACGGTAGTCGCGACTGAACCTGGCGGACTCGTCGCGCCCGATGTACCCGTGTTCAGCGAGGGCGGCCAGCGCCGGCAGCGTCCCGCCCTGCCGCACCTGCGGATCGACCTGGCCGTGGACGAGCTGCAGGAGCTGGATCGTGAACTCCACGTCGCGCAGACCGCCCGGGCCGAGCTTTAGCTGGATGTCCCGCTCGGAGGCGGGGATGTGCTCGGTGACGCGCTCCCGCATCCTCTGCACCGACTCGACGAAGTTCTCACGGCCCGCACTCGACCACACGAGCGGGGCGATCGCTGCGATGTACCGCTCCCCGAGTTCGAGGTCGCCAGCGAGCGGCCTGGCCTTGAGCTGGGCCTGGAACTCCCAGCCCTTCGCCCAGCGCTCGTAGTAGGCCAGGTGCGACTCGAGCGTGCGCACGAGCGCACCGTCCTTGCCCTCGGGGCGGAGGTTCGTATCCACCTCCCACAGTCCCGGCTCGGCGGCCGGACCGTGGATGCCGCGCGCAGCCTGCTTCGCGAGCTCTGTTCCGATCTCCACCGCCCGCCCTGCACTCACCGACCCGGCGGCCTCCACGACGTAGATCACGTCGACGTCGCTCAGATAGTTCAGCTCGTGGGCACCTGCCTTGCCCATCCCGATCACCGCAAGCCTCACGGCGGCGACCTCGGAGGCGGGAGAGCTGGATGCGGCCCGCGCGATCGCAAGCGAGGCGTCGAGGGCCGCGGCGGCGAGATCGGAGAGTGCGCCGGCGACGCGGTCGATCCCGGCAAGCGGATCAGCCTGCTCGAGGTCCCAGGCCGCGACGAGTGCGAGCAGCCGGCGATAGCGGACGCGCAGCGCGACGAAGGCCTCGTCCCCGTGCAGCCCCGACACCGCGGCGAGCAGCTCGTCTCGCAGTGCCCGCGCCGACGGGAGCTCCACCGACGACGTGGCGAGGACGGACAACTCGGCCGGGTGCCGCCGGAAGAACTCGCCGAGGCCCGCGGAGGCTCCGAGCACGCGGACCAGCCGGCTGGCGGTATCCGGGTCCCTCAGAAGGCCGGTGAGCTCACTCGGCGCTCGGTCCCGCAGCTGGTCGAGCAGCCTCAGCGACTGGTCGGGATCCGCACTTCCCGCGAATGCGGGAACGAGAGAATCCGGGAACGTCGCGAGAAGAGCGGCTGAGGCGCCGAGCTCGGCGAACCCCACCCTCGCGAGCTCGGTGAGCGAGGTGCGATGCCGCGAGGTCCCGGGCTGCATAGCGTTCTAGAGCATCTCCAGATTGCTCCGCAGCTCGAACGGGGTGACCTGCGCCCGGTAGGCGTTCCACTCGCGCTGCTTGTTCAGGAGCACGTAATTGAAGACCTGCTCGCCGAGGGTACCGGCGACGAGTTCGGAATCCTCCATGATCGACACCGCGTGGTCGAGACTTGCCGGGAGTGCGCTGAAGCCGAGGGCCCTGCGTTCGGAATCCGTGAGATTCCAGACGTTGTCCTCTGCTTCTGCCGGCAACTCGTAGCCTTCCTCGATGCCCTTGAGCCCCGCCGCGAGCATGAGCGAGTAGGCCAGGTAGGGGTTCGCCGCGGAGTCGATCGCGCGGTACTCGACGCGGGAGCTCTGCCCCTTGCTCGGCTTGTAGAGCGGAACCCGGATGAGCGCAGAACGGTTATTGTGACCCCAGCAGACGAAGCTCGGCGCCTCACCGCCGCCCCACAGCCGCTTGTAGGAGTTCACGAACTGGTTCGTGACGGCCGTGATCTCGGGGGCGTGCTTCAGCAGCCCGGCGATGAACTGGCGGCCGACCTTCGAGAGCTGGTACTGGGCGCCGGCCTCGAAGAACGCGTTCGTGTCGCCTTCGAACAGCGACATGTGGGTGTGCATCCCCGAGCCCGGGTGCTCGGAGAACGGCTTCGGCATGAACGTCGCGTACACTCCCTGCTCGATCGCGACCTCTTTCACGACCGTGCGGAACGTCATGATGTTGTCCGCGGTCGTGAGGCCGTCCGCGTAGCGCAGGTCGATTTCGTTCTGCCCTGGCCCGCCCTCATGGTGACTGAACTCGACGGAGATTCCGAGATCCTCGAGCATGCGCACCGAGCGCCGGCGGAAGTCGTGCGCGGTACCGCCGGGAACGTTGTCGAAGTAGCCGGCGGAGTCGACCGGGACCGGCTGGCCGGACTTGTTGAGCTTCGAACTCTTGAGCAGGTAGAACTCGATCTCCGGGTGCGTATAGAAGGTGAAGCCGCGCTCCGCCGCCTTCTCGAGGGTGCGCTTGAGCACATTGCGCGGATCGGCGACGGCGGGCTGGCCATCCGGCGTCGTGATGTCGCAGAACATGCGTGCGGTCGGGTCGATCTCGCCCCGCCACGGCAGGATCTGGAAGGTCGCGGGATCCGGATGCAGCAGAACGTCGGCCTCGTACAGTCTCGTGAGGCCCTCGATCGCCGAGCCGTCGATCCCGACGCCCTCCGCGAACGCGCCCTCGACCTCGGCCGGGGCGATCGCGACGGACTTCAGCGTGCCGATGACATCCGTGAACCAGAGCCGCACGAACTTGACACCGCGCTCCTCGATCGTGCGCAGAACGAAGTCACGCTGCTTGTCCATGGGCTCCCTCAGCTCGGCATTCTTGCCTGACTATTAGGCTAGTGGCTATGACCGATCCAACGGCAGCGGCAGCGCAGGCGAACCTCAAGAGGGTGCGTACCCGGCACTTCCAGTCGGCGAAGGAGAACGGGATCAAGATCACCGGGCTCACGAGCTACGACCAGCTGAGTGCGGGCATCTTCGACGCGGCCGGGATCGACTTCCTGCTCGTCGGCGATTCCGCGGGAAACAACGTTCTCGGTTTCGAGACAACGCTTCCCGTCACGGTCGACGAGCTCATCCCGCTCACCCGTGCCGTCGCCGGGGCGGTGTCGCGCGCGTTCGTCGTCGCCGACATGCCGTTCGGGTCATACGAGAGCAGCCCGGAAGAGGCACTGCACACGGCCTTCCGATTCATGAAGGAGACGCACGCCCACGCCGTCAAGCTCGAGGGCGGCGTGCGCAGCGCCGAGCAGATCCGCCGCATCGTCTCGGCCGGCATCCCGGTCATGGCGCACATCGGTTTCACCCCGCAAAGTGAGCATGGTTTGGGCGGGCATATAATTCAGGGACGTGGTGAAGGGCTCGAACAGCTCCTCGCCGACGCGCACGCCGTCGAAGATGCCGGTGCGTTCTCTGTGGTGCTGGAGATGGTTCCGGCATCGGCCGCCGCACGGGTGACCAAAGAGTTGCGCATTCCGACGATCGGTGTTGGCGCTGGTCCGGATGTCGACGGCCAGCTCCTGGTCTGGACAGACTGGGCAGGTCTCACCACCGGCCGGATCCCCAAGTTCGTTCGCCAGTACGCGAACCTCGCCGGGATTCTCACGGATGCGGTCAGCGCCTATCGGGCGGACGTTGCGAACGGGGCCTACCCGGCCCCTGAGCACAACTACGAGTAACGCAGCTGCCATTTGCGCCATCCGCGCCCGGTCCCCGCAGTGCGCTCACCAGTTTCGATCGAAAGAGCACTATGCACGCGTCAACATCGCCTGTCGTCACCGAAGTCTACGATGCCGCCATCGCCCGCAATCCGGGTGAGCCGGAGTTCCATCAGGCACTGAGCGAGGTGCTCGAGTCGATCGCCCCGGTGATCGCCCAGCATCCGGAGTACGTCGAGGCCGGGATCCTGCAGCGCCTCGTCGAGCCGGAGCGTCAGGTCATGTTCCGGGTGCCGTGGGTCGACGATGCCGGCCGCATCCAGGTCAATCGAGGGTTCCGGGTGCAGTTCAACTCGGCGCTCGGCCCCTACAAGGGCGGGCTGCGGTTCCACCCGAGCGTGAACCTCAGCATCATGAAGTTCCTGGGCTTCGAGCAGACGTTCAAGAACGCGCTGACCGGCCAGGGCATCGGCGGGGCGAAGGGCGGCAGCGACTTCGACCCGCATGAGAAGTCGGATGCGGAGGTCATGCGCTTCTGCCAGAGCTTCATGACGGAACTGCATCGCCACCTCGGAGTGTTCACGGATGTCCCCGCCGGGGACATCGGCGTGGGCGGCCGCGAGATCGGCTACCTGTTCGGCCAATACCGCCGTCTCACGAACCGCCACGAATCGGGAGCACTCACCGGAAAGGGCGTCGGCTGGGGCGGAGCCCAGGTGCGCACGGAGGCGACCGGGTACGGCGCGGTGTTCTTCCTCCAGGAGATGCTCGGGGTGCGCGGGATGAGCGTCGAGGGGAAGACCGCGATCGTGTCCGGCTCCGGCAATGTCGCGATCTACGCGATCGAGAAGCTGCAGCAGCTCGGTGCAAAGCCGATCACGGTCTCCGACTCCTCCGGCTACATCATCGACGAGGCCGGCATCGACCTCGAGCTCCTCAAGGAGCTGAAGGAGCAGAGCCGTCAGCGCATCTCCAGCTACGCGAACCACCGCTCGAGCGCACGGTTCGTGAGTTCCGGCCGCGTGTGGGAGGTGCCAGGCGAGCTCGCGATTCCCGCCGCGACGCAGAACGAGCTCGGCTCCGATGACGCCGCAGCGCTCATCCGCGGCGGTGTGGTCGCCGTGGTGGAGGGCGCGAACATGCCGAGTACCCCGGATGCCGTCGAGCTGTTCCAGCAGGCGGACGTGCTGTTCGCGCCGGGCAAGGCGGTCAACGCGGGCGGGGTCGCGACCTCCGCGCTCGAGATGAGCCAGAACGCGTCAAGGCAGCGCTGGAGCTTCGACGAGAGCGAGGAACGCCTCCGCGGGATCATGGTCGACATCCACTCTGCGGCCTACCATGCGGCCGAACGCTACGGGCACCCCGGCGACTACGTCGTCGGCGCGAACGCCGCGGGGTTCGTGAGGGTCGCCGACGCGATGCTCGCGCAGGGGCTCATCTGACACCGCTCCCTGAGGAGCCGACGCAGTCGGCATCTCGAAGGGAGCCGCTCCAGCTTCAGCGCCGGCCCGAACTACGCCGTGACGAAGTCGATGAGCTCCTCGACTTTTCCCAGCAGCGCAGGCTCCAGGTCGGCGTAGCTCTTCACGGTGCCCAGGATGCGCTGCCAGGCCTGAGCGATGTCGGTCTGGGTCTCGTGCGGCCATCCGAGTGCTTCGCAGATTCCGCGCTTCCATTCGATGCTGCGGGGAATCTGGGGCCAGGCCGTGAGGCCGAGCCGCGCAGGCTTCACGGCCTGCCACACGTCCACGAACGGATGCCCGACGACGAGCACGTTCGCGCC
>DATCXP010000148.1:0-6758 GCA_036565765.1 Terrimesophilobacter sp.
ACCGCTTCAGCTGATCGACATCCGGGAGCCGTTCGAGCGCGCCATCGCGGCGATCGAACCGTCGGACTTCATCCCGCTTGGCGACCTCGGGCGCCGTCTCGACAGCATCCGCAGGGACGTCCCGGTTGTGCTGTACTGCCATCACGGAACGCGGTCGGAGTACGCCCTCGGCCGGTTGCGTGAAGCCGGGTTCGACAACGCACGTCACCTGGCCGGAGGCATCGACGCGTATTCGCTCACCGCCGACCCGGCGCTGGCGCGGTACTGACATGGAGAGCGAACCCACACCGGTCACGTTCGCGGTGGTCACCCAGGATGTGATCGACGAGGTCGCCATCCAGCGCGCGGTCGCGTCGCCGCGAAGCGGCGCTGTCGTCGTGTTCTCCGGGGTGGTCCGCAATCACGACGACGGCAGGGACATCCTGTCGCTCGACTACCGGGCGCACCCGCAGGCCGAGCAGATTCTGGCCGAATGCTGCGCCGACGTCGCGGAAGAGTCCGGCTTGTCCGTTGCTGCAGCCCATCGGGTCGGTCACCTCGAGGTGGGCGACGTCGCCCTGTACGCGGCCGTCTCGGCCGCACATCGCCGTGAAGCCTTCGAGACCTGCGAGCTGCTGGTCGAACGCATCAAGTCGACCGTACCGATCTGGAAGCGCCAGTATCTTGCGGATGGCGCATCCGAGTGGGTGGGTCTCTAGCCGCTCACCTGAGCTCGTGATCGAGCTGCATCTGAGAGGCAGGGTGGCGCAGGGCCGCCGAGACGATCTCGTCGCCTTCCTGGTCGAGGCCATACCGGTCTACGAGGAGCCGGGTGGCATCCGGGTCAGGATGCAGTGGAACACCGAGACGCCGAACGATGTCCGCGACCATCCGGCACTGACCGAAGCCGCGGTGCGGCCGACTGACAATGGTGCAGACTGGGCCTATGGCGATCGGCTTCAGGTGGGATGATCCGTTGCTGCTCGACGAGCAGCTCAGTGACGACGAGCGGATGATCCGCGATACCGCAGCGCGGTACGCGAAGAGTTCGCTCGCCCCGCGTGTGCTCGACGCTTTCCGTCACGAGCACACCGACGCCGGCATCTTCCGCGAGATGGGGGCGATCGGGCTTCTCGGGGCGATGATCCCAGAGGAGTTCGGCGGCAGCGGCTTGAACTACGTGAGCTACGGCCTGATCGCCCGGGAGGTCGAGCGCGTGGACTCCGGCTTCCGCTCGATGATGAGCGTGCAATCCTCCCTCGTCATGGTGCCGATCTTCGAGTTCGGAACCGAAGAACTGCGCCACCGGTACCTGCCTCGGCTCGCAACCGGTGAGCTCATCGGATGCTTCGGGTTGACTGAGCCGGATGCGGGCTCCGACCCGGGCTCGATGTCGACCCGGGCGAAGAAGGTCGACGGCGGCTACCGCCTGACCGGTACGAAGACCTGGATCACCAACAGCCCGATCGCCGACGTCTTCGTCGTGTGGGCGAAGGACGACGCCGGCGAGATCCGCGGTTTCGTGCTCGAGAAGGGGTGGGAGGGGCTGAGCGCTCCTGCGATCCACGGAAAGGTCGGCCTGCGTGCCTCGGTCACCGGCGAGGTCGTCATGGACGGGGTGTTCTGCCCGGAGGAGAACGCGTTCCCCGACATCCGCGGCCTCAGGGGGCCGTTCACCGCCCTGAACTCCGCGCGCTTCGGCATCAGCTGGGGTGCGCTCGGCGCTGCCGAGGACTGCTGGCATACCGCCAGGCAGTACGTGCTCGATCGCCAGCAGTTCGGGCGCCCGCTCGCGGCGAATCAGCTCATCCAGAAGAAGCTCGCGGACATGCAGACGGAGATCAGCCTCGCGCTGCAGGGCTGCCTGCGGCTCGGGCGCATGAAGGATGACGGCATCGCGGCGCCGGAGCTGACCTCGATGATGAAGCGCAACAGCTGCGGCAAGGCTCTGGATGTCGCACGCACGGCCCGCGACATGCTCGGCGGCAACGGGATCAGCGACGAATTCGGCATCGCGAGGCACCTCGTGAATCTCGAGGTCGTCAACACCTACGAGGGAACCCACGACGTTCACGCCCTCATCCTCGGCCGAGCGCAGACGGGGATCTCCGCGTTCTCCTAGCGGCGGCTCCGCCTGGCATCGGCCCGCGCGTCGGGCTGCGGCTCAGTCGTCCCGATCATCCGCCGGCGAACGGGGGCAGCACGTCGAGCCGCCGGCCGACCGGATGCGCGGAGTCGCGCCGGACGGTGCCGTCGACGAGGAACGATCCGGACTCCACCACCCGGCGCATCAGATCGCCGTAGCGCTCGATGAGAACCATCTTCACGTCGCCGAGAGTCGACCCGGCAGTGAAGGGAAGCTCCTCCTCCTCGCAGCCGGCAGCCTCTTCCGCCGCCGCGAAGTAGCGGATTGTCACGGTCATCCGGTCAGCCGCCAATGTAGGACATCTCGATTCTCTTCGCACCAGCTGCGGCACGCTTCGTGTTCCTGGATCGCAACTCGGAGTAGCGATCGGTGCGCTCGCGCCAGATCCTGGCCATCACCGAAGAGAGCTCCTCGTCGCTCGAGCCACCACGCATGAGCGAACGAAGGTCGTGCCCACCGGTCGCGAACAGGCAGGTGTACAACGTGCCGTCGACCGAGATCCGCACCCGGGAGCAGGAGTGGCAGAAGGACTGGGTGACGCTAGAGATGACCCCGATCTCTCCGCTCCCGTCGCGGTAGCGCCAGCGCTTCGAGGTCTCCCCGGTGTAGTTCGGAGCGACCTCCTCCAGTGGGAAGACCTCGTCGATGCGCCGGATCACCTCGGCAGAGGGAACGACCTCGCCGAGCTGCCAGCCGTTGGTCGTGCCGACATCCATGAACTCGATGAAGCGGAGGATGTACCCGGTCCCCTTGAAGTGACGCGCCATCGCCACGATGTCCTGGTCGTTCTGCCCCTTCTTCACGACCATGTTGATCTTGACCGGCCCGAGTCCGACCTCACGGGCGACCTCGATCCCGTGCAGCACCTTGGCGACCGGGAAGCGGATGTCGTTCATCGCCTGGAACGTCGCATCATCCAGCGAGTCGAGCGACACGGTCACCCGCTTCAGGCCGGCATCCTTGAGCGCCTGAGCCAGGTGTGCGAGCGCCGAGCCGTTCGTGGTCAGGGCGATATCCAGTTCGCGCCCGGCGGGTGTGCGCAACTCGCTCAGCATCCGCACCAGCTCCGGCAGCCCCTTGCGCAGGAGCGGTTCGCCTCCGGTCAGGCGGATCTTCTCAACTCCGTGCCCTGCGGCTATCCTCGCCAGCCGGGTGATCTCCTCGAAGGTGAGCAGTTCCTCTCGCGGCATGAAAGCATAATCGCGGCCGAAGATCTCCTTGGGCATGCAGTACACGCACCGGAAGTTGCATCGGTCGGTCACCGAGAAGCGGATGTCGTGCATCGGGCGCCCGCGTGTGTCGACGAGCGGCGAGACGGTCTCAGATCGACTGGCGGTATCCGAAGAACTCGTGATCGTTGTTGTATCCACCGTGACCACCGCCGATCTCATCGAAGCTCTCGACGAACTCGACGCCCTTGATCCACTTGACCATCTTGAAGCCGAGCTGCACCTCGTTGCGGAGTCGCAGTGGCGCCCCATGCCCGAAGGACAGGTCCTCGTCGTTCATCTCGTAGGCGAGCATCGTCAGCGGGTAGCTCATCTGCTCGATCGGATGCGCGTCGTAATACAGCCCGCCATCCGGTCCCGGCGCGTAGGAGTAGAAGATGGCCCACTTCGCCTCGGGCGTCGGTTTCACCAGGTCGAGGATGGTCGACATCGACACCCCGCCCCACTTGGCGATGCCGGACCAGCCCTGAATGCAGAAGTGCTGCGTGATCTGCTCGTGATGGGCCATGGACCGCAGTTCCCCGAGACTCAGCTCGACCGGGTTCTCGACGAGCCCGTTGACGCGCAGGCGGTAGCCGGCGAAGTCGTTCTCGCGAAGCTTCTCGAACTCCTCATCGGAGGGGTACTTGCCGTTGTGCCAGAAGTACGGCGAGATGTCCTTCTCGGTGTACTGGCCGGGCTTCGCGTCGAGGTGTTCGAACAGCTTCTGGGCCGGCCCGATGAGGAAGTAGCCGACCTTCTGCACCTTGCGCGGGAACCGGTAGGTGAGCGGCGTCGCCGCCACCCAGGCGACGATCATCACGACGAGCGACACCGCGAAGACCGAGAATCCCACCCAGGTCTCATCGTCGCGACCGCCGTACATGTGATTCAGATTGCGCAGCGCACCGGTCGCGAACACGAGCGAGACGTGCACGATGATGAACATGACGAACCAGCACAGCACGAGGAAGTGCAGCGTCCTGGCGATCTGGATGCTGAAGACCGAGCTGATCCAGCGGAACCTCGTGGACAGTGCCGGCGACATCCCGAGCCCGGTGATCAGGGCGAGCGGGGCGGCGACGAAGACCGTGAGGAAGTACGCGATCAGCTGGAGACTGTTGTAGTTCACCCAGCCGTTGTCGAGCGGCCAGTCGAGCGAAAGGTACTGGATGGCCACCGAGATCGAGTTCGGGATGACGTCCCAGCTGAAGGGCACGAGCCGCATCCACTGCCCGGTTGCGAAGATCAGCACGAAGAACACGATCCCGTTCAGAAGCCACAGCGTGTCGATCCCGAGGTGCCACCACCGGGCGAGGCCGATCGAATGGCGGCGTCCGGGGAGGCCGACACCGTCCGGCAGGGTCAGCGAGTCCATCTTCGCGGTGTACAGCGGGTCGGTGGGAACCGGCTTCTGCATCCGGAACCAGTCCTTGCCCGGCGTCGAGTGCCGGGTGAGGTAGAGCCGCGGGTGGTCGGCCAGGATCGTGACGCCGGAGCGGATGATGAAGATCATCAGGAACGCATTCAGGAAGTGCTGCCAGGCGAGCCAGGCCGGGAAGCCGACCGGGGCTCCTGCCGGGAGCTTCGACTCGCCGGGATAGCTGGTCAGGAAGTCCTGAACCGCGGGAAGTTCACGAAGTCCCTTGGCGAGGGCGATGCCGGTCACCAGGAGCACGAGGCCGATCGGGATGAGCCAGAGCAGGTTGAACCACTTGTCCCGGCCGATGCGGACTCTCGGCGCTACCCCGTACTGCGCCGGAACCCCGCCGGCCCAGGTGTGGTCTACGACATCCTCGGGTTTCTTGACCAACTCAGCGCGGAAGCTCTCGTGCACCTGGGTCGAATAGCCCTTGTCCGGTGCTGGGAAAAGCTGATCTTCACTCCGTTGGCGTCCCATAGTGCGAGCGTATCAGGATGGTTCCTGGCCACAACCCCCGAGACGCCAACGGGATTAAACACGGTCGAAAGCCATGGATTAATCACGGTCGACGGCGTTGAATGAGGCTATGCCTTACCGCCCGCGGAGCTACTTCAAGGCGCTCACCTCGCTCAGCAGGATCAACCTGCTTCACGAACTGCAGATTCACGGGTCGATGACAGTCGCGGAGCTCGCGGCGGCGACCGGGCTGCATCGCAACACCGCTCGTGAGCACCTGCACCGCCTGATCGACGCGGGCTTCATCAGTTCCGAGCCGATTCCCCGGGCGAGCAAGGGGCGCCCTATGATCCTGTACCGTGCCGCCACTCACCCGGGCGATCCTGCCCGGCGGGCGAGACGGCGCGCCGCCGAGGCGCGCACCGAGCGATTCCACCGGCTCCTGCCGCTTCGCGAAATCGGATCCGATCACACCCCTCTCGACCGGCAACTCGACATGCTCGACGACCACATGGACCAGTGCGGGTTCGACGCGGAAATCACCCAGGATGCCTCTGTGATGACGATGCACGACTGCCCGTTCTCGACCCTGGCAAAGGACAACCCCCAGGTCTGCCAGGTGCACTTCGCGCTCGTCAAGGATGCGCTTCTGCTCGTGGATGGTCCCCTCGAGGCGCGGGAGCTGCATCCGTTCTCGGGCCCGAATGACTGCACGGTCGACCTCGACAACGACACGGCGATCGCCGCCCAGTGACGGAGCCGGAACCACTCCCGGCGGGACGAGTCGGCGCCTGGCTGGCCACGCTCGATTCCGGATACTTCGCCCTCGTCATGGCGACCGGGATCGTGTCGATCGGATGCCGGCTCCTCGGTTTTCCGGTTCTCGCAGAAGTTCTCCTCACCGCCACGGTCATCGGATTCGTCGTCCTTCTGATCGCCTACCTACTGCGCGCCCTCCGCTTCCCGCGCCGGTTCGCCGCCTCGCTGCGCGCACCCTCGAGCGCCGTCTCCTACTTCACGGTCGTGGCCGGGACCAACGTGCTGGCCACCGCGCTGCTCGCGCACGGACTCTGGTCGATCTCGCTCGTCCTCGGGCTCTGCGCCTTTTTGATGTGGCTCGTCCTCACCTACGGGTTGTTCTCCTCGATCGTGCTCGCCGGCAACCGGCCTCTGCTGCGGGAGATCACCGGGGTGTGGCTCATCTGGGTGGTCGGCACCCAATCCATCGCCGTGCTCGCGACCGCCCTCGCCCCGCAGCTGCCCTGGCCGATGGGCCGGGACCTGCTCGGCGTAGCCTCCGTGCTGTTCTGGAGCGTCGGCATCGTGCTGTACCTGATCCTCGTGGTGATCATCTTCCTGCGCCTGTTCCTCATCGAGACGACCCCGGCCGAGATGGGGCCCGCCTACTGGATCCTCATGGGGGCGACGGCGATCAGCGTTTCCGCGGCAGCCGGCATCCTCATGCTCTCCTCGAGCGCCCCGCACCCGCTCCTCGCGGAGATGCACCCTTTCGTCGCCGGGGCCGTTGTCGTGTTGTGGTCGTTCG
>DATCXP010000156.1:0-2763 GCA_036565765.1 Terrimesophilobacter sp.
GGCACTCAACCGGCGGCGGCCGCCCTCTTCTTGTACGCCATGGCGGCGAGCGCCTCCCAGATGAGACCGTGTGCGTTGTTGACCGTGACGTCGGCGTGGTCGTAGGGCGGGGCGACCTCCATGACATCCATCGCGACAACGTTCGTGTCGAGGACGATCTGCCGGACGACTCTCAGCAAGTCGATCGGGGCGAAGCCGCCGGGCGCCGGAGTGCCGGTCGCGGGAGCGAACGCCGGGTCGAGCACGTCGATGTCGATGGAGAGGTAGATCGCGTCCGTGCCGTCGAGCGCCTCGGCAACGACATCCTTCATGACCTCCTTGACGCCGCGTTCCCAGATCTCCTGCATCGGATGGTGGCGCAGGCCGTGCTCGCGCATCCACTTCTGGTCCTCCTCGCCGGGCCAGTAGCCGCGCAGGCCGACCTGGATGAAGTTGTGGCCCGGGATCGCGCCGGACTCGATGAGTCGGCGCATCGGCGAGCCGTGGCTCGCGAGGTTGCCGTCGATCTGGTCGGCGGTGTCGGCATGGGCATCGAAGTGGATCATGCCGACCCTGCCGAAACCGTGGTGCTCCGCGACGGCCGTCGCGGCCGGCCAGGTGATCGAGTGGTCGCCGCCGAGGATGATCGGGATGATGCCGCGGCTCGCGATCTCCGACACGCGCTGGTGGATGGCCGCCTTCGAGGCCTCCCACATGCCGTGGCTCATGATCGCATCGCCATAGTCGATGACCTCGAGGTGATCGAACATCTCGATCTGCAGGTCGAGGTGGTAGGTGCCGGGGTCGTAGGCGTTGGCCCTCATGGCGCGCGGGCCGAAGCGGGCGCCGGGGCGGTTCGTCGTGTTGTCGTCCCACGGCGCACCGACGATCGCGACATCCGGCTGCCACTCGTCGAGCTGCTCGGGTTCGGTCAGCAGCGGGCGCATGCCGAACGTCGCGGGACCCTGGAACGACGAGGCGTCCAGCTGCGCGCGCATGCCCGGTGGGAGGTCACGCTTCGGTGCGGGGCTCATGCTTTCCGACTTTACCGGCGATCACTCGCGATCGATGCCGAACTCCCGGCGCATCAGCAACTGAACGTCGCGATCCAGACCGTCGATCTTCACGTGCACCGCGTCGAACCGAGCGTCGACCGCCTCGAAGCGGGCACGCATCTCCGCGCGCAGTCCGCCGATCTCGCCCAGCAGTTCGCCGCGCAGTCCGCCGACCTCGCTGCGGACGACCCTCACAAACAATGTCGAGACCAACGTGAGCATCCCGAACATGAGGGCGGTGAACACGCCGATCATGGTCCAGATCTGCGGCTCGGTAAACTCGATCACTCCCCTATTCTCGTCGCGCCCTCTTGAGAATGCCAGCAATCAAGTGCCCCCGCGCCTCGCTGTCGCAGCTCCGCGGACCCTCCCCGTTTCCGCATCCTGTGAGGGAGAAGTGCCGGTGTGTGGGAAGGTGAACGGGTGAAGGAGAACCCGTCGACCGTACTGAAGCTCAGCGGGTATCGCGCCGTGATCGAGCCGGACCGCTGGGTGCCCGGCGCCTACACGCTGGTCGTGGACGGTACGCCCCAGTCGCACGTGAACGTCGCAGACCCCTCCCAGTTGTTCTTCGAGTATGTGCAGCGCATGGGGCACGTGATCGACCAGTTGGGGCTTCCCGGCCAGCCCATCACCGCCGTGCACCTCGGAGCAGGAGCGCTCACCCTTCCGCGCTACATCGAGGTGACTCGGCCGGGATCGCGGCAGCAGGTGATCGAACTGGAGAGTGACCTCGTCGACCTGGTGCGCTCGGCACTCCCGTGGTCGAAGCAGGCGTCGATCCGCATCCGCTATGGCGACGCTCGCGACGTCATGGGGCGACTGCCCGCCGGGCTGCACGGCACCGTCGACCTGCTGATCGTCGACGTGTTCGGCGGGGCGCGTACACCGGCGCACGTGACGAGCGAGGAGTTCTACCGCTCCGCAGCCTCAGTGCTGGCGCCGGATGGCGTGATTCTCGTGAATGTCGCGGATGGCCCAGGACTGGCCTTCGCCCGCGGGCAGGCCGCGACGCTGCGCTCGGTCGTCGGGCACGTCGCTGCGCTCGCAGAGCCGCAGATCCTCAAGGGGCGCCGCTTCGGCAACGTCGTGCTCGTCGGATCGCCCGCCCCGCTCCCCCTCGACTGGATGCCCCGCCTGCTCGCCGGCGGGCCGCATCCGGCCAAGGTCGTGACCGGCCACGAACTCAGGGACTGGATCGCAGGAGCCGCGATCGTGACCGATGGCACCGCTGTCGCGTCCCCCCTGCCCTCGGCGAGCATCTTCCGCCAGCGCTGAGCGTTTAGAGCTGGGCGCCGAGCACGGAGCGCTGAGCGCCGAGCGCCGAGCACCGCGCACCGCGCACCGCGCACTGCGCTCGGAGCACTGAGCGTCGAGCACCGAAAACTTCTCGTCGAGCACTGCGCGTCGAGCACCGAGCCCTGAGCGTTAGGCATTGAGCGTCGAGCTCCCCGCTCCCTGCTCCCTGCTTTCTGCTTTCTGCTTTCTGATTTCTGCACCCTGCACCCTGTTGGGGCTCCGGCTCCACGACCCGAACGACCACCCTCGTCCGAGCAACTGACTCGCAAGCTTGAGTTCGCCCTCGCCCAACCCTGGGCCTGGCTCTCATCATTCAGGAGTCGGTGTGACAGCTGGGACGGATGGTGCTGTCGGGAATCGAAACTGTAACTTTCACAACATCCGTCACACAAACTCCTGAATGATGAAAGCATGCGACGAGGGGTCCTGA
>DATCXP010000202.1:0-19543 GCA_036565765.1 Terrimesophilobacter sp.
ATCGGCGCTGGCGGCGCGCGAAGGCCAGAAATGACCTTCGCCTTTAGTGCCGCGCGCCCCTCAGGGAGCGGTCCTGGTTCGCTCCCTGAGGTGCGAGCGCAGCGAGCCTCGAAGGGAGCACCTCGCGGTGCTTCCCTTCGAGAATTCGGTCCGACCGTCGAGACGACGATCGGCGCTGGCGGCACGCGAAGGCCAGAAATGACCTTCGCCTTTAGTGCCGCGCGCCCCTCAGGGAGTGGTCACGATCAGGGCCTCGTGCCGGTCGCCACCGCCACCACCGTCGACGCCCCGGTGTCCCCGTAGTTCACGAGACCGAGGTAGCTCGTCGACGCCTTCAGTTTCGACCACGACGCGGTGTACGTGAGCGGGACCCCCGTCTGGCCGGACAGCACGCTCGGATTCAGCACGAGCGGGATTCCACCCGGAAGCACCGAGAAGGTCCTCAGATCGAACGCCGTGGCGGGGGCCGCAGAGAACACCGAGACGAACACCAGGTACTTTGCCGCATCCGGCGAGTACAGGTCTACCCGCTCATCCGCGGAACCGGTTGCCGACTGCCAAAGGGCGATCGGTGTTCCCTTGCTGTTCAGCTGGTACACGAAGAGATCGAGATCCGCCGCGTTGTCGATCGAGTCCAGGTCGAACCTGGCCAGGACCGTGCCCTTGGGGACCTTCACCGTGTATTGGAACTCGGCTCCTGTCTCGCCGGACCCCGAATGTCCCGTCGCAGCAGCCCCCGGGCTCTGCTGCAGCGTCCCCGCTGTCAGCCCCGTCGTGCTCAAGGGGATGGGCCCGTCGCCGCCAGGGGTAACCGTTACATCAACGGACCCGGAAAGACCTGTTCCTAGGACATCCGATGGCGCGACGATCGTGACCGGCTGCACCGCGATGGGCGACCGGACGATCGTCGAACCGCTGGTCCAGGTCAGTGCTCCGGTGGCGAACCGGTCGAGCGGAGCATCCGTTCGGCTGAACGTCACCGTGAAGCTTGCCGTGTCACCGGCACTCGCGAAACTGAGCGTCGAGGGCGAGACCACGGCGTTCAGGCCCGGGATCGAGATCGCGGCGGTGAACGTTCCCGCTTGAGTCGCCGTCACCGTGCGGGTGATCGTCTCCGGCCCCGTGAGAGCGCCGATGGCGATCGACGCCAGGTTGAGGTTGCTCGGGTCGATCGGGTCGACGTTCTCTGCGTCCACCTGGTAGCCGACGCCCACGATGTAGGCGTTCCAGTCATCGAGGCCGTTCAGGTACAACAGACCCGGTTCGAAGTACTTCGTCGGATCGACGTGCCCAGCACCCTGCACGAACGGATCGGTGACCGCATTGCCCGCGCTGTCGAGCGTGTTGTAGGCGCTCGTCATCATGGCCGACTTGATCTCCGCTGGCGTCGCGTTCGGCGACTTGCCGAGGTACAGCGCGGCGAGACCGGTGATGTGCGGTGCGGCCATCGACGTTCCGGAGAGGAACTGGAAGGTCGGGTCGCCACCGGCGGCATTCGCTCCGTCGGCGATGATCGCCACCCCCGGGGCCGTGATGTCCGGCTTCAGGATGTCACTGCCGTCGGCCAGCACAGGACCGCGCGAGGAGAAGCCGGCAACCTGCGGTGTCGGCGGTTCGATGCCCGTCGAGTTGCCCGCAGCCATGCTCACCGTCGCGCCCGCCGTCGCCGCGTAGGCCATGAGCTTGTCATGGAATTGCGCGTTGAGGTGGATGGTCGGCACAGAGTGGTTGTCGAGATCGGTCGACCCCTGGACCACGTTGATCAGGATCATGCCGATGCCGCCGACCCTGGCGACCTCTGCGGACTTGGCAACGCGGTCGTTGAGCCCGCGCTCGCACACCACGATCTTGCCTGCGGCGAGCGCAGGGCTGAGAGTGCCCGCGAAGCAGAGGTTCGCGTTCACCGCTCCCGACACGGCAACGGCACTCGCCAGAACCAGGTCGCCCTGAAGCGGCGGCGCGCCCGGTGTCATGTCGAGGGTGACGGATGCGCCCGCCATGGCCGTGCCGTCACCGAGTGTCGCCGTCGCCTCATAGCTCGGGATCGTGCTCGCGGCGACCGTGGTGATCCACGGCGACGCGTTGTCGAGCGTCGAGGCGCCGGGTCCGTCGTTGCCGGCGGAGGCCGAGACGAAGATTCCCGCCGAGGCCGCACCGAGGAACGCCTCATCCGTCGCCGAGACCGTGGTCTGAGCGGCCCCGCCTCCGATCGAGAAGTTCAGGACGTCTACCCCGTCGGCGACGGCCGCGTCGATCCCGGCGATGAGGTCGGAGGTGGCGCATCCGTCATCCGTCGTCACGGTCGGGTCCTGGCCGGTCCAGCACACCTTGTATGCCGCGATCTTCGCGGCCGGTGCCACACCGGTGATGGTGCCGAAGCTCACGCCGTTGATGGACGCCGGGACGCGCGCATTGCCGCCCGCGGTGCTCGCGGTGTGCGATCCATGGCCGTCGCCGTCCCGTGGGGACAGGTACTCGCCGAGCGAGGTGCTTCCGATGCTGCTTGCGCCGAACCCGGTGACGAAGTAGCGCGCACCGACGAGCTTCGTGCTGCAATCGGCCGCCGTGAACTGCACACCGGTGATGCACGCGCCCCTGAAGGTGTTGCCGTCGCCCTTGGCGAAGGTGATCGTGCTGCCGGCCAGATAGGGAGCTGCTCCCGGCGTCGTACCGAGTGGATCACCCGCGAACGACGGATTCTCGGGCGCGATACCGGTGTCGAGCATGCCGATGACGACTCCGCTTCCGGCATTGCCGACTCCACCGAGGGACTCCCAGATTCCGCCGGGGCCGTCGAGCCCGAGGAAGGTCGTCGAGGGCGTCGCGGTGACGTGCCGCAGCTCATCCGGCGCGAGGCTCGCAACATTCTTGTTGCGGGAGAGTTCAACGGCCTGCTTCGCGCTCAGGTGCGCGGAGAATCCGTTGAGGGAAAGCGTGTAGGAGTAGTCGATCTTCGCTCCGACGGAGGCCGCGACCTCCTTCTGCTGCTTCTTGAGATAGTCGGCGTAGCTCTGCACTGAGCGCCGGTCGGCCTTGAGCTGCTTGCCCGCGTCCGGCTTGGTCGGGACGAAGCCGTTGACCCCGCCTTCGTAGGTTGCCGCAGAAGCGTCGACCAGGGTGACGATGTAGCGCCCCGAGACGAATGATGTGTGGCCGTGTCCGCCTATGGAGGTCGGTGCAGCCATGACCCCGAGCGCGGATCCCGCGATGAGTCCGGATGCGATGAGAGCGCTGGTGGCGACTCCCGCAATGATTCTTCGAATGCTCACGGATGTATCCCTTCTGAGCAACTGGACAGGAAGCTGCAGTCGGGATCTGCAGGTGAGAACCTATTAAGTCCCTGTCTACCCCCGAACGGGAGGTTTGTTACCAATCCGTTACCCAAGGGTGTCCGGGTTCGACGTCCGACGAACATGAGCAACAGGCGGCTCCGGGGGCCGGATGTCCGCGCACGGCGAACGGATCCCGCTGGAACTCTCCGATGTCGGGTGTTAAAATTTTCCATAGTTGAGTCGAGTTGACTCAACTCTTGGAGAAAGGAGTCAGTGGAAAATGGCCATGTACTTCGACCCCTTCCGCGAGTTGGATCGCGTCGCAGCGAACCTCCTGGACTCGCGCCAGGGACCGCGACTCATGCCGATCGACCTGCACAAGGATGGCGACACCTACGTGCTCAATGCGGATCTTCCCGGGGTCGACCCTGGATCGATCGATCTCGATGTCGACGGCCAGTTGCTCACCATCCGTGCGGAGCGCACGCCGAGGGGCGGCGATGTCAAGTGGCTCGCGCACGAGCGTCCGAGCGGATCGTTCCTGCGCCAGTTGAACCTCGGTGACGGTATCGCGACCGAACACATCAGTGCCGCCTACGACAACGGTGTGCTGAGCGTCATGATCCCGGTGAGCGAAAAGGCGAAGCCGCGCAAGATCGCGATTCAGAGTGCCGGGCATACCTCGCCGGTCGAGGTCACCGCGTCCTGACGCGATGCAGTGAGGGCCGGAGCGGTTGCTCCGGCCCTCACTGCGCAGGTCAGGCCAGGCGCGCCCTGAGGTTGTCCGCGAGTGCTCCGAGGAACTCCTCCGTCGTCAGATACGCCTGGTCCGGCCCGACGAGCAGCGCGAGATCCTTCGTCATCTTGCCGGACTCGACCGTCGTGATGACGACGTTCTCGAGCGTGTGCGAGAAGTCGATCAGCGCCTGGTTGCCATCGAGCTTTCCACGGTGCGCGAGCGCACGCGTCCAGGCGTAGATCGAAGCGATCGGGTTCGTCGAGGTCGGCTTGCCGGCCTGGTGCTGCCGGAAGTGGCGCGTGACGGTGCCGTGGGCGGCCTCCGCCTCGACGATCTTCCCGTCCGGTGTCGTGAGCACGCTCGTCATGAGGCCGAGTGATCCGAAGCCCTGCGCGACAGTGTCGGACTGCACGTCGCCGTCGTAGTTCTTGCACGCCCAGACGTAGCCGCCCTCCCACTTGAGGGAGGCCGCGACCATGTCGTCGATCAGGCGGTGCTCGTAAGTGAGGCCCGCAGCGTCGAACTTCGCCTTGAACTCGTTCTCGAACACCTCGGCGAACAGGTCCTTGAATCGGCCGTCGTACGCCTTGAGGATCGTGTTCTTCGTGGAGAGGTACACCGGATAGCCGCGGTCGAGACCGTAGCTGAGCGACGCGCGCGCGAAGTCGCGGATCGAGGCGTCGAGGTTGTACATGCCCATGGCCACGCCGGAGCCGGGCGCCTGGAACACCTCGAAGGACTGCGGAGCGGAACCATCCTTCGGCGTGAAGGTCATCGAGAGCGTGCCCTCGCCCTCGAAGCGGAAGTCAGTCGCCTTGTACTGGTCGCCGAACGCGTGGCGGCCGATGATGATCGGCTTGTTCCAGCCTGGAACCAGGCGCGGGATATTGGAGATAAGGATCGGCTCACGGAAGATCGTGCCGCCGAGGATGTTGCGGATCGTGCCGTTCGGGCTCTTCCACATCTGCTTGAGCCCGAACTCCTCGACTCGCGCCTCATCCGGAGTGATGGTCGCGCACTTGACACCGACGCCGTGCTTCTGGATGGCATGGGCGGCGTCGATCGTGATCTGGTCGTTCGTCTCGTCGCGCTTCTGGATGCCGAGGTCGTAGTACTCGAGGTTCACGTCGAGGTAGGGGTGGATCAGAGTGTCCTTGATGGCCTGCCAGATGATGCGGGTCATCTCATCGCCGTCGAGTTCGACGACGGTGCCCTCAACCTTGATTTTCGACAATGGAGTCTCCTTGTGAACGAGCGTGCGAGGGCGTGGCCCCTGGGCCGATCCGGCCGCTGACCAGTTTACAGGCAACGCCAAATTATCTCGACATCAAGATATCTCTAGGCTCTGGTCAGGGCGAAAGGTTAGCCTGTCTAGATGGGCACGCTGAGACTTGAGGACCTGTCCGCAACCAACGCCGTTGCGGCGAACAACCTGACCCTGCGCCGCGGGCAGGAACAGTTCGTGATTCCTCCAACCTATGCGATCGCCGACGCCTACCTCGACCCGACGACGAGTTGGCCCCGCGTCGTGCTCGACGGCGACACGGTCGTCGGCTTCATCCGCGGCAATTTCGACCCGGATGCCGCGCAGGAGGAATTCCGCAGCTGCGTCTGGCGCGTGCACGTCGCGGCCGACCAGCAGGGCAAGGGCGTCGGGACTTTCGCGGTGCTCGCCCTCGCCGACGAGGCACGGCAGCGCGGATTCACGAGGCTCACGGCCCTGTGGGAACCGGGAGAGGCCGGGCCGGAGGCCTTCTTCACGAACATCGGTTTCGTCGTGGAGGGCGAGACCCAGTACGGCGAGAAGTTCGGCGTTCTGGCGCTGTGAACGCCCGGGCCACACCGACGTCCGAGACGGCAGTCGGCGCTGGCACGGCTTCGCCTGCTGCGAAGGCCAGAAATGGCCTTCGTCCTGAGCTCCAGCGCGCTGACGATTTCATCTCGCGCGTGATCTCGGTCGTCGAATCGATCCCTTCCGGTCGAGTCATGGCGTACGGGGATGTCGCCGCCGCGATCGGCTCACGCGCCGCACGCGCAGTCGGCCACGTCATGTCCCACTACGGAGAAGACCTGCCCTGGTGGCGGGTGATCCGCGCGAGCGGGCAACCGCCGGCGTGCCACGACAGCGAAGCTCTCCCCCACTATGAGGAGGAGGGCACGCCGCTCCTGCCCACCGCGGGCGGGTACCGCATCAACCTGAGGCTCGCCCGCCACCGTCCGTGAGGGGTCAGTAACTGTCCTTCGCAGGCCAGGGGAAGAGCAGTTACTGACCCCTCAGGATGACGCTAGACGAGCGAGTCGCGCCAGGCGGCGTGCATCTGCGAGAACTTGCCTGTCCCTGAGATCAGGTCGCGCGGCGTCCCGTCCTCGATGATGCGGCCGTGCTCCATCACGAGGACCCGGTCCGCGATCGCCACGGTCGACAGGCGGTGCGCGATGATCACGGCGGTGCGGTCGGAGAGCAGCGTCTGGAGGCCCTCCTGCACGAGCCTCTCGCTCGGGATGTCGAGCGAGGCGGTCGCCTCGTCCAGGATGAGGACGACGGGATCGGCGATGAACGCACGCGCGAACGAGATGAGCTGGCGCTGACCGGCCGAGACCCGCCCACCGCGCTTGTTGACATCCGTGTCATAGCCGTTCGGGAGCCCCGCGATGAACTCGTGGGCGCCGACCGCCTTCGCCGCGGCGACGATCTCCTCGCGCGTGGCCTCCGGTTTTCCGAGCGCGATGTTGTCCGCCACGGTTCCGGAGAACAGGTACGCCTCCTGGGTGACCATGACGATCGCCCGGCGCAGGTCCTTCGGATGCAGCTGCCGCAGGTCGACGCCGTCGAGCGTGACGCTGCCGGAGCTCGGGTCGTAGAAGCGGGAGATCAACTTCGCGAGCGTCGACTTGCCCGCCCCGGTCGAGCCGACGAGCGCGATCGTCTGGCCGGCCGGGATGTCGAGGTCGAACGTCGGCAGCACAACACGATCCGCCTTGTAGGCGAACTCGACACCGTCGAAGCGCACTGCGCCCTTCGCATGCCACAGGTCGATCGGCCCGGTCGGATCCGGAACGCTCGGTCGCTCCTCCAGGACACCGGAGATCTTCTCGAGCGCGGCTGCGGCGGATTGGTAGGAGTTGTAGAACATCGCGATCTCCTGCGCCGGCGCGAAGAACGACCGGGTGTACAGCAGGGTCGCGAGCAGCACGCCGATCGCCAGCCCTCCGCCGGCGACCCGCAGGCCACCGACGAGCAGCACGACGGCGAGCGTCACGTTCCCGATCAGCACGAGCCCCGGGTCGTAGATCCCGAACAGGTTGATGGCACGCTCGTTCGCATAGCGGTAGTCCTCGACGAGCTCACCGAACTCGTCCTCGTTGCGCTTCTCCTTGCGGAACGCCTTCACGGCACGGATGCCGGTCATCGTCTCGACGAAGTGCACGATGACGCGCGCCGAGGCCGTCCTCGTCTCGCGGAACACCTTCTGCGAGCGCAGCTGGAACCAGCGCGTCAGGAACCACAGCGGGACGAGCGATCCGAACAGCACGAGCCCGCTCACCCAGTCGAGGGAGAACAGCGCGATCGCGATGAAAGCCATGTACAGACCGCCCTGCACAAGCTGGCTGATCCCGGAGTCGAGCAGCTCGCGGATCGCGTCCAGGTCGCTCGTCTGGCGCGCGATGATGCGCCCGGAGGTGTAGCTCTCGTGGAACTCGAGGCTCAGCCGCTGCGTGTGCAGGAACACGCGCTTGCGCAGCTCGATCAGGATGGCCTGGCTGATCCGGGCGGTCAGAACGGTGTACCAGGCGATGAGCGCTGCACCGATCACCCCCGTGAACAGATAGGCGCCGACGACGAGGGCGAGCGGCATCCAGTCCTGCTTCACGAGCGCCGGAAGCCCGTTGTCGATCCCGAACGCGATGAGCGCCGGCCCCGCGACCTGGGCGGCGGTGCTCACGACAACGACAACGATCGTGAGCGTGATGCGGCCCCACAGCGGCTTCACGAGCGAGCCGAGCAGCCGAAGCGAGCGTGCCCGGATCTGCCGGCTCTCCGCCTTCGAGAAGTCCTGGCGCTCCTCGCCCTCTACCCCGAGGACGCTCATGACCCCACCTCCGTGCTGGTGCGTCCGACGCTTCCGGTCTGGATGATCGGGACCGGGATCGTCGGCGGCGACGAGACACTCCGGGGGGCGGGCTCCTCGTCCTCGAGGCTCGAGATCACGAACCGGTAGTGCTCGCTCGAGGCGAGCAGGTCCTGGTGGCGCCCGACCGCGGTGATCCTGCCGTCCTGCAGCAGTGCGACGCGGTCGGCGAGCATGACGGTCGACGGTCGGTGGGCGACGATGAGCGCCGTGACTCTGCCGGTTCGGCCCGCCCCCGCGGCTGTCCCGTCTGTGCCGCCGAGCACGCGGCGCAGCGCGGCCTCCACGAGCGCCTCGGTGTCGACGTCGAGAGCCGACAGCGGGTCGTCGAGCACGAGGACATCCGGTTTCGCGGCGACCGCGCGCGCGAGCGCAAGGCGCTGCCGCTGCCCGCCGGAGAGGCTCATGCCCTCCTCACCGACCTTGGTGTCGAGCCCATCCGGCAGCTCGTAGGCGAAGTCGGCCTGGGCCACATCGAGTGCCTCGGCCAGCTCCTCCTCGCTCGACTCCGGACGCCCGAGAAGCACGTTGTCCCGGACGGATGCCGAGAACAGCGTGGCGTCCTCGAACGCCATCGCGATGTGGCTGCGCAGTTCCTCCCGCCCGAGATCGCGGATGTCGACCCCATCGAGCGTGATCGATCCGCCGGTCACGTCGTACAGCCGGGTGGTGAGTGCGGTGACCGTCGACTTGCCACTCCCGGTCAGGCCGACGAGCGCCATGGTCTCACCGGGCTCGAGCTCGAGGTCGAAGCCGTTCAACAGGTCGGGGAACCGCTCCGGCGAGTCGGCGTAGCGGAAGTGCACGTCGTGGAACGCAAGGCGCCCCTCCGGCTTCGCGATCGTCTTCGGCTGCTCCGGGTCCGTGATCGTGTTCTCGGCGTCGATCACCTCGAAGAACCGGTCGGCCGCGGTTCGCGTGTCGAACGTCATCGACAGCAGGAACCCGATGGACTCGACCGGGAACCGCAGCACGGTCGCGGTCGCGAAGAACGCGACGAGCGCGCCGACCGTGAGCTGGCCCGTTGCGGCGAGCCAGACTCCGCCGAGAAGGCACAGTGCGAACGAGACATCCGGAACGAGCAGAAGCCACAGCCAGATGCCGGCGATCGCCTTCGCCTTCTCGATTTCCGTTCCGCGCAGCTCCTCGGCCTGGGACTCGAAGTTCTTGAGCGCGTACTTTCCTCGGCCGAACGCCTTGAGAACCCGGATGCCGTGAACGGACTCCTCGACCGTGGTCGCGAGGTCGCCGGACTGGTCCTGGCTGCGGCGCGCGACAACGGAGTACTTGTTCTCGAACAGGTAACCGTAGATCCACAGGGGGATCGAGCAGATCATGAACAGCACCCCGAGCATCCAGTTGATGCTCACGAGCACGAGAAAACCGACCAGGATCGTGATCGTGTTCACGACGAACAGCACGAGCCCGAACGAGAACCAGCGCCGGATGAGGTTCAGGTCGCTGATCGCCCGGGACAGCAACTGCCCGCTCGGCCAGCGGTCGTGGAAGTTCACCGGCAGATCCTGAAGCTGGTTGTACAGGCCGTTGCGCATGCGCGCCTCGATGTGGGTGCCCGGCTGGAGCACGAACCACCGCCGGTACCAGATCATGATCGCCTCGACGATGCCGAGGACGAGCACGATCCCGACCGGCCACCAGATCTCACTCGAGTCGCCATCCTTGAGTGGGCCGTCGATGAGGGAGCGAAGCACCTGCGGGATCGCGAGGGCGACGAGGGCGGCGATCATCGCGGCGGCCATGCCGAGGTAGATCCGGGGCATGGCGGGCTTCGCGTAGGGGTACACGCGCATGATCGATGCGAATGTACTCAGTCGCTTTTCTTCGACGTCAGAAGACACAGATTTCCTTGCACTATCGGGGGCTCGGCGCCAATGACCATTCGATGGAGGCCTGGCGTCAGGACTGCGGTGCCGTCGCGGGACGCGCCCTCGTCCCCTGCCGCCGGCGCAGCCTTACAGAGTATGCCCGCGTTGCAGCTTGTGCAAGTTGAGAGCGGTGCCCGAAGACGCCTCCGCCTGCCTCAGTTCCCGCGAGTGACCACCCACGCCGCGATCTCCGCGCGACGCGCAGCACCGAGCTTGGCCAGAATGTGTTCGACATGCGCCGCCACCGTCTTCGGGGAGATCGTCAGGCTCGCCGCGATCTCCCGATTGGTCGACCCGGACGCCACCAGCACCGCAACCTCCAGCTCGCGCACGGTCAACGGCCCCTTCGAGCCGTCACCGTCGCCGACCCCGACGGCATCCGCCAGACGGTCGAGCAGGACAGCGCCGACGGGCGCGGCGACGGCGCGCAACTGCGCAACGAGAAAGGATGCGTCCGCCGGCCGTTTGGACCGCTTCGCACACCAGGCCAGATCCCCCAGCGCCTGGGAACCCTCCCAGAACCGCCTGCGCTGCTGCCAGCCGACCGCCGCCCGTTCGAGCAGAACCCGGGCTGTTCCGGTGTTCCCTGCGGCGAGTTCCACCAGCCCGTCCGCATGATCGAGGGCGGGGAGCGTGCCGGCGATACCGCGCCTCCTCAGCAGATCCCCGCACCGCACGGCCCAGTCGCCGGCCGCGTCCGCGTTGCGCAGGGCGAGCAGCGCACGAACGCCGGTCAGCAGGAAAGGGAACAGGTAGGCGGCGTCCGCGACGCGTGCGGAATCGGCGTAGCCACGCTCGCAGAGCTCGACCGCGACATCCGGATGCCCGTCGTACAGCGCGAGCTCGGCGAGCCCCCACAGCGCAGGCGAGAGCCGCTGCAGCTCGTCCATCCTGGCCCCGATCTCGCGCGCTTCCTCGAGGTGATCGCGCGCCGACGCCCGCTGGTCGCGCCCGAGTGCGAGATATCCCAGGACGTGCAGTACCGTCACGCGCGTCGTAATGCCGCCCCGGCCATCGGCGAGGGCCTGGTGCGCTTCACGCTCGGCCGCGGCCCAGTCGCCGACGGCCCAATGCACGTGCGCGAGGTGCGCAGTGAGGTAGTGGTGGTCGTTCCAGCACTCCGTCCGCGCCGCGTACGCCACCGCGCGGGGCAGCCAGTGCTCACCGCGCTCGTACTCGACGAGCACCGAGGCACTCGAGCCGATCATCCGGTACCCCCTCGCAGTCTCGCCCTCCGCCCCCGCCCTCTCGCCATCGCGAATGGCACGCTCAAGGCGATTCCAGCCGTCATCGGCGTGCCCGGCGAACAGCAGCACTGAGCCGAGCGTCGCGTCGATGTTCACCCGTACCTCGATGGCGGAGTCGCCCAGGGCGGAGCCGGCGATGGCGAGTTCAGCCTGCCTGCCGTAGTCCATCGCCTCGTCCAGTCGACGATCGAGCATGTGAGCGGCGGCCAGCGCGGCGAGCAGGTGGGCTCGCACGAGCGCAGGCCCTCCTCCCGGGAGCACGTCCAGCTTCGACAGCGCGTCACGCGCGAGAGCGGCGCGATCCTGGAGGTTCGCTCCGAGCAGATGCCGCACAGCCATGAGCCTCGGAACCAGTGCTGCCGCGGCCGCCTCATCCCCGAGCCCGCGATGAAGGCCGACGGCGAGCGCATACTGCGCCTCGGCGCCCTCGTTGTCGTCGATCGCCGCCAGCTCGTCGGCGAGCAGGGTCAACAGCGTCGCGCGCACCGCCGGCTCGGTGCCGCCCGGCATCGTGCGGTGCGCGCGGCGATACAGTCCTGCCGCCTCCCGGTGTGCAGACATGCGCACGGCGTCGGCTGCCGCCGCGAGTGCGTGGCTGTGCGCCTCGTCGGGCCGATTGGCGCGCTCGAACTGGTCGGAGAGGAAGGCAGGCCGGAATCCGGCAGCCGCTGCCGCGGCGGCGACATAGGCATGCAGTCGGCGCCGCCGGTTCGGCGGGATGGCATCGTAGATCGCGTCCCGGATGAGCGCGTGCCGGAAGTCGAAGCTCGTGCCATCCGTCCGCGCGTGCACGATGTGCCGGTCGGCCAGTTCCTGCAGCGCCGCGTCGATAGCGTCGGTCGTCTCACCGGTGATGGCCGCGAGCAGGTCGATGTCGAAGGAGCGTCCGATGACCGAGGCCGCAGTGACGATCGCCCGGCTTCGAGGCTTCAGCGCAGCCACCCTGGCGATCATCGCCTCGGCGACCGTGTCAGGAACGCTTGCCGGCGTGCCGCCGGCGATGAGCTCCTCGATGTGCAGTGGAATGCCGTCGCTGCGCTCGAACAGCGCATCGATGAACAGGGACGGCGGCACCTCACCGATGATCGCCTCCGCCATCCGTCCGGTGTCCGCCGCGTCGAGCCGGGGGAGGCGTACTTCCTCGGCGAGTCGTTGCCCGAGAAGCCGGTACCTCCATCGCCTCAGCGCCGTGCGCGGATAGAGCTCGTCACTGCGATAGCTTGCGACGATCAGGGCGGGGGCCGAATGCACGCGAACTGCGACGCGCGCCAGAACGTCAAGACTCAGCTCATCGGCCCAGTGCAGGTCCTCGATGCTGAGGAAGATCGGCCCATCGTCGGTCAACAGGTCGACCAGGATGTCGGAGAGATCGGCCACGAACGTTCGCCGCCGGTGCGCCGGATCGGCGCTCGTGCCGACATCGTGGAGAACGGCGCGCAGCCGCTCGGCGTAGACGGTGGCACCGGCGCGACGGAGCCCCCCGACGAGGTCGAAGAGCACACCGCCTGCCGCCTCGGCGTCGCGCGGGAAAGCCACCGCGGAGATCACCCTTCCCGGCCCGTCGATCTGCCCCGCGAGATCCCCCAGCAAGCGGGTCTTGCCGATCCCTGCCTCCCCGGCGAGCAGCAGCAACTGGCCGGACCCTTCCTGCGCGCTGTGCCATCGCCGATCCGTCAGCGCGAGCAACTCGTCCCTCCCCACCAGGACCGGGCACATCCGCGCCGGCCATCCCGATGCAGAGCTCTGCAGGAGCATGCGGCAAGTTTAGGAGACTGCTCCCGGCAATGGAGGGGAAAAATCGAATCCGCTTCATCGGTCGGATGACCGATGCGCGGCGAGCCGGTCCCCTCCAGACTGGACCGCATCGAGGAAAGGACCACGATCATGACACGGTACATGGACGTGCACGACGGATTCGTCGGCGTCACCAGGGAACAGCTGATGGAGGCGCACGCCGCCGACCTCGCCATCGAGGGCGACGAGGGAGTGCACTTCGAGAAGGCATGGCTCGACCCCGAGTCCGGCAAGGTGTTCTGCCTGTCGACCGGCCCGTCGAAGGAGGCGGTCATGCGCATCCACGAGCGGACGGGTCACCCCACGGAGGAAGTGTACGAACTCAGCGTCGAAGTCTGAGCCGAACCGCCCCTGGCCTGAGCTCGCTTACCGGATCCGCACCGACAGGCAGGTCACGCAGCCCTCGAGCTTCTCGAACTCGCTGATGTCCACCGTCACGACGCGGTAACCGAGGTCGGCCACGAGTGCGGCGCTCTTCGGCGCCGACTCGGCCATGAGCACGGTGTCGTCGTTCAGAACGACCACGGCGACGCCGGTCTCCTCCGGCACGGCGAGGAACCGGTCGAACATGTCCGGGTTGTCGACGAGCGGCGGATACCCGAGGATCGTGCCGTCCGGCAGGGCGGTGACGCCGCTCTTGAGGTGGAGCACCTTCGTGACGGGAACCGCGACGAGGGTGTAGCCGAGGTGCGTGACGATCGCGCGAAGCTGACGGATGCCCTCGGCATTGGTCCGCCCGCCACGCCCTACGTACACGGTCTTCCCGACCTTGAGCACGTCGCCGCCGTCGAGGGTTCCCGGCAGTTCGATGCGCGTCACGCGCAGGCCGAGCTCTCTCACAGTGTCCTCGACGCCCGCCGTCTCACTCCTGCGAGACTCCGCCCCTGGGCTCGTGATGACGGCCGTGTCGCCGAAGATCACCACGGCATCCTCGACGAACACCGAGTCCGGCGCCTCCGGGGCTACCGGGACCTCGATCGTGTCCCAGCCGTTGTCGATGAGTGCCGCGACGTAGTTGTCCCACTGCTCGTCGGCCCGCTCGCCATCGATCACGGAGCGGGCGATGTGCGTGACCTGGCCGTCGGCGAGATTCGCGGCCGGTAGCCGGACGAGGGCGACCCGCCGGTCGCGCGCGCTCGGCGCGTCCAGCCTGGCCCCGGTCATGACGCTCCACACCCGGCGACCGACCGTGGCCGCCGCGATCACTGCGGCGAGCACGAAGATGAGCTTCGGGCCGGCCAGGGTGCCGAACACGAACGCGATGGCGGCACCGTCGATCGGCGCGCCACTGCCCGCGGCGAACACGAGACTGCCGAACAGCCCCGCGAGAACCGCGGCGACGATAGCGAGAGGGACCGCGACGTACCACTGGCGGAGTCCCTCGAATCCGGCGACGATCGTGAGGAACAGGAACAGGAACAGGCTCGACGCGAAGAAGTAGGCGCTCAGCTGGCCGAACGAGCTGGAATCCGCTCCGCTCGCGCTGAAGAACACGAGCACGCTCGCAATGTGGGCGATCACGGCGGAGGCCAGAGCCGAGACGATCGCCGCGGCGATCCGCCGGATCATGGTGAGCGCACCAGTGGAAGAAGTCATGCTGCGAGACTATTGGATGCGGCGACCGCCTGGGTTCAGATCGTCAATTCTGTGCCGGCTTCGACCAGCTCGGCCGGAGAGATTCCTCTCTCAGATCGCAAAAGTACCTCTCGGATCGCGGAAGCACCTTTCGCATCTCAGACCCTCGTCTCGGATTGAGCCTGTCGAAATCCAGGTCTCGACGGGCTCGACCGGAGAATCACCGACCGGAAAAGGCTCAGTGGAAGAAGTGGCGCTCGCCGGTGAAGTACATCGTGACGCCGGCATCCGTTGCGGCCGCGACGACCTCTTCGTCGCGCACCGAGCCGCCGGGCTGCACGACCGCGGTCACGCCGGCGTCCAGCAGGATCTGAAGGCCGTCCGCGAACGGGAAGAACGCGTCGGATGCCGCAACGCTCCCGCGGGCACGTTCACCCGCCCGCTCGACGGCGAGGCGACATGAGTCGACCCGGTTGACCTGGCCCATCCCGACGCCGACGGATGCCCCGCCGTGCGCGAGCAGGATCGCGTTCGACTTCACGGCGCGCACCGCCCTCCAGGCGAACTCGAGGTCGGCGCGTGCAGCGTCGGAGGCGACTGCGCCCGAGACGAGAGTCCAGTCGCCGAACGGCGCGAAGTGCGTGTCAGGATCCTGGGTGAGAACGCCGCCGGACAGCTGCCGGAACTCGACCGGAGCGCGAGCGTAGTCGGCGGGGAGTCTCAGCAGCCGGAGGTTCTTCTTCGTGCCGAGCGCTGCGAGCGCCTCGGCCGTGAAGTCCGGCGCGACGATGACCTCGGTGAAGATCTCCCTGATCGACTCCGCGGCCGCGAGGTCGATCGGGCGATTCGCGGCGATCACCCCGCCGTACGCCGACACCGGGTCGCTCTCGTGGGCGAGACGGTGCGCCGTGGCGACATCCGCCGCGACCGCGATACCGCACGGGTTCGCGTGCTTGACGATCGCGACGGCCGGCTCGGCGAAGTCGTACGCGGCACGCAGTGCGGCATCCGCGTCGACGTAGTTGTTGTAGGACATCTCCTTGCCGTGCAGTTGCTCCGCCTGGGCGATGCCGCGGCCATCCGGCGACCGGTAGAGCATCGCGGACTGGTGCGAGTTCTCGCCGTACCTCAGCGGCGTCCCCGCACCGAACTCGAGCGCAAACCCTGCGCCCTCTATTCCAAATGAAGGCATTCCAGCACCAATAGTGCCGTGCGGCCCCGTGATTGCGGCATCCACGCGCTCTGTTGCCTTCATTTGGGATACCGGCGCTGCGGATGCGGATGCGGCACTATGGGCCGCGCGGATGCCGACGTTGCCGGCGAAGTAGGCGGCGACAGCCGCGTCGTACGCTGCGGTATGGGCGAACGCCTCGCCGGCCAGGCGCTGCCGCTGAGCGAGGGTGGTGCCCCCGAGGGCGAGCGCCTTCACGAGCTGCGGGTAGCTCGCCGGTGACACCGCGATCGCGACGTTGGCGTGGTTCTTCGCGGCCGAGCGCACCATCGCCGGTCCGCCGATGTCGATCTGCTCGATCACGGCGGGCGTCGCTGCGCCGCTCGCGACCGTCTCGACGAACGGGTACAGGTTCACGACGACGAGCTCGAACGGCGGGATGCCGAGTGCCGCGAGCTCGTCCTCGTGCTCGGTGAGGCGCAGGTCGGCGAGAATGCCGGCATGCACGGCGGGGTGCAGGGTCTTGACCCTTCCGTCGAGCGACTCGGGGAACCCGGTCAGCTCGCTCACCTCGGTGACCGGATGTCCGGCATCCGCGATCATCTTCGCGGTCGACCCCGTCGAGACGATCTCCACTCCGGCTGCGGTGAGCGCGGCCGCGAGTTCGAGCAGCCCGGACTTGTCGCTCACCGACACGAGCGCGCGCCGGATCGGAATGACGTCGCGCTCCCGATGGTCGGAACGGCTGGTACCTGCGCTCATTTGAGCTCCTCGAGATCGATGGTTCCGTTGGCGACGTCGAGCACGGTCTGCACGAGCAGTTCCCGCTCGACGGCCTTGATGCGTTCGTGCAGCGTGCCTTCAGTATCGCCATCCCATATCGGCACGCGCTGCTGGGCGACGATCGGTCCGCTGTCGACGCCGTTGTCGACAACGATGATGCTCGCCCCGGTCTGGGTCGCGCCCGCGGCGAGCGCATCCCGAACGGCGTGCGCGCCGGGAAATTCCGGGAGGTATGCCGGGTGAGTGTTCAGGAGCCTGGGGCTCAGCGCCGTGACGACGCGCTCCGGGAGCAGCCTCATGAACCCGCTCAGGATCACGAGATCCGGCTGCCACTCCCTGACCTGATCGAGCATTGCGTCACCCCAGCTCTCCCGATCGGGGAAGCTCGACCACGCGACCGAGAAGGTCGGGATGCCGAAGTCCTCGGCGTGGGAGAAGCCGTCTGCGGGCCGGTCGGCGCCGATCGCGACGACCCGGGCGGGAAACTCCGCATCCTCGGAGGCCTCCAGCAGCGCACGCAGGTTCGAGCCACCGCCCGAGATCAGCACGACCAGTTTGAGCACGTGCCCAGCCTATTTGGTGCGCCGCGGTGCCCCCGCCAGCAGACCCAGGATCGCCGCCCCGCCGAACTCCAGCGCGGCGAACAGGCCGACGAGCCAGGCGTTCGGTCCGACATCCGCGAGGCGGCCCGGCCCGGCCGCGCCGCCGCTCGCCCAGGCCAGGACGCCGAACAGTGTGCCGCCGACGATACCGACTCCGATTCCCGTGGCGATGAGCCAGACCACGGGCCAACGATCCCCCAGTCCGCGCAGCAGCCCCGGGCGCACGGCGACCCCCACCAGGAAGCCCGCCACCACCGGGACCAGCAGCCCGAGGAAGCCCAGCGCGAGGTCGCCGGTCGGGAGAACGCCGAGAACCGGAATCGCCGGTATCGGGCCGAGGCTCGTCCCGAGCGGTCCGACCGACGATCCGGTGCCGATCGCGAAACCGGGTCCGACGAGCCAGGACCCCGCCCAGATCACGAGGTTCGGCAGGAACGCCAGCTGCCCGAGGGTCAGCGCGACCCCGCCGAGGATGCCGGCATGGATGCCCTCGTACAGCGCGATGACCCGGCCGTAATTCGCCGCGATCAGTACGGCGAGCAGCACACCGGCGCACGCCATCACGGCGGCGACCGCCGCGGTCCCCCCGCGGAGCGATTGGGCGAGCACCGCGCGATAGTGAGCGGGCTGATCCGCCCACCAGGCGAGGATGCGACCCTGCTGCCGCCTGCCTGCCCCGGGCATCCGGCTGAGGCGCCTGCTCGCGAGCGCAGAACCGATCAGGAGCCCGATCGCGAAGACCAGGGTCGGCCAGAACACACCCTGCCAGATCGACGGGCGCGCGAAACGGTGCAGTGCGCTGAGGGTGGCGCCGAGCGCGAGCGCGGCGAACACGGCGAGTGCGACGACAAGCCCCAGTCGGCGGTGCGGCGTCTCGGTGATGCGGCGTCCCGCGCGCACCCCGAGGAGCGCGGTCAGCAGTGCGAAGCCGAGCGCGGCGATCGAGAGGGCGAACGGAGTGCCTGCGCCGGCGAACCCGACCACGATCGCCGTGACCGGATCGAGGGTCAGGAGCACGTCGGAGCCGTGGCCGATCAGCCAGGTGTCGACGGATGCGCGCCAGAACACGGTCCAGTCCAGCTGCAGCCCGTACTGGAAGGCCCACAGGAACGTGAGCGGGACCAGCGGGACGCCGATGCCGATGCCGACGACGAGCAGCGCCTCGAGCGCGGCGAACAGGGCTGTGAGCGGACGGTTCATACCCGTCGGAGCCTACCCGCGCATCCGCTCCACACCCCCGCGCCACACTCGTGAAGGGTCAGTTGTTGCTGTTCCCGACCGTCGCGAAGAGCAACAACTGACCCCTCGCGATGGATCTCGGCGCTACCTGCGAACTGCTACAGCGTGGCGAGGATCTCGCGCATGAGGCTGGCCGCCTCGGACGGCGTCTTGCCGACCTTCACGCCGGCGGCCTCGAGGGCCTCCTTCTTCGCCTGCGCGGTTCCGGCCGAACCGGAAACGATCGCGCCGGCGTGGCCCATGGTCTTGCCCTCTGGGGCGGTGAACCCGGCAACGTAGCCGACGACCGGCTTGGTCACGTTCGCCTTGATGAACTCCGCCGCGCGCTCCTCGGCGTCCCCGCCGATCTCGCCGATCATGACGATCGCCTTGGTCTCCGGGTCGGCCTCGAACGCGGCGAGCGCGTCGATGTGGGTCGTGCCGATGATGGGGTCGCCGCCGATGCCGATCGCTGTGGAGAAGCCCAGGTCGCGCAGCTCGTACATCATCTGGTACGTCAGGGTTCCGGACTTCGAGACGAGGCCGATCGGACCCTTGTGGGTGATGTTCGCCGGGGTGATGCCGACGAGCGCCTCATCCGGCGTGATGATGCCGGGGCAGTTCGGGCCGATGATGCGCGTCAGGTTGCCCTTCGACTTCGCGTACGCCCAGGCCTCCGCAGAGTCCTGCACCGGAACGCCCTCGGTGATCACGACGAGCAGCGGGATGCCGGCGTCGACCGCCTCGATCATCGCGTCCTTCGTGAAGGTCGGCGGAACGAAGATGATCGACACGTCCGCGCCGGTCTCCTGAATCGCCTCGGCGACCGTGCCGAACACCGGCAGCTCGACGGCACCGTGAGTGACGGTCGTGCCTGCCTTGCGCGCGTTCACACCGCCGACGACCTGGGTTCCGGCCTTGAGCATGAGTGCGGTGTGCTTCGTGCCCTCGCCGCCCGTGATGCCCTGGACGATGACCTTCGAGTCCTTGTTGAGGAAGATTGACATTCTCTAATCCTTAGGTTGTGACTGTGGATCTCGACAAGCTCGATCCGAGACTAACTGGCTCGACCCAGACCGTCCGGCTCGATCCGAGACTGACTGGCTCGCTACGCGCATCCGCCGCT
>DATCXP010000220.1:0-25994 GCA_036565765.1 Terrimesophilobacter sp.
GGAGCCACGGTGCGCTCATCGATCTCCGGATCGAGAATCACCATGAGTTCGTACTGATGCATAACTAACCCACCCCCTTTGGACTAGAACGGTTACAGACGATCTGTAACAGGAGGGTCTTGGCATCGTGCCGTTCGGTCAGAAGTCCGAAGGCAACCTGCCTAGTGTAGTCATTGATCCCCCCGTCTATCAAGGAGCTGTATCTCAATGAGCCTTCGGGTTGCCATCGCCGGTGTCGGAAATTGCGCGAACGCGCTTGTGCAGGGAGTGACGTTCTACCGCTCCACAGCCCCCGACGATGTGATCCCCGGTCTCATGCACAACCGGCTCGGGCCCTACGCGGTCGGAGACATCGAGCTCGTCGCCGCCTTCGACGTCGACTCCCTCAAGGTCGGAACTGACCTGGCCGACGCCATCTGGGCGAGCGAGAACGACACCCTGCGGTTCGCCGAGGTCGCCCCCACCGGCGTCCTGGTGCAGCGCGGCCCGACCCTGGACGGCCTCGGCGAGTACTACCGCGAGATGATCGTCGAGTCGTCCGCTCCTCCGGTCGATGTCGTCGCGGCGCTGCGCGAGAGCGGCGCGGAGGTGCTGATCTGCTACCTCCCGGTCGGTTCGGATGCCGCGGTCAAGTTCTACGCCCAGGCCGCGATCGACGCCGGGGTGGCATTCGTGAACGCGCTGCCGGTGTTCGTGGCGAGCGATCCGCTGTGGGCGGCGAAGTTCACGGCGGCCGGCATCCCGATCGTCGGAGACGACGTGAAGAGCCAGCTCGGCGCGACGATCACTCACCGCGTTCTTGCCCGCCTGTTCGAACAGCGCGGCCTCGTTCTGGATCGCACCTACCAGCTCAACGTCGGCGGGAACATGGACTTCATGAACATGCTCGAGCGCTCCAGACTCGAGTCGAAGAAGATCTCCAAGACCCAGTCGGTGACGAGCAACATCAGCGCCAGGCTCGATCCGAAGAACGTGCACATCGGTCCGAGCGACCACGTCCCGTGGCTCGTAGACCGCAAGTTCGCGTTCGTCCGCCTGGAAGGGCACGGCTTCGGCAATGCCCCGGCGAGCCTGGAGTACAAGCTCGAGGTCTGGGACTCCCCGAACTCTGCCGGGGTCGCGATCGACGCGATCCGCGCGGCGAAGCTCGCCCTGGACGCCGGGATCGGCGGACCTCTCGAGGCGGCATCCGCCTACCTCATGAAGTCGCCGCCGGTGCAGTACCCGGACCCGGAGGCGCGCGAGCTGCTCGATCGGTTCATCCGCGACAACAGCTGACACCGGTCAGCGGGAGGCCCACCAGGATCGCAGACGCAGGGCGGCCTCCTCCTCGCCGAGCGGGCCCTCCGACAGGCGCAACTCGAGCAGGAACCGGTAGGCCTCACCGACCTCACGGCCCGGCTTCAGCCCGAGAGTCGCCATGATCTGCTCGCCGTCCAGGTCGGGGCGGATCGCGGCGAGCTCCTCCTCCTCTCCGAGCGCGGCGATCCGGTCCTCGAGATCGTCGTAGGCGAAGGACAACCGGTCGGCCTTGCGGCGGTTCCTGGTCGTCACGTCGGCGCGGGTCAGGATGTGCAGCCGGTCCAGGAGCGGCCCGGCATCGCGTACATACCGTCGGACCGCCGAATCCGTCCACACCCCCTCGGTGTAGCCGAAGAACCGCAGGTGCAGCTCGATGAGCCGCGCAACGTTGCCGATCGTCTCCTTGTCGAAGCGCAGCTCGCGCAGCCGTTTCGCTGCGAGCTTCGCCCCGACGACGTCGTGGTGGTGGAACGTGACGACGCCGCCGGGCTCCATGCGCCGGGTCGCCGGCTTTCCGACGTCGTGCAGCAGTGCGGCGAGACGCAGCGTGAGGTCGGGGGAGGAGATCGCGGGCCGCTCCCGCTCCATCTCGATCGCCTGGTCGAGCACGGTGAGGCTGTGCTCGTAGACGTCCTTGTGATGATGGTGTTCGTCGACCTGCAACCGCAGCGCCGGGACCTCGGGCAGCACGAGCTCGGCGAGCCCGGTCGCGACGAGCAGTTCGAGACCCGCCCTGGGTTCAGGGGTGCACAGGAGCTTGCCCAGCTCGTCCCTGATCCGCTCGGCGGAGACGATCGAGAGACGCCCGGCCAGTTCGCGCATGGCGAGCCCGACCGGCTCGGTCACGGTGAACCCGAGCTGCGAGGTGAACCGCGCCGCCCGCATCATCCTGAGCGGATCGTCGCCGAAGGACACCTCAGGAGCTCCCGGGGTGGCCAGCCGCCCCGCCATGATGTCTTCGAGGCCGCCGGAGGGGTCGACGAGCACGCGTTCCGGCAGCCGCAGCGCCATCGCGTTCACGGTGAAGTCGCGCCGTCTCAGGTCGCCCTCGAGCGTGTCGCCGAAAGCGACGACGGGCTTGCGCGTCTCCCCGTCGTAGGCGTCGCTGCGGTAGGTCGTGATCTCGACCCGGTGACCGGCGACGATCGCCCCGATCGTCCCGAAGGCCCGCCCGATGTCCCAGTGAGCTTCTGCGATGGGGGTGACGATCGCGAGGATCCGGTCCGGATCCGCGCTCGTGGTGAAGTCGAGATCGTTCATCGCTGAGCCGAGGAAGGCGTCGCGAACCGAGCCGCCGACGAGGGCGAGTTCCTCTCCGGCGTCGGCGAAGGCCGAGGCAAGTCGGCTCACCTGGGGGGAGTCCGCCAGTGACCCGAGTCGCGCGATGGCCGAGGCGGCGCTTTCCATGCGCTCAAGACTACCCAGCCCGTGGCTAATAGAATCGCTTGAAGCAGGCTGAGGGAGACCCCGTGGCCCGCCAAAGCCTATGAAAATCATCCCGTTCCTGCTTGCGCTCGGCCTGGTGGTCGGTGGCGCAGTCGCGCCTGCCGTGTGGGCCGCCGACACCACCGTCGACGACGGCACAGTGAGCGTCACCGCGGCGCCGGCCCTCTCCGGGCTGCTCCGACCCGGGCAGGCGCTGCAGGTCAACGGTGTTGTGAGCAACACGGCTCGGCAGGCGATGGATGCCGGAACGGCCACCGTCTTCCTCTCCAGGACCCCGGTCTCGTCCCGGTCCGCCATGACTGCCTGGCTCGGACCTGAGGAGGGCTCAGCGGGAGCGGCGCTCGGCACGAGCCTCGGCAGCGTGCCGATCGGGGAGCTCGCCCCCGGCCAGGTCAGGCCGTTCACCATCACGATCCCGGCATCATCACTCGGCCTCGGCGCTCAGTCCTTCGCGGCGTTCCCACTGTCGGTGAGGCTCGCCAGTGGAACCATCGAGCTCGACGTCGCCAGAAGCGCCGTCGTGTGGTCTCCCGGGGCAACCACACCATCCGCACGCCTCGCGATCGCGATGCCTCTCATCACCCCGCCCGGGACGACCGGACTCATCAGCGCAGAAGACCTCTCGACCTACACCGCGCCGAACGGGCTCCTGACGAGGCAGCTCGAGGCCGCGCTCAGCCATACGGTCGCGATCGGGATCGACCCGATGATCCTCGCCTCGATCAGGATCCTCGGGACGAGTGCCCCGCAATCCGCCCTCGACTGGCTGGCGCAGCTCGCCGGGGCCGACAATGAGACGTTTGCGCTCAGCTACGCCGACTCCGACCTCGCCCTCGCCCGCCAGGCCGGAGAGCAGGACCCGCTCGCTCCCCTGACGTTCCCGATCGATCCGAGCCTGTTCGCCCCGGTGACGACCGAGACCCCCGCACCAGCCGAGACCCCTCCGAGTGAGCCGACCCCGCAATTGCCGACACCGGAATCCCTCCTCGAGTGGACCTACTCGACGGAAGGTCTGGCCTGGCCGGACGATGACACGGTGGTCGAGGCGGATCTCGATGCGTTCACCGCGATGGGCTTCACACGGACGATTCTCAGCTCCTCCCAGCTGTCCGGGACCTCCGCCGGGCCGAACGGCACCGTCGGCAAGCACGCGGTGGGGCTCTCGGATGCCGCGATCTCCGGCTACCTCCGCGCGGCCGCGAGCGCGACGACCGAGTCCGCCTGGCAGTCCGCCATGGCCTCGCTCGCAGCGGAACTCGCCACCTCCGCGGGCACTCCAGGTGGAAGCCTCGTGCTCGCGACACTAGGCCGGGACGGCTCGGCGACCGGGCCGCGCTTGAACGAGACCCTCGACGCCCTCGACGCGCTGCCGTGGGTGCGGCCAACGACGCTCACCGACATCTTCCAGTCCCCCGCGCAGGCCGTGAAGGTGACGGCGGCGCCGGAGCCCCCGACACGCGTCGCCACGGCATCCGCGCTGCTCGCCTCGGAGCGGCAGGTGACCGCGTTCTCGTCGGTTCTCGTCGACCCGACCGCCCTGACCGGCCCACGCCGGCTTGCCCTCCTGGCCACCTTCGCGCAGTCCTGGCACACCGATCAGGCCGGCTGGAATCAGGCTGCCGACCAGTACCGCACGAGCGGCGGCGTGATTCTGGATGCCGTGCGCATCCCGGACAGCAGCACGATCACCTTCCCGCAGGAGAAGGGCAATCTCCCCATCGCGGTCAGGAACGAGCTCGACTTCCCGGTCACCGTCTATGTCACCGTGCAGCCGGAGCGGGCGATCCTCGAAGTCGTCGACAGCCGGGTCGAACTCACGATCGAAGCGAACTCGCAGGCGAAAGCACAGATCCCGGTGCAGTCGATTGCGAACGGTCAGGTGCTCACGAAGGTCTCGCTCAGCAGTGCGACGAATGTCGCGATCTCACAGCCGACCTTCGTCGAGCTGAACGTGCAGGCGGGCTGGGAGACCGCCGCGACCGTCGTGCTCGCAATCATGGTCGTCGGGTTGTTCGTGGCCGGCGTCTGGAGGACCATCAACAGGCTCCGCAAGCTGAGGCGGGCCTCCGGAAAGGCGAGCGCTTGAGCGACACCGCGGAGATCCCCACGGCACGTGTCGGCCGGGCCAGCGCGCTTCTCGCCTCGGGAACCGTCGTCTCCCGGGCTCTCGGATTCGTCCGCGTCGCGGTCCTCGCGGCGGCGATCGGGCAGGTCGGCAGTGCGAGCGCAGACGCCTTCGCGATCGCGAACCAGCTTCCGAACAGCATTTACGCCCTCACCGTCGGCGGCCTGCTGAGCGCTGTGCTCGTGCCGCAGATCGTGCGCGCCGGCCGGGACCCGGATGGCGGGGCGCGCTACATCAACAAGATCGTGACCCTCGGCATCCTGCTCTTCGCCACCGTGACCGCCCTCGCGATCGTCGCCGCGCCCGCGCTTGTCGCGATCTACTCACAGACCTCCGAGTCGGGTCGCGGATTCAGCCCTGAGGCCTTCACCCTCGCGACGACCTTCGCGTATCTCTGTCTGCCGCAGGTGTTCTTCTACGCGCTCTACAGCCTCCTCAGCGAGACACTCAACGCCCGGAACATGTTCGGTTCGTTCGCCTGGGCGCCCGCCGTCAACAACGTCGTGTCGATCGCCGGCCTCGCGGTGTTCATGGTGCTCTTCGGCTCCGCCCAGCAGAACCGCTTCGTCGAGGCGTTCACCCCGGACCGCACACTTCTGCTCGCCGGCACGGTGACACTCGGCGTCGTCGCGCAGGCCGTCGTCGTCGTGCTGTTCTGGAAGCGGGCGGGACTGCGCTTTCGCCCCGACTTCCACTGGCGGGGCGTCGGACTGGCCACGACCGGCAAAGCAGCAGGCTGGCTGTTCGGCATGATCGTCGTCACTCAGCTCGCCGGCATTGTGCAGAGCCGTGTCGCGACCCTCGCGGCCGGGGATGCGGCATCCGTTCAGACCCTCCAGAACTCCTGGCTCATCTTCATGCTGCCGCACTCGGTCGTCGCGGTCTCGATCGCAACCGCCTACTTCACGAGGATGAGCGGTCACGCCGCCCGCAACGACCTCGGTGCCCTCCGCCAGGATCTTTCATCGTCCCTGCGCGGAATCGGCATGGTGATGGTGTTCTCCGTCGTCGCACTCGGCGTCGTCGCCTACCCCTTCGCCCGGTTCTTCGAGGACCGCTTCGGCAACGTGCAGGCGATGGGAAACGTCATCCTCGCGTTCCTCCCCGGCCTCGTGCTGTTCAGTGCGCTGTTCATCGTGCAACGTGTGTTCTACGCGCTCGGCGACACCAGAACGCCGTTCTTCATGCAACTGCTCCAGTCGGTCATCTTCGCTGCGGGCTCGCTCGCCTGCATTCTGCTGCCGACCGAGTGGATCGCCGTCGGGATCGCCGTCGCCACGACGGTTGCGGGAAGCACGCAGGCCATCGTGTCGATCGTGCTCGTCCGCCGGCGCCTCGGTGGATCCGGCGGTCTCCGCGTGTTCACGAGGCATCTCCAGTACCTCGGGCTCTCGATCGTGTCCGGAGCCGCCGGGTTCGGCCTCCTCCTGCTGCTCGGGGGACTGTCGGCGGGCGGGTTCGCCCAGTCGGGCCGCGGGGAGGCGTTCCTGTCGATCGTCATTATCGGCGGCGTCATGGCGCTCGTCTACGGCGGACTGCTCACGGTGTTCCGCAATCCGGAAGTCGCCTCCGTCGCGGGGACACTCCGCGGCCGGTTCGGTCGGAAGAGGGCGGAATAGTCCCCGAATAGGATGTGTTGTAGCCAGTGGCACAGTAAGGGGAACAACCAGTTGCGTCAGCTCATCATCATCGGCTCCGGCCCGGCGGGGTACACCGCGGCGATCTATGCCGCCCGCGCCAATCTCGCCCCACTGCTCATCGCGAGCTCGGTCGAGGCCGGGGGCGAACTCATGAACACGACGGATGTCGAGAACTATCCCGGCTTCCCTGACGGCATCCAGGGCCCGGACCTGATGGCGCTGTTCCAGGCCCAGGCGGAACGATTCGGCACCGAAGTCGTGCTCGACGACGTCACGAAGCTCGAGCTCGACGGCGAGGTCAAGCGGGTCACACTCGGCTCCGGCAAGGTCGAGGAGGCGCTCGCCGTCATCTACGCGACCGGATCCGCCTACCGCAAGCTCGGCGTGGAGGGTGAGGACCGCCTGAGCGGCCATGGCGTCTCCTGGTGTGCGACCTGTGACGGATTCTTCTTCCGCGAGAAGGTCATCGCCGTCGTCGGCGGCGGCGACTCGGCGATGGAGGAGGCCACCTTCCTCACCAAGTTCGCGAGCAAGGTGTATCTGATCCACCGCAGTGAGAAACTGCGGGCTTCGGAGATCATGGTGGATCGCGCGCGGCAGAATCCGAAGATCGAGTTCCTGCTCAACAAGGTCGTCGAGAGAATCGACGGCCAAGACCTCGTCACCCAGGTCGATTTGCGCGACACCGTCGACGGGAGCCTTTCCACCCTCGAGCTGAACGGCCTGTTCATCGCCGTCGGAAGCGATCCTCGCGTGCACCTCGTGCACGGCCAGCTCGAGCTCACGAGCGAGGGAACCGTGAAGGTCGACGGGCGCACCTCGAAGACGAGCCTGCCCGGGGTGTTCGCCGCGGGCGACGTGCTGGATCCCACGTACCGCCAGGCGGTCACCGCCGCCGGTTCGGGAACAGTCGCCGCGCTCGACGCGGAGCACTACCTCGCGTCGCTTCCGAAAGATCTGCTGGCCAAGGCCAGCGCAGAACCCACCGTCGTTCCGGCCTGACCGGATCCATCAAAAGGAGAAGTATCAGCATGTCTACAGCCACGGACGTTACCGACGCCACTTTCGCGGACCAGGTCCTCAACTCCGAGAAGACCGTCCTCGTAGATTTCTGGGCGGAGTGGTGCGGCCCGTGTCGCGCAGTCTCACCGATCCTCGACCAGATCGCCGCGGAGTACCCCGACAAGATCCAGCTCGTGAAGGTGGATGTCGACGCGAACCCGCAGACCGCGGCGAAGTACCAGATCACGTCGATCCCGGCGATGAAGGTGTACCGCGGTGGCGAGGTCGTCAAGACCGTCATCGGCGCCATGCCGAAGCCTGCGCTCGAGGCGCAGCTCGCCGACTTCCTCAAGTAGTTGAGTGGGCAGGGCGGGAGTTCTGTGGGTTTCCGCCCAAAGATGCCCGCCGAACCCCGAAACCCACAGAACTCCCGCCCCGCCGGTCGACGAGCTGAACAGCGGGCGCGCCGTGAAACGACATAACGATCACGAAGCAGCGAGTGGGAATCTTATGGATCTCGGGGTTCGGCGGGCATCTTTGGGCGGAGATCCATAAGATTCCCACTCGCTGCGGTATTTTCTGAGCAACCGTCCTGTCTGCGGTGTTTGCCGAGCAGTCGCGCGCATGCCTCTATCCTTGATGCACGACGAACGGATAGGGCAGATGACTGAGGGCACCAACCTCGACCCCTGGTACGACCACTACGCGGCCCGTACCGCTGGTCTGAGCGCCTCTGAGGTGCGTGCCCTGTTCGCGGTGGCCTCCCGTCCGGAGGTCGTCTCCCTCGCCGGGGGGATGCCCTACGTCGCAGCGCTTCCGACCGACCTCGTCACGAGCGCGATCGACCGCCTCATGCGCGAGCGGGGTGCCGTCGCGCTGCAGTACGGCTCCGGCCAGGGCGCCCCGGAACTGCGCGAGCACATCCTCGAGGTCATGGCGCTCGAGGGCATCCGTGGGCATGCGGATGATGTCGTCGTCACGACGGGGTCGCAGCACGCACTCGAGCTCATGGCGAAGCTGTTCCTCGATCCTGGCGATGTTGTGCTCGCGGAGGGTCCGAGCTACGTCACAGCCCTGGTCGTGTTCCGCTCCTTCCAGGCGGAGGTCAGCCACGTCCCGATGGACGAGCATGGGCTCATCCCTGCCGCGCTTCGTGAGCGGATCGCCGCACTGAAGGCCGCGGGAAAGCGTCTCAAGTTCTTGTACACGGTCCCCACCTTCAACAATCCGGCCGGCGTGACCCTGAGCTGGGAGCGCAGGCTCGAGATCCTCGAGATCGCGCGGGCGAGCGACATCCTCGTGCTCGAAGACAACCCCTACGGGTTGCTTTACTTCGACGCGCCGCCTCCGCAGGCCATGCGGTCGGTCGAGAAGGATGGCGTCGTCTACCTCGGGACGTTCTCGAAGACGCTTGCGCCCGGCCTGCGGGTCGGTTGGGCTCTTGCCCCGCACGCCATCAGAGAGAAACTCATTCTCGCCAACGAGGCCGCGGTGCTGTCCCCGAGTTCGTTCACGCAGCTCGTCGTCTCCGAATACCTCGACACGGCCGACTGGAAAGCCCAGATCGACATCTTCCGCGGCGTGTACCGGGAGCGTAGGGACGCCCTGCTCGGCGCCCTCGCCGAACATCTTCCACAACTCAGCTGGACCGTGCCGAGCGGCGGCTTCTATGTCTGGCTGACGCTCCCGGAGCAGGTCGACTCCAAGTCGATGCTCCCGCGCGCGGTCAGACAACTCGTCGCCTACACCCCCGGCACCGCGTTCTACGCCGACGGGAACGGCCGGAACAACATCCGCCTCTCGTTCTGCTACCCGACGCCGGACTTCATCCGGGAGGGCGTCCGTCGGCTCGCCTCGGTGATCCAGGGGGAGATGGAGCTGCTCGAGACGTTCTCGCAGACCGGTCCGCTCGGGATCGTCCGCCGCGACCAGAGCTTCACGAACCCGCCGCCGGGCATCGGATAGGTCGTCCGGTGACCACTCCGATCGGCCGCGTGCTCGTGCTCGCCGGGGGGATCTCTCACGAGCGCGAGGTGTCCCTGCGGTCCGGCCGTCGCGTCGCTGACAGCCTCGCCGAGCAGGGAATCACGGTGGAGCTGCGCGATCCGGACGCGGCGCTCCTCGACTACCTGGCCGAGCACGCTCCGGATGTCGTCTGGCCGGTGCTCCACGGAGCGAGCGGGGAGGACGGCTCGCTCTACGCCCTGCTCGAGCTCTCCGGCATCCCCTTCGTCGGATCCGCGTCGAGCGCTGCCCGCCTCGCCTGGGACAAGCCGACCGCCAAGACCCTCGTGGAGCGCGCGGGGATCGACACTCCCGGTTCGATCACCCTTCCCAGGGACGCCTTCCGCGATCTCGGCGCCGCGAGCGTGCTGCAGACCATCTCGACGGCCCTGCCGGTTCCCCTCGTCGTAAAGCCGGCGCAGGGCGGATCGGCGCAGGGGGTGACCCTCGTCGACGACCTCGACGCGCTCCCGCGAGCGATGGTCGACGCCTACAGCTATTGCGACACGGCGCTCATCGAGCGAAGGATCCTCGGCACGGAGATCGCCGTCGGCGTGATCGACACCGGCGGCGGACCCGTCGCCCTTCCCGCGGTGGAGATCGTGCCGCTGTCGGGCGTATACAGCTTCGAGGCCAGGTACAACGCGGGGGAGACGAGGTTCCACACGCCGGCCAGGCTGTCCGCGGCGGCCGCTCAGCGCGCCGGTGAGGCCGCCGTGACCGCGCATACGGCACTCGGGCTCGGACACCTGTCGCGTGTCGATTTCGTCGTCGACGCGGAGGGGGTCCCGTGGTTCCTCGAGTGCAACGTCACTCCGGGTCTCACCGAGACATCGCTCCTGCCCCAGGGGCTCGAGGCGGCCGGTCACGACCTCGGCTGGGTGTACAGCGCCCTCGCACAGCGCGCCGAGGCTGACGTCCACGGCCACTTCTGACCGCCGCCGCAGGCGAAGCCTGCGCTCGTCAGGGTAGTGGGGCGAACCTAGCTGTAACTCGGCTCCCCGAGCTCGCCCAGGATGCGATTCAGGTCCGCGACCGTGGCGAAATCGATCACGATCGTGCCCTTGCTCGTGCCGAGTGAGATCTTCACGCGCGTGTCGAGGCGGTCGCCGCGCCGCTCGGCGATCTCGTTCAGCTGGCCCTGCCGCTTTCCCGCCGTAGGCTTCGTCGAACGCTGCGGTTTCGTGGATATCAGCCCGGCCGCGGCCTCGGCCCCGCGCACGCTGAGGTCCTCGTTGACGATCTTGTCGGCGAGCAGCTCCATCGCCTGCTCGGAGCCGGCCGAGAGCACGGCACGCGCGTGCCCTGCGGTCAGCACTCCCGCAGCAACTCGCTTCTGAACGGATGCCGGAAGCCGCAGCAGGCGCAGCGTGTTCGTGATCTGCGGTCTCGACCGGCCGATCCTCCCGGCCAGCTGCTCCTGGGTGATCCCGAAATCCGACAGCAACTGCTGGTAGGCCGAGGCCTCCTCGAGAGGATTCAGGTCCGCGCGATGCAGGTTCTCGAGCAGGGCGTCGCGCAGCATCTCCTCATCGGCCGTGTTCTTGATCACCGCGGGGATCGAGTCGAGCCCGAGCTCCTTGCTCGCGCGGAGCCGGCGTTCCCCCATGATGAGCTCGTACTTCGGCCCATCCTGGCTCGCTCCGTCGATCGGCCTCACGACGATCGGCTGCAGAACTCCGACCTCGCGGATCGAGGCGATGAGCTCGTCGAGCTTCTCCTTCACGAAGTCGGTGCGCGGCTGGGCCGCATTGGGGATGATGTCATCCGGCGAGAGGTTCGCGAGGCGCGCCCCGGGAACCGCGACCAGGGCCTCTCGCCCGGCTTTTCCGGTCGGGAAGAAGATGTCGACCGGGCGTTCCGGGGAACCCTCGTCGGTCGGGATGAGCGCGCCGATTCCGCGCCCGAGTCCGGTTCTCTTCGCAGCGGCCATCAGCGCGGTGCTCCCCTGTGTGCGATTTCTGCGGCGGCCTCGAGATAGGATAACGAGCCCGATGAGTTGGTGTCGTAACTGATCACACTCTGACCGTAGCTCGGAGCTTCCGAAATCCGCACCGATCGGGGGATCAATGTGGATAACACCTGCTCCGGGAAGTGGTCGCGGACATCCTGCACGACCTGGTTGGCGAGATTGGTCCGCGCGTCGTACATCGTCATGAGGATCGTGGAGACCGCGAGCGAGGGATTGAGGTGGCGCTCGATGAGCTGGATGTTGGAGAGCAGCTGGCTGAGCCCCTCGAGCGCGTAGTACTCGCACTGAATCGGGATGAGGACCTCCGTCGCGGCGACGAAGGCGTTGATCGTGAGGAGCCCGAGCGACGGCGGGCAGTCGATGAACACGTAGTGGAACGGCTCGTCGCTGCCCTCGAGGAAGGTCTCGAGAGCGGTGTGCAGTCTCTGCTCGCGCGCCACGAGCGACACGAGCTCGATCTCCGCGCCGGCCAGGTGGATGGTCGCCGGAACACAGTACAGCGCCTCGAATTCAGGGCTCTTCTGCACGACGAGGGCCATCGACTCATCGTTGATGATGACGTCGTAGACGCTCGCGGTCTCGGCCCGATGCTCCACTCCGAGCGCCGTCGAAGCGTTGCCCTGCGGATCGAGGTCGATGACGAGGACCCGGGCCCCGGTTCTGGCGAGCGCTGCGGCGAGATTCACGGTCGTCGTGGTCTTTCCGACACCGCCCTTCTGGTTCGCGACCGTGAAGATCCGCGTCGCGCTCGGAAGCGGCAGGTCCTGGGCGGCCAGCAGGCGCCGGCGCCGGGTCAGATCGGCGAGTTCGCGCGCGAGCGGTGTCGAGTCATCCGCCGAAACGACGGGCCGCTGCTCGTCTGCGGCCTGTTCAGGATGTTTCACGTGAAACTTTCTGGTCTTGTTGTGTCCGGCGATCAGTCCACTGTAGCCCGAAACACACGGGTCGCTTCTGTGCCGAGCCCCTCGCCGAGCACGGTCACCTCGACGCCGGTGAGCCGCGCCTTGCGGATCGCCTTGGCAGCCGCCTCGACCTCCCGGTCGACGCTCGCACCCTTCAGGAAGATCAGCTCCCCGCCGGAACGCACGAGGGGAACCGTGATCGGAATGAGCTTCGAGAGAGCGCTCACGGCGCGCGCGGTGACCTGGTCCAGCCAGGGGGAGAGTTTCGCCTCCTCGGCACGTGCACGAAGGATCTCGACGTTGTCGAGACCGAGCAGCGCGGTCACCTGAGCCAGCCACTCCACCCGGCGCTCCATCGGCTCGATGAGCACGAACTGGACGTCCGGCCGGGCGATCGCCAGAACGACTCCTGGGAGACCGGCGCCGCTGCCGATGTCGCCGACGCGTCCCGGGCGCAGCAGGGGAGCCACCAGCACCGAGTTCAGCACGTGACGTGTCCAAAGCCGAGGCAGCTCCAGCGGCCCGATCAGCCCGAGCTCGACACCGCGTGCTGCCAGCTCGTTCGTGTAGGCGCGGGCGAGCTCGATGCGATCGCCGAAGAGGGCGGCGGCGATGGGGGGTTCTGGCTCGAGTGTCTCTGGACTAGTCATGGGGATACCTGGGTTTCACGCGCGCTGGAGCTATAAGCGTCGGCCATTTCTGGCCGACGCCGCGACGCCAGCGCCGATGCCCGTCCCGGCCATCGGTCAAGGGGTGTTTCACGTGAAACAACTAGGCCCGCGTGATGACCGTGTGCCGGTCCCGACCCTCGCCCTCGGACTCGGAGGAGAGCCCGGCCGCGGCGACCAGGTCGTGCACGAGCTTGCGCTCGTAGGACGACATCGGGGGGAGCGCAACGGAGGCCGCGCCCTCGGCGATGCGTTCGGTCGCACGCTCGACGAGCTTCGACAACTCGGCCTCTCGGGCCTCGCGAGACCCGCCCACGTCGAGGATGAGCCGAGAGAACGCCCCCGTCTTGGTCTGAACAGCGATCCGGGCGAGTTCCTGAAGTGCGGTGACGGTGTCCGGTTTCGACAGAAGACGCAGGTTGCTGTCCTGGCTCGAGTTCACCGAAACGTAGGCACGCCCCGAGCGGGCGTCGATGTCGATGTCACCGTCCAGGTCGGTGATGTCGAGCAGTTCCTCGATGTAGTCGGCGGCGATGTCGCCTTCCTCCTCGAGCTGCGCTGTGGATCGCTCGCGCTCAGGAGCTTCAAGGGAATCTGGGGAGTCTGAGTCCGGCTCCGTCGCTGGTTCGCTGACGGCGTCGTCGTAGGTCTGGGACACCTGTTACCTCTTCTTTTTCTTGCGGTTCTTGGGGTTGACCGGCTGTGGGCGCTGAGATTGCTTGGGAGCCTCCGGCTCCTCAGAAGCGTCGACCCCATCCTCGACGATCGTGATGCCAAGACGCTGCCGTTTCTTGGCGAGACGGGCCTCGCGGGCGAGAGCCGCCTCGCTTCCCGGTGTCGGCATGTTCCGGATGACGATGAACTGCTGGGCCATCGTCCAGAAGTTGGAGACCAGCCAGTAGAACATGACCCCGAGCGGGAAGGTGAATCCGGAGAAGGCGAACACGAGGGGGAGCACGTACAGCAGCATCCGCTGCTGCTTGTACATCGGGCTCGCCTTGGTCTCGGGAGACTGGTTCTTCGACATGATCTGCAGCTGGGTGATGAACTGCGAGGCCGTCATCAGCACGACCATGATCGAGGCGATGACGATGACGGCGACGTTGCCGTCCGCCGTACTGATCGCGAGCTTGAGCGGGGCTCCGAGGAACACCGACTCGCCGAAGGAGTGGGAGAGGCTCTTGCTCAGAAGGCCGACCCCGACGCCCTCGTGCTGGGCGTTCTGCAGCACGGAGAACAATCCGAAGAAGATCGGCATTTGCAGCAGGAGCGGAAGGCACGAGGAGAGCGGATTCGTCCCGGTCTTCTTGTACATTTCCATGGTCTCGCGGGACATCGCCTCGCGGGAGAACTGGTCCTTCTTGCCCTTGTACTTGTCCTGGATCTTCTTGAGCTGCGGAGCGACCTCCAGCATCCGGCGCTGACTCTTGATCTGCTTCACGAAGATCGGAATCAGAAGCGCACGGACCACGAGAACGAGGCCGACGATGGACAGCACCCAGGTCGTTCCGGAGTCCGGATCCAGTCCCACCGCGACGAACACGGTGTGGAACGCGACGAGGATCGCTTCGATGACCCACTTGATGGGCCACAGGACGGTACCAATAAAGTCCATCGGGGGCTCAGGCCTTTCCGTTGAGGGTTGTGACGAATCCGAATCTGGTCAGCGCGTAACTGCGCCTGCGGTTCTCCGGGACGTCGTCGACGCCACCGGCCGCCCAGGGGTGGCACCGCGCGATCCGGCGGGATCCGAGCCAGATCCCCTTCACGACACCGTGCTGCTGGATGGCGGTCAGCGCGTAGTGCGAACACGAGGGATAGTACCGGCAGACGTTCCCGTAGAGCGGGGAGATTCCGGCGCGATAGCCGCGCAGGATGAGGACGCAGGCGTTCCTGGGAAGAAGGAACAGGAAGCTCACGACGGTGTTCACGTGTTTCTGCTCCGTTCCAGTGCCTCGGTGATCTCGGAATGCAGGGTAACCCAGTCCGCCTCGACGGATGCCGGGAGGGCGCGAACGACGACATCCGTCCCGGTCAGTCCGCCGTTGATGAGCTCCCATGCGATCGCCTTCATCCGGCGACGCACCCGATTGCGCTTCACGGCGTTGCCCACCTTCCTGGTGACGATGAACCCGAACCGAGCGGGGCTTCCCGCCACGGTCCGAACGACGCTGACCACCGTGTTCAGGGACGCCCGGCGACTACCGCGCCGGAGAACCGTGCGATAGTCATCGGCCGAAACCAGTCGGTTGGCCCGCGCAAGCACAACGGCTCAGGCGGAGAGTTCGGTGCGACCCTTGCGGCGGCGTGCACTCAGGATGCTGCGGCCGGCACGGGTCCTCATCCGCAGACGAAACCCATGCACTTTGGCACGACGGCGGTTGTTGGGCTGGAAAGTCCTCTTGCTCATTGCTTTGTCTCCACAGTGTTGGGATCTCCACTGGGCAGACAGCAAGGTGAATACTGAAGCCCTGGGAAGTAGGGTAGCCGAATCGGCAGAAGTCAACTGATTAAAGCTACGGGCTAAACGTCCTACGGTCAAACCCTGCCCGAAAGCACAGGAATACTATCCCCAGCCCGAAACAGGGGGTTGACCGTCTCCGCCCGGCACAAACTAAGGTGGTCTCACTGCACAGTCGGTGGATAACCCTGTGAGTAACTAGCCACAATGAACGAGGGGAACGATGAAAGAGGGAGTCGATCCGACGCGGGAACTGTGGCAGTCCGTGCTGGAGGGATTGCGCTCGGATGACCGGATCACGCCTCAGCTCGAAGGCTTCCTCTCGCTCGTCGAACCGAAGGGCGTCATGGCGGGGACCCTCTACCTCGAGGTTCCGAACGACCTGACGCGGGGGATGCTCGAACAGCGCATCCGGCTGCCTCTCCTCAACGCGATCTCCGCCCTGAGCGAGGATCAGTCGGTCAGCAGTTTCGCGATCGTCGTGAATCCGGATATCGCCCAGGACTATCTGGAACAGACCGTCGAACCTGTCGAGCAGCCATACATCGAGCAGCAGGTCACCATCTCCCCGGTCGACAGCGGGAAGAGATCGGATTCCCGGCTCAACGCGAAGTACAGCTTCGACAACTTCGTGATCGGCGGCTCGAACCGCTTCGCCCATGCTGCGGCCGTCGCCGTCGCCGAGGCGCCCGCCAAGGCCTACAACCCGCTCTTCATCTACGGAGAGTCCGGCCTGGGAAAAACCCACCTGCTCCACGCGATCGGCCACTACGCGGAGAGCCTGTACCCCGGCATCCGCATCCGATACGTGAGCTCGGAGGAGTTCACGAACGACTTCATCAACTCGATCGCGAACAACCGGGCATCGGTGTTCCAGTCGCGTTACCGCGAGATCGACATCCTCCTCATCGACGACATCCAGTTCCTGCAGGGGAAGGACTCGACTCAGGAGGCGTTCTTCCATACCTTCAACACCCTTCACGACCACAACAAGCAGGTCGTCATCACGAGCGACCTGCCACCGAAGCATCTGACCGGCTTCGAGGACCGGATGCGCTCCCGCTTCGAGTGGGGTCTGATCACGGATGTTCAGGCGCCCGATCTGGAGACCCGTATCGCCATCCTCCGCAAGAAGGCCCAGAGTGAGCGGCTCCAGGTCCCCGACGACATCCTCGAGTACATGGCGTCCAAGGTCTCGTCCAACATCCGTGAACTCGAGGGAACGCTGATCCGGGTGACCGCATTCTCGAGCCTCAATCGCACCCCGGTCGACCTCGCACTCGTGCAGACCGTGCTCAAGGACCTCATCACTCTCGACGAGGACAACGTGATCGCGCCTGTCGACATCATCAACAACACGGCGGACTACTTCAAACTCACGGTCGACGACCTCTATGGCTCATCACGCTCCCAGGCCGTGGCCACTGCGCGCCAGATCGCGATGTACCTGTGCCGAGAGCTCACCAATCTGTCACTGCCGAAGATCGGACAATTATTCGGCAACCGGGATCACACCACCGTGATGTATGCGAATAAGAAGATCAGCGAACTCATGAAGGAACGTCGTTCGATCTATAACCAGGTCACGGAACTCACGAGCCGGATCAAGCAGAACCACCGCTACAACAAGAGCTGACAACCCTGTTCCCACATTGTGGATAACTTGTGGATATCCGGGGGCATCCCTGTGCACAGTCCAGGGGGTCCTGTGAATTGTCACCGACGCACCGGAAACTCCGTGACGAGCCGGGCTCCGTCAGCGCACAGCAGTTCCACATCTCACACCGTTGTAGTTTCCCTCTCGCGTCTGCCTGCGACGACGTTGTCCACACTTCCCACAGCGGTTAATGTCATTAGTTCTTTAAAGAAGCAAATGGGGAGAAGATAACCCTTACCAGCGGCTGTGCCAGTATTAAGGCCCAGGCAGGCTCGCATCGACAGAGGTGACCATGAAGTTCCAAGTCAATCGTGACGTCTTCAGTGAGGCCGTTTCCTTCGCGGTAAAACTATTGCCCCAGCGCACGACGTTGCCGATTCTCAGTGGAGTTCTGATCGAGTCGACGGATGCCGGACTCACGCTCTCCTCCTTCGACTACGAGGTCTCGACCCGAACTGTGATCGCCGCCGACGTCGAGGAGGCAGGACGCATTCTGGTCTCCGGTCGCCTTCTGGCCGACATCGCGAGCCGGCTTCCCAATGCCCCTGTGCAGTTCAGCACCGAGGGCTCGAAGATCTCGGTGCGTTGCGGCTCCGCGAACTTCACGCTGTTGAGCATGCCGGTCGAGGAATATCCGACCCTTCCGACGATTGCGGCGCAGTCGGGGCTCTTGCCGGCCGAGGCGTTCTCGACCGCGGTCTCCCAGGTCGCCGTCGCCGCGAGCCGCGACGATGTGACACCCGTCATCACCGGTGTCCAGCTGGAGGTCACCGAGAACCACCTGAGTCTTGTGGCCACCGACCGGTATCGCGTCGCGATCCGGGAGGTCGATTGGGATTCCGGTGATGCGAAGTCTGCGGAAACCGTCACGGCACTCGTTCCGGCCAGAACGCTCATGGAGATCGGCAAGACCTTCGGGCACAGCGGAACCATTTCGGTGGCCATAACGAACTCGGATGAGCGTGAGCTCATCGCGTTCAGCGCGGACAACAAGACCGTCACATCGCTCCTGATCAAGGGCAATTTCCCGCCCGTCCGCCGGCTGTTCCCCGACACCGTTGACAACTACGCGGTGGTGAACACGGCCGATCTCATGGAGGCAGTTCGTCGGGTCTCCCTCGTGCTCGAGCGGGAGGCGGCGCTCCGTTTCACGTTCACGATCGACGGCGTCCAGCTCGAAGCGATCGGATCCGAGCAGGCCCAGGCATCGGAGACCATCGACGGGCACCTGAACGGGGAGGATACCGTCGTCTCCCTCAAGCCGCAGTTCCTCCTCGACGGACTCGGTGCCGTGCATTCCGAGTTTGTGAGGATCTCGTTCACGAAGACCGACAATCCGAACAAGCCCGGTCCGGTTCTCATCACGAGCCAGTCATCCAAGGACCAGCCGGGGGCGGACAACTACAAGTACCTCCTGCAGCCGAACCTGCTCCTGCGCTGACACGGCCGCGGAAGGAAGAAGTCGAATGCACATCGGTCTGGTCGGACTCGGAAGAATGGGCAGCAACATGCGCACCCGGCTGCGCGATCATGGTATCGACGTGACCGGGTACGACAAGAACCCCGATGTTTCGGATGTCGCCGACCTCGCCGACCTCGTCAAGGAGCTTCCGGCACCGCGCGTGGTCTGGGTCATGGTTCCCGCCGGCGATGTCACCCATTCCGTCGTGACGGAGCTCATCGGTCTCCTCGACACGGCGGATCTGATCATCGACGGCGGAAACTCCCGGTTCAGCGAGGATGCCCGGCATGCGAGCCTCGCCGCCGAGCGCGGTATCGAGTACCTGGACGCCGGAGTATCCGGAGGAGTCTGGGGCCTCGAGAACGGCTACGGCCTCATGGTGGGCGGCGAGCCGGAGCAGGTGGAGCGCGCCATGCCGATCTTCGACGCGCTTCGTCCACCCGGCCCGCGCGCCGAGGGATTCGTTCACGTCGGGCCGGTCGGCGCCGGTCATTACGCGAAGATGGTCCACAACGGGATCGAGTACGGCCTCATGCAGGCCTTCGCCGAAGGCTACGAGCTGCTGGACAAGCGAGAAGATCTCATCAAGGATGTCACGGGTACCTTCAAGGCGTGGCAGCGCGGAACCGTCGTGCGGTCCTGGCTGCTCGAGCTGCTGGTGCGGGCGCTGGAGCAGGATCCGGACTTCGACGACATCGAAGGTTATGTCGACGACTCCGGCGAGGGCCGCTGGACGCTCGAGGAGGCCATCGACAACGCGGTTCCGATGCCGGCGATCTCAGCATCCATCTTCGCCCGCTTCGTCTCGCGGCAGGGGGATGAGTCTCCGGCGATGAAGGCGGTCGCGGCGCTGCGCCACCAGTTCGGCGGGCACGCGGTCAAGAAGGCGGAGTGACCGGGTGGGAGACTCCGTCGTGTCCCCGGCGACCGCCCCGTGATCGTCACCAGGCTCAGCCTCACTGATTTTCGCAACTACGAGTTCGCGGACATCGAGTTGCAACCCGGCCCGAACCTTTTCGTCGGCAGCAACGGTCAGGGCAAGACCAATCTCGTGGAGTCGCTCGGCTACCTCAGTACCCTCGGTTCGCACCGAGTGTCGTCGGAGCAGGCCATGATCCGCCAGGGCGCCTCGGCCGCGATCATCCGGGCGCGCCTCCGGCACGAGGAGAAGGAACTCCTGCTCGAAGTGCAGCTCAACCGGGTCGGTGCGAACCGGGCGCAGCTGAACCGGGGTCAGATCAAAGTGCGAGAGCTGCCGCGCTACGTATCGACCGTCCTGTTCGCTCCTGAGGATCTCGCGCTCGTGCGGGGCGAGCCCTCCGGCCGCCGCCGGTTCCTCGACGAGCTCCTCGTTCTGCGCTCGCCACGACTGGCCGGGGTCATGTCCGATTACGAGCGCGTTCTCAAGCAACGCAACTCCCTGTTGAAGTCCGCGCGGGCATCCGGAGTCAAGGGAGGACAACTCGGAACGCTCGAGATCTGGGACGAGCGTCTCGTTGCCCTCGGCTCTGAGCTCATCGTCGCCAGAGCCGTGCTCGTGGCCGAATTGCAGCCGGAAGTGGCCGCCGCCTATATCGCGGTCGCCGGCGATGACCACCATGCGGTTCTGGCGAGCCGGCTGAGTATTCTCGGCTCCGATCCGGATGCCGAGGACGACCTCGGGCAGGTCGCGGCGGAGGGCATCGGGTTGGCCGAGGTCGTCACCGGTTTCCGTGAATCGCTCGACCGGCTTCGCCGGAACGAGCTGGATCGCGGTGTGACCCTCGTCGGCCCGCATCGCGACGATCTCGTGCTGGGCCTGAACGACATGCCGGCCCGCGGGTATGCGAGCCATGGTGAATCCTGGTCCTTCGCGCTCTCCCTCAAGCTCGCCTCCGCGGCGGTGCTTCGGAGGGAATCATCATCCGGTGATCCGGTGCTCATCCTCGACGACGTGTTCGCGGAACTCGACGAGTCGCGTCGGGCACGTCTGGCGGCGGCGGTCCACGACTTCGAGCAAGTGCTCATCACCGCCGCGGTGTTCGGCGACGTTCCAGCCGAGCTTTCCGGGCACACCGTACGGATAGAACGCGGGAGAATCGTGGAAAGGGATTCGCCGCCGCGCGTGAAGAAGGGAACTGTGGAGGAGGGGAACGATGACTGACTCCGAGCCCACTCCGCCCGAGGAACACCTTGCCGTCTTTCTGAGGTTCCGCCGAGTATTCGGCGATGGTTCGAGCCGTTCGAGAGACGCCAGGAAGCGATCCAAGCGCGAGCCTGGATCGAGCACCCCATTCGGCAAGGGGCGCGACCCGCAGGGGATCGCCGACGTCATGGAGGCACTGACTGCGCGGCTCGGCTGGAATTCCCCCCTCGCCCGCTCCGAGTTGCTCTCCTCCTGGCACGAGGTGGCCGGCGTCGAGACGGCAGAGCACTCCCGGCCGGTCGGGATCGACGACGGGGTTCTCACGGTGAGCTGCGATTCGACGGCGTGGGCGACGCAGCTGCGCCTGATGCGGGTCCAGATCACGACCCGCATCGCCGAGCGGTACCCTGACGCCGGCATCCATTCCGTGCGCTTTGATGGGCCGGGGGTCCCTTCATGGAAAAAGGGTCCCAGATCAATTCCAGGGCGGGGCCCGCGCGATACTTATGGCTGACTGGGCAAAATCAATGGCCGAGCCCAAGTAAAGTCCCCAGATCGCCGATTCCGGGCGGCGAGGCCGTGGACTTTGATAGAATTGACAGGTCGTCGAGGCAGCTACTGATGCAGGAGCCGAGCCCGAAGAACCGATCAGGCAGGAGCCCAGCAATTCATGTCAGCAAACCTCAAGACTCCCGAGCCTGAAGATAGTTACGGCGCAGATCAGATCCAGGTTCTCGAGGGCCTCGAGGCGGTGCGCAAGCGCCCTGGCATGTACATCGGCTCCACGGGACCGCGCGGGCTGCACCACCTCGTCTATGAGGTCGTCGACAACTCGGTCGACGAGGCGCTCGCCGGATACTGCGACCAGATCACGATCACGATGCAGCAGGACGGCGGCATCCGCGTGGTCGACAACGGGCGCGGCATCCCGGTCGCCCTCAACAAGCAGGAGAACAAGTCGAGTGTCGAGGTGGTCATGACCATCCTGCACGCGGGCGGCAAGTTCGGCGGCGGCGGGTACTCGGTCTCCGGCGGGTTGCACGGTGTCGGGGTCTCCGTCGTCAACGCGCTCTCCAGTCGGCTGGCCGTCGAGGTGCATCGCAAGGGCCACGCCTGGCGCCAGGAGTACCGGCACGGGATTCCCCAGGCTCCACTCGCCCAGGAGGAAGCGGTCGAGGGAACCGGGACCATCATCACGTTCTGGCCGAGCGAGGATACCTTCGAGACCGTCGAGTTCGACTTCGAGACTCTGCGGGCGCGCTTCCAGCAGGTCGCGTTCCTGAACAAGGGCCTGTCGATCACGCTCCACGACGATCGCGACCTCGAAGGGACCGGCGAGCCGGTCGACGTGACCTACCTGTACGAGAAGGGGCTCGTCGACTACGTCGAGTACCTGAACTCTGCGAAGAAGGTCGAGGCGATCCACGAGGAGATCATCTCGTTCGAGTCGGAGGACAGTGACCGCAAGATCTCCGTCGAAGTCGCCATGCAGTGGACGAACGCCTACCAGGAGAGCGTTCACACCTACGCGAACACGATCAACACGCACGAGGGCGGAACCCACGAGGAGGGATTCCGTGCCGCGCTCACGACGCTCGTGAACAAGTACGCGCGCGACAAGGGCATCCTCAAGGAGAAGGACGAGAACCTCACCGGTGACGACATCCGGGAGGGACTCACCGCCGTGATCTCGGTGAAGCTCGCCGAGCCGCAGTTCGAGGGGCAGACGAAGACCAAGCTCGGCAACACCGAGGCGAAGAGCTTCGTGCAGCGCATCACGGGCGACCAGTTGAACGATTGGTTCGATCGCAACCCGAACCAGGCGCGCGACATCATCCGCAAGTCGCTTCAGGCGGCCGCGGCGAGGATGGCGGCGCGCAAGGCGCGCGAGCAGACCAGGCGCAAGGGTCTGCTCGAATCCGGCGGGATGCCCGGGAAGCTGCGCGACTGCTCGAGCAACGACCCGAGTCTGTCCGAGATCTTCATCGTCGAGGGCGACTCGGCGGGCGGCTCCGCCGTGCAGGGCCGTAACCCCGAGACGCAGGCGATCCTCCCGCTGCGGGGCAAGATCCTGAACGTCGAGAAGGCCAGGCTCGACCGGGCTCTGGCCAACAACGAGGTGCAGGCGATGATCACGGCGTTCGGCGCCGGGATCGGCGAGGATTTCAATCCGGAGAAGGCCCGCTACCACAAGATCGTGCTCATGGCCGATGCGGATGTCGACGGCCAGCACATCACGACCCTGCTGCTCACCCTGCTGTTCCGCTACATGCGCCCGCTCATCGAGCTCGGCTACGTGTATCTCGCGCAGCCACCGCTGTACCGGCTCAAGTGGAGCAACTCGCCGCACGAGTACGTGTACTCGGACCGCGAGCGCGACGTGCTGCTCGAGGACGGCATGGCGGCGGGCAAGCGCATCCCGAAGGAGAACGGCATCCAGCGCTACAAGGGCCTCGGAGAGATGGACTACAAGGAACTGTGGGAGACCACGATGGACCCGGCGACCCGCACGCTGCTCCAGGTGACGCTGGACGACGCGCTCGCGGCCGACGAGATCTTCTCGACGCTCATGGGTGAGGACGTCGAGTCCCGGCGCACATTCATCCAGAAGAACGCCAAGGACGTTCGCTTTCTGGACATTTAGTCCCTCCTCTCGGGTCGAGCTTGTCGAGACCTGCCCGCATTGACGTGAACCACCGAACGAAATCAGAAACATGGCAGACGAACCAGACAACACCGAGCAGGGCGTGACGCACGACCACATCGAGGGCCCCGAGATCGACCACTCGCACGACAAGATCGAGCAGGTCGACCTCCAGCTGGAGATGCAGCGCAGCTACCTCGACTACGCGATGAGTGTGATCGTCGGGCGAGCGCTGCCCGAGGTGCGGGACGGGCTCAAGCCGGTTCACCGTCGCGTGATCTACGCGATGTACGACGGCGGCTACCGGCCGGACAAGTCGTTCTCCAAGAGCGCGCGCGTGGTCGGCGAGGTCATGGGCCAGTTCCATCCGCACGGCGATGCCTCGATCTACGACGCGCTCGTGCGGCTCGTGCAACCATGGAGCCTGCGCTATCCGCTCGCGCTCGGCCAGGGGAACTTCGGCTCCCCGGGCAACGACGGCGCTGCCGCCCCCCGGTACACCGAGACCAAGATGGCGCCGCTCGCGCTCGAGATGGTCCGTGACATCGAGGAAGAGACCGTCGACTTCCAGGACAACTACGACGGCCGCACCCAGGAGCCGTTCGTTCTCCCGAGTCGGTTCCCCAACCTCCTGGTGAACGGATCCGTCGGCATCGCGGTCGGAATGGCCACGAACATCCCCCCGCACAACCTGCGCGAGGTCGGCGCAGGGGCACTGTGGCACCTGGCCAATCCGGAAGCCGACCGCGAGGAGCTCCTGGAGGCGCTTCTTCAGCGCATCAAGGGTCCTGACTTCCCCACCGGGGCGCAGATCCTCGGGCTCAAGGGCATCCAGGACGCCTACCGGACGGGCCGCGGTTCGATCACGATGCGCGCGGTCGTCAACGTCGAGGAACTCCAGGGCCGCACCTGCCTCGTCGTCACCGAGCTGCCGTACCAGGTGAACCCGGACAATCTCGCGCTCAAGATCGCCGAGCTCGTGAAGGAAGGCAGGATCGCCGGCATCGCGGACATCCGCGATGAGACCTCCGGCCGCACCGGCCAGCGGCTCGTCATCGTCCTGAAGCGCGACGCGGTCGCGAAGGTCGTGCTGAACAACCTGTACAAGCACACCCAGCTGCAGGAGAACTTCGGCGCGAACATGCTCGCGATCGTCGACGGCATCCCCCGTACGTTGCCGGTCGACGGGTTCGTGACCGCATGGGTCGCCCACCAGATCGACGTCATCATCCGCCGGACGACCTACCGGCTCAAGAAGGCGGAGGCGGATGCCCACATCCTGCGCGGGTACCTCAAGGCGCTCGACGCGCTCGACGAGGTCATCGCGCTCATCCGCCGTTCGCCGACCGTGGAGGAGGCCCGTGACGGCCTCATGAAACTCCTGACCGTCGACGAACTCCAGGCGAGCGCCATCCTGAACCTGCAGCTGCGGCGGCTTGCCGCGCTCGAGCGGCAGAAGATCCAGGATCAGGCAGCAGAACTCGAGCGCCTCATCGCCGAGTACCAGGACATCCTCGCGAAGCCGCAGCGTCAGCGCGACATCGTGAGCCAGGAGCTCACCGACATCGTCGACAAGTACGGTGACGACCGGCGCACCGAGATCATGTTCGGCTTCGATGGGGACATGAACGTCGAGGACCTCATCCCCGAGGAGGAGATGGTCGTCACCGTCACGCGCGACGGTTACGTGAAGCGCACTCGCAGCGACCACTACCGCTCCCAGCACCGCGGGGGCAAGGGCGTCAAGGGCGCCCAGCTGCGGGCGGACGACGTCGTTGAGCACTTCTTCGTGACCACGACCCACCACTGGCTGCTGTTCTTCACGAACAAGGGCCGGGTGTACCGCGCGAAGACGTACGAGCTTCAGGAGGCCGGCCGCGATGCGAAGGGCCAGCACGTCGCGAACCTGCTAGCGCTGCAGCCGGACGAGGAGATCGCGCAGATCCTCGACATCACCGACTACAAGTCGGCGACCTACCTTGTGCTCGCGACGCGGGGCGGGCTGATCAAGAAGACCCTGCTCACCGAGTACGACACGAATCGCACCGGCGGGATCATCGCGATCAACCTGCGCGAGGACGACGAACTCGTGTCCGCGCTGCTGGTCGAAGAGGATTCCGACCTGCTGCTGGTGTCCCGCAAGGGCATGTCGATCCGATTCACGGCGGATGATGAGGCGCTGCGCCCGATGGGGCGGGCGACGAGCGGGGTGATCGGGATGCACTTCCGTGCGGGCGACGAACTGCTCGACGCATCCGTCGTCCCTTCGACGGACTCAGGAGAAGCGCCTGATGGCTTCGTGTTCGTGGTGACGGAGGGCGGGTTCGCCAAGCGCACCGCGGTCGAGCAGTATCGGGTTCAGAACCGAGGCGGGCTCGGCATCAAGGTCGCGAAACTCCAGGAGGCCAGGGGGGACCTCGCCGGCTCCCTCATCGTCGAGGAAGAGGACGAGGTCCTTGTGGTTCTTGCCAGCGGCAAGGTGGTACGCTCTGCCGTGGCCGAGGTTCCGGCCAAGGGTCGTGACACCATGGGTGTCGTGTTCGCCCGGTTTGCGGACGACGACAGAATCATCGCAATCGCGAAA
>DATCXP010000230.1:0-3126 GCA_036565765.1 Terrimesophilobacter sp.
CCCGGTGCTCGCGCTCGCCGTGATCGTCCTGCTGGTCATCGATCCCTGGCTCGCCCGGGATTACGGTTTCGCGCTGTCCGTGCTCGCGACCGGCGGGCTACTGCTGTTCGCGGGCCCGCTGGCCGGGCTGCTGGAGCGGTGGATGCCCGCTCCGCTCGCCGTCGCGCTCTCGATTCCCCTCGCGGCCCAGCTCGCCTGCCAGCCGGTCCTGATCCTGTTGAACCCCGCGGTGCCGGTGTACGGGGTCGTCGCGAACCTGCTGAGCGAGCCGGCCGCTCCGGTGGCGACCGTCTTCGGGCTGCTGGCCTGCTTCGCCCTCCCCGTCTTTGCACCGCTCGGGAGGGCGTTCACGGCGATCGCGTGGCTGCCGTCCGCCTGGATCGCAGCAGTCGCCAGGTTCTTCGATGCTCTCCCCGGCGCGCAGGCGCCCTGGCTCAGCGGAGCGCTGGGGGTCGGGCTCATGGCGCTCGTGATTCTGCTCGGGCTCGCGGTCCTTCTCCGGTGGGGCCCGGCGCGCCCGCGTCGGCTCGTCGCGGCCGTGCTCGCTCTCGCCCTCGCCGGTTACGGTGGCGCTCTCGCCGGAAACGGGGTCGGCCGCCTGGTGTCGATGCCGGGGGATTGGCAGATCGCTGCCTGCGACATCGGCCAGGGCGACGCCATGCTGGTCCGCAGTGACGATCAGGTCGCCCTCATCGACACCGGTCCGGACCCCGGCCTGCTCGCCGACTGTCTCCGGGAGCTCGGCGTCGCCCGCATCCAGCTGCTCGTACTCACCCACTACGACCTCGACCACGTCGGAGGGACATCTGCAGTGCTCGGCATGGTGGATCACGCCATGGTCGGGCCGGTGTCCGACGCGAGCGACACGCGCCTGCGGCAGTCGCTCGTGGACGCGGGCGCTCAGCTCGAGGAAGTGAGCCGCGGACTTTCCGGCCTGCTCGGAGAACTGCGCTGGCAGGTGTTGTGGCCGCCCGCGAGACTCGGATCTCTCGAGCCGGGCAACCCGGCGAGCGTCACGCTGCGGTTCGAGGGTGTCGGGCAGTGCCGAGGGGGCTGCCTGAGTTCGATCTTCCTGGGCGATCTCGGCGAGGAGGCGCAGTCGCGCATGCTCGGCGTCGCGAAGCCTCAGCCGGTCGACGTCGTGAAGGTGGCCCACCATGGCTCGGCGGACCAGAGTGAACGGTTGTACGAGCATCTGAAGGCCAGGGTCGGGGTGATCGGCGTCGGCGCGGACAACAGCTACGGGCATCCGACGGACAAACTGCTGGGCATCCTGAAGCGCGATGGGACGGTGATCGTGCGCACCGACCTGGAGGGGATGATCCTGCTGTCCCCGACTCCGGATGGCGGGGTGGGCGTGTGGACGCAACGGAAGCCGGAGCGCCCAGTGTCGGCGCATTAGGCTTGCACGCAGGAGCGAATGGAGGCAGGGATGGCAGGCAAGGTCGCGGCCAAAACGCCGGTCAGCGTTCCGCAGCTGGGCTGGGACAAGGTCCGCCCGGCGCCGGTGGTTCTGGTGTCCGGTACCGAACAGTTTCTCGCCGAGCGCGCCATCGGACTGCTCCGCGACATCCTCCGCGCGGAGGATTCCAGCCTCGAAGTGAGCGATATCGAGGCGGACGCCTATGCGCCAGGGCAGCTCGCCACCTTCGCAAGTCCATCTCTGTTCGGCGAGCCCCGGCTCGTGCGCGTCAGCGGGGTCGAGAAGTGCACCGACGCCTTCATCGCGGAGGCGATGAGTTATCTGGAGTCTCCGGCACCGGATTGCTACCTCGTGCTCCGTCATGCAGGAGGTGTGCGCGGGAAGAAGCTGCTCGACGCCCTGCGCGGCGGACTCGGCAACGGGATCGAGATCCAGTGCGTCGAGCTCAAGAAGGAGTCGGACAAGCTCGACTTCGTCGCCGCGGAGTTCCGCACGGCGCAGCGGCGCATCAGCGGGGGCGCGGTCAGAGCTCTCGTCGCCGCGTTCTCCGACGACCTCGCCGAGCTCGCGGCCGCGTGCCGCCAGCTGCTGGCGGACGCCGGGGAGGAGATCACCGAGGCCACCGTGGAGCGGTACTATTCCGGCCGGGTAGAGACGAATGCGTTCCGCGTCGCCGACACTGCGATCGCGGGCAGGCACGGTGAGTCGCTCGTCCTGCTGCGGCACGCCCTTGCGAGCGGAGCCGACCCGGTCCCGATCGTCGCGGCGTTCGCGAGCAAGCTGCGCACGATGGCGAAGGTTTCCGGCGCGCGGGGCAGCTCCGGCCAGCTCGCCCAGCAGTTCGGCCTCGCCCCGTGGCAGGTCGACCGTGCGAAGCGCGACCTTCAGGGCTGGACCGAGAACGGCCTCGGCCGATGTATCGAGCTGCTGGCCGAGACGGATGCCCAGGTGAAGGGCGCGGGACGCGACCCGGTGTTCGCGCTCGAGCGCATGGTCGGTGTCATCAGCGCGCGGGGCGCGCAGGCCTGAGTCGGCGGCCCTGAGTCGGCGGCCCTGATCAGCTTGCCAGGCGCGCGAGGGTCCCCCTAGGTCCGCATCACAGTTTCGGGCTCCGTGACGTAGGTCCTGCCGAACGGTGAGGTCCAGGTCAGGGTTCCGTCGCGGCTGTTGACGATGTTCCAGTCGGTCTCGGTCTTCAGGACGTGATGGCCACGGCACAGGTAGGCGAGGTTGTCGTAGTTGGAGCCTCCGCCATCGATCCAGCCGATGCTGTGGTCGATGTCACATAGGGTGGCAGGCTGACTACATCCGGGAGCGCGGCAGGTCTTGTCGCGCAGGGCCAGCCAGCGACGCAATTTCTTCGGGATCCGGTAACTGTCGCGGCCCAGGGAGAGGATGACGCCGGTCTCGGGGTGGGTGAGTAGTCGGTAGAAGCCGGGAGCGTTCGCGCAGAGCCGGCGAGCGGTGTCGGGGTCGATCGGCCCATACCCGTCGAGTGACGCAGGCTCCTCGGAGAGGCCCAGGAGGGTCATCACGGGGACGGTGACGTAGATGCGTGGTCGAATGCCTGTCGGTCCCTCGAGCGCCGGCTCACCGTCGAGGAGCAGGTCACGGAACACGTCGGCTCGCAACTGGGTGATCGTGCGTTTCTCATCGGGGAGTTTCAGGTCTTTCGCGAGCTGGCTGAGCCGGTTGAAGCCGGC
>DATCXP010000243.1:0-18053 GCA_036565765.1 Terrimesophilobacter sp.
GCGTGATCGCACCGAGGTACTCCTCCGGGGCGTCGATCGTGAGGTTCTCGTACGGTTCGTGAACCTTGCCGTCGATCTGCTTGACCACGACCTGCGGCTTGCCGACGGTGAGCTCGTAGCCCTCGCGGCGCATCTGCTCCACGAGGATCGCGAGGGCCAGCTCTCCGCGGCCCTGCACCTCCCAGGCCGCGGGGTTGCCGATGTCGACGACCTTGAGCGACACGTTGCCGACGAGTTCGCGGTCGAGGCGGTCCTTGACCATGCGCGCCGTGAGCTTGTGGCCCTTGATCTTTCCGACGAGCGGGCTGGTGTTCGTCCCGATCGTCATCGAGATCGCCGGGTCGTCGATCGTGATGGCGGGAAGCGCGCGGATGTCCTCCGGATCGGCGAGCGTGTCCCCGATCGTGATGTCGGCGAAGCCGGCGACCGCAACGATGTCGCCAGGGCCCGCGCTCTCGGCCGGGTAGCGGTCGAGAGCCTTGGTGATCATCAGCTCGGTGACGCGCACGTTGTGGACGTCGCCGTCCTTGCGCACCCAGGCGACCGTCTGACCTTTCCTGAGCGTCCCGTTGAAGATGCGCAGGAGCGCGAGACGCCCGAGGAACGGCGATGCGTCGAGATTCGTGACGTGCGCCTGCAGCGGCGCATCCGGATCGTAGCTCGGCGCCGGGATGTGCTCGAGGATCGCCTGGAACAGGGGCTCGAGGTCGTCGTTGTCGGGGAGCGTCCCGTTCGCCGGCTTGTTGCGGCTCGCGGCGCCGTTGCGACCAGAGGCGTAGACGATCGGAACGTCGAGGATCGCATCGAGGTCGAGGTCCGGAACATCGGCGGACAGATCGCTCGCGAGTCCCAGAAGCAGATCCTGGCTCTCGGTGACCACGTCATCGATGCGGGCATCCGGGCGGTCGGTCTTGTTCACGAGCAGGATGACCGGGAGTTTCGCCTCGAGCGCCTTGCGCAGCACGAACCGGGTCTGCGGCAGCGGGCCCTCGCTCGCGTCGACGAGCAGCACGACGCCGTCGACCATGGAAAGTCCGCGCTCGACCTCGCCGCCGAAGTCGGCGTGGCCGGGAGTGTCGATCACGTTGATCGTGACCGGGCCGTCTGCCGCGTGGATCCCCTTGTAGGAGACCGCGGTGTTCTTGGCCAGGATCGTGATGCCCTTCTCGCGCTCCAGGTCGCCGGAGTCCATCGCGCGCTCCTCGACGTGCGCGTGCGCGTCGAAGGAGTTCGTCTGGCGCAGCATGGCATCCACGAGCGTGGTCTTGCCGTGGTCGACGTGGGCGACGATAGCCACGTTTCGCAGGTCATTCCGGGTGGCAAGAGGCATGGGGGTACGGTCCTAAGGTTTTTGGGGGGCAGTCAATACTACTTGACCGCGTCCTCCGGCGTGACCGGGGCCCACTCCCACACGTTCCAGAGGACTCCTGGCGACAGCGGTGCGAGCTTCACCCCGCTCACGGTGCCGTTGTAGGCGACGACGGCCGGGTTCTGGTACAGGGTGACCCCGTAGGCATCGGACCAGAGCAGCCGGTCGATCTCCTGCCGGATCCCGGTGCGCTTCGCGGGGTCCGTCTCGATGGCGAGTTGATCGAACAGCGTGTCGACGGCCGGGTTCGAGTAGTGGTTCAGGTTGCTGCGCTCCCCCGTGCCGAAGATGGCCTGCGCTCCGGCCACCGAGAGGTTCGTGACCTTCCAGGCGAACAGCGAGGCGTCGTAGCTTCCCGGTGTGCCCAGAAGGTTGACCCAATCGGGGCTAGAGCAGTCGGTGATCCCGAATCCGGCGAGCGCGGCACTCTTCTGGATGAGCTGGAATTCCAGCAGGCGCTTCGGATTGCCGGGGTCGAACAGGATGCAGACCACCGGCCTGATGGCGCCGGCCTCCGCGAGCAGCGCCTTCGCCCCGGGAACATCGACTTCCGCATAGGCGCTCGAGCCGTTGCCCGCGACGGCATCGGCATAGTCCGGTGATCCCGGCAGGAAAAGCTGCGAGGAACGCAGCGCGGCGTCCTCCTGCACGGGCAGTACGACCGCGTCGAGGATCTGTTGACGCGGAACGACCTTGAGGAACGCCTCCCGAACCCTCTTGTCGCCGAAGACGCCGCTCCTGGAATCCGCGATCTGCAGGTCGAGGTGCTCGTAAGTTCCGTCGAAGCCGCTCTCGACGGTCGCGCCGCGGATCCCGAGCAGCGCAGTGGCGACGTCGTCGCTCAATTGCGGGGCGATCACGTCGGCCTCGCCGTCCTTCAGAGCCTGCACCTGGCTCAGTGGGTCCGCGATGAACTTCACAACGATGGTCTCGATCACGGGGTTGCGGTCTCCGTGGTAGTTCGGATTCGCGGTGAGCGTGACCTGCTTCCCCTTCGTGAATCCGGTGATCGTATACGGACCGGTGGATACCAGGAGTGACGAGTCGTCCGGGAGGGAGTCGAAGTTGAAACCGGAGTCCCAGAAGCTCGAGATCGCCGAGAGCCTCGCTGTGTCGCGCTTCTGGATGGCGTCCACAAGGGCGTCCCGGGCCCTCTCCGCGGCCTGTCGTCTCTCGGCATCGGTCGCCGACCCCTTCGACGGAGGATCGAGCTTCAGCGCGTGCCCCGCGACAACGTGCGCGGGAAGTCCGACCTCCAGCACGAGCGGCCAGTCGGCGAAATAGCGGTCATAGCTCAGGGTGAGCGATCGGCCGTCGTCCCCGATGACCGGAGTCTTAGTGACGTACTGCAGCCCCTCGTTCACCGCCCCGTCGAAGAACACGGTGTCCGAGGGAAACGGCTTGGTGTACTGACCGGTCTCCCGGTCGATGTAGTCGCTGTCGTCGAAGTCCTCGGTATTGAGTGCTCCGGAATTCGCCGCCCAGGCGAGGAGCAGATCCGCGGCGGACACGGGCACCCCGTCCGACCAGGTGACCCCGTCCGCGATCGTGTACCTGACCGTGAGCGGATCGGTGGAGAGTAGTTGGTAGCTCCCGAACGAGGTGTCCGGAACGAGCTTCGGAGCGGAGTCGTAGCGGTTGAACGAGGAGTTCACGGCCTGCACGATCGCGCTGTTCGCCGGCGATGCCCCATAGGAGGTCTTGTCGTTGAGCGAGAAGAACTCCTGGCTCGCGGCGACCGTCACCGTGCTGTCCTGGATGACGGTCGGCGCCGTGCACCCGGACAACAGCAACGCAGCCGTGAGCGCGAGCGCGCCCGCTGTGAGTACCCTGCCGATGTCGAGACCTCCCGTTCGCGGCCTCGCCCATGCTATCCAGCGAACCGGGAGAAACCCCTGATTCCGGCTAGAGCCTCGCGGCGAGGCGCAGTTCGCGGTTCTCCCGCTGTTTCTCCGGGTCGGGGAGCGGAACTGCGGCGATCAGCCTCTGCGTGTAGGGATCCTTCGCCCCGCGCAGGATCTCGTCCCGCGTGCCCTGCTCGACGAGCTTCCCGTTGCGCAGCACGGCGATGCGGTGTGCGAGTTGGTCGACGACCGCGAGGTCGTGGCTGATGAACAGGCAGGCGAAGTCGAGTTGGCCCTGCAGCTCGAGCAGCAGCTCGAGGAAGCGGGACTGCACCGAGACATCCAGCGCGGATGTCGGCTCATCGGCGACGAGGAGCTGCGGGCTGAGGGCGAGCGCCCTCGCGATGCCGATCCTCTGCTTCTGGCCGCCGGACAGCTCGTGCGGGTAGCGGTTGCGGAACGCGGTCGGCAGCTCCACCTGCTCGAGGAGGTCCTCGACCTTACGGTCGAGCTCGCGCCCCTTCGCCACTCCGGCGAGCAGCATCGGCTCGCCGATGCTCTGGCCGACCGGCATGCGGGGGTTGAGCGACGATGCCGGGTCCTGGAACACGATGCCGGTCTTGCGCCGCAGCATCCTGAGTTCCTTGGTCGGCATCGTGGCGATGTCCTTGCCCACGACGCGGAGCTCGCCCTCGGAGATCGGCAGCAACCCCATCGCCGCACGGCCGATCGTGGTCTTCCCGGAACCGGACTCTCCGACGAGGCCGAGCAGTTCCCCTGGGTGGATCTCGAGCGAGACGTCGTCGACGGCGCGGAAAGCCGCGACCCTGCCACGCTTCGGATAATCGATCGAGACGTGCTTGAGCGAAAGCACCGGCTCGCGCACCTCCTGGGTCTTCGGCAGGAGGCGTTCCTGATTCGTCCCGAGGTGGGGAACGGCGGCGAGCAGCTCGATCGTGTAGGGCTCGACGGGCTTGTCGAAGATCTGGCTCACCGTCCCGGACTCCACGATCAGGCCCCGGTGCATCACCACGACGCGGTCGGCGAGATCGGCGACGACGCCCATGTCGTGAGTGATCAGGATGATCGCCGAGTCGAGTCGCTTGTGCAGGTTGCGCAGCAGATCGAGAATCTCTGCCTGCACCGTGACATCGAGCGCCGTCGTCGGCTCGTCGGCGATCAGGAGGTCGGGGTCGCAGGAGATCGACTGGGCGATCATGGCACGCTGCCGCTGGCCGCCGGAGAGCTGGTGGGGGTAGGAGTTGTAGGCCTTCAGCGGGTCAGGCATCTCCACCATGGTGAGGAGCTCGATCGCGCGATCCTTCGCCTCCGCCGGACTGATCCCATAGTGCTGGCGGAGCGTCTCCACGATCTGGAACCCGATCGTGTAGACCGGGTTCAGCGCCGTCATCGGCTCCTGGAAGATCACCGCGATCTTCTCGCCGCGCACCTTGCGCATGGCGTTGTCGCGCATGCCGCGCAACTCGACCCCGTTGAGCTTCACGCTGCCCTTGATCCGGCTGTTGACCGGAAGCAGGTTCAGCACGGCCATCGAGCTCGCGCTCTTCCCGGAGCCTGACTCGCCGACGATCGCGAGCACCTCGCCCTTGTGGACCTCGTAACTGAGATTGATCGCCGCCGGCACCCACTCCTCGTCGACGCCGAAGTCGACGCTGAGGTGCTCGACCGCGAGCACGGGAACCCGGTCGCTCGCCTCCGGCAGGTCGATCTCCTCGGCCTCATCGGCCGCGATCGACGTTTCTGGCATTGTCATTTCTTGATTCTTCCTGTCAACCACGGCCAACCGAACCTGCAACGATATGGGAATGTTCTATTCCCGCTTCAACCGTGTGCTTGCCGCCGTGTCCTGGCTGTTCTGCGCCGGGGCGATTGTCGCCATCGTCGTCTCGGGCTTTTCGAACAACGGTAGGTACGTTTGGCTCATCGCCCTTGTCGCATTCCTCGCCTGGGCGGGCCTGTGGCGCCCGTTCGTGCGGGTGACTGACGACGGTGTGACCCTGGGGAATGTGCTCAGCACGACCGAGGTGCCGTGGGCGGCGCTCATCCAGGTGGAGACGCAGTACGCCCTGACCCTGGTGACCCCTCACGGACGATACAGCGCGACCGCCGCTCCTGCGCCCGGCCGGCTCGCGGTCGCGCTCAGCCGTCGCGACCTGAGCGGCATCGCCTCCTCGGCTGCCGACGGCAGCGTGCGCCCCGGCGACCTGCCGAACACCGACTCCGGGGTCGCCGCGCATCTGGTCAGGTCGCGCTGGGATCAGCTCGTCGCCGAGGAACGCGTCGAGCTCGGCGTTGCCGACGAGACGCCCGTTCTCCGACGCTGGAATCTGCCGATCATCTCGATCAGCGCTATTCTGCTGGCCGGGACGATCGCCGCGTTCCTGCTGGGCTGACGAGATCATCATGCCTCGCTCTGCTCTTTCATCTTCCGCGGCCGGAACTTGCGCTGCCGCGGGTCGAAGGCATCGCGCAGTCCGTCGCCGATGAAGTTCACGGTGAGTGCGAGTGCCACGATGAACACACCGGGCCAGATGAACAGGTACGGGCGCGTGCTGAACGCGGTCTGATTCTGGCTGATGATGAGCCCGAGGGACACGTCAGGGGACCGGATCCCGAAGCCGATGAAGCTCAGTGCCGTCTCCAGGAGGATCGCTGCGGCCATCACGAGCGTCGTCGTGACGATGACGACGCCGATCGCGTTCGGGAGGATGTGGCGGAAGATGATCCTGGAATCCTTCGCCCCGAACACCTTGGCGGCATCCACATACTCCCGCTCTCGAAGGGTGAGGAACTCGCCACGGACGAGCCGCGCAAGACCGGTCCAGAGGAACAGGCCGAGCACGAGCGAGAGCCCGAGAACACCGAGCCCCTTGAAGTGCTGGTTCGCGATCTGGCCGACAACCGCTCCGAGAACGATCACCGGGATCACGATCACGAGGTCGGTGAAGCGCATGAGCAGCGATTCGACCCAGCCGCGGTAATAGCCGGCGACGGCGCCGACGACGGTGCCGATCACCGCAACCAGGAACCCGATGATGAACATCACGATGAGGGAGTTCTGCACACCGCGCATGGTCATCGCGAAGTAGTCGATGCCGATAAGGGTCTGCCCGAAGGGGTGCTCGCCGAGGTGGATCCCGTCGCCGCCGAGCCACTCCGGGATGATGGAGAGCGTCGGGGCGCCACCGTTGAGGAGTGGAACCAGGTCGGTGTACTGCCACTTCCACCAACCGGGTATACCAAAGGCCCCGACAGATGTCACGGAGAGGATCACGATAAAGGCGAACACGATGAACGACGCGATCGCGACACCGTTGTGCAGGAACCGCTGCATGATGAGGCGGCCCTGGCTCATGCCGACGGTGACCTCGCGGGTCTCCGCCGCCGGGGCGGTGTCCGGCAGGTCCGGTCCGATGATGAGCGTCATCAGCGGGTCCTCACTCTCGGGTCGAGGGCGGAATAGGTCATGTCTGCGATGAAGTTGAAGGTGATCGCCATGACCGCGATCACGAGGAAGTAGCCCATGACCGGATTCGGATCAGCGTAGGTGAGCCCGCGTTGGAACATGTTGCCCATACCGGAGAAGGCGAAGACCTGCTCCGTGATGATCGCGCCACCGAGCACCGCCCCGAAATCCGTGGCGACGATCGTGGCGATCGGGATGAGCGAGTTGCGGAACGCGTGCCTCACGATCACGACACGCTCCGGCATGCCCTTGGCCCTCGCGGTGCGGATGTAATCCTGGTTGAGCACGTCGAGCATGCCCGCGCGCGAATAGCGGGTGTAGGCGGCAAAGGAGATGAGCATGAGGGTCAGCGTCGGCAGCAGCAGATGGGTGAACGAGTCGATCCCCTGGATCCAGACGCTCCCGCCGAGACCAGGAGTCTCCGCTCCGACGGTCGCAATCGGGCGGCCGTTGATCGCGGAACTGTTCACGTAGGCCGGCCAGGACTGCATGAGCTTGTCGACGAGGATGAGCCCCGCCGAGAGGACAGCGGTGAACACGCCGATGCGCATGTTCTGCCCTCGGTCGCTACCGCCGACCAGGTAGCCGCTGAGCAGCCCGACCGCGATCGTGACGAGCAGGAGGATGAGCAGGGTGTAGATGCTCGACACGTTGAGGAGCGACTGCAGCGCGAAGTAGCAGATCATCGTGATGAGCACGTTGATTCCCGCCGTCACGAGTCCGCGGCGGTTGCGCAGGCCCGCAATCAGCGCGACAAGGACGACGCCGATACCCGCCGACATCACGAGGATGAACACCGGTCCGAGAGTGGGGTGGGTGAACCAGTCGGCCAGCGAGAAGTAGACCAGAACTGCCGCGGTAGCGGCGGCGGAGACCAGGAAGACCGTGAGGCGCCGGCGCACATCCCCACCGATGAGGCCCATCCAGATGAGGCCCGCGGCCAGTGACAGCCCGATGACCCAACCCGCACCGACCATCGGATCGGTGAGGAAGTCGTTGAAGCCGATCGCGACGAACTCCTTCAGCAGGATGCCGACCCAGAACGACGGGAGGGAGTAGAGCAGGAAGGAGAAGAACGTGACGACGAGGTCGAACGTCGTGTACTGGCGAAGCGCCGAGACGATGCCGATCACGATGCCGACGACGATCGCCAGAATCGTGGCCGCGGTGACGAGCTGCAGGGTCGAGCCCATGGCCAGCGGCAGGATGTCGGTGACGTGCTGGCCCTGGACCGTGAGCCCGAGGTCGCAAGAGTTGGCGAAGGGGATGAGGCACTTGGCCGCTCCACCGAGCCAGAGGAAGAAACGCAGTGGGGCAGGAACGTTCAGCTGCAGGGCCTCCGTGCGGGCCGCGATCAACTGTGCCTTGTTGGGCTGGCGACTCTGGTAGAACTCCTCGAGAGGATCGCCGGACAGGGCGGTGAGTTGATACATAATGAACGCCGCGCCGAGCAGGAGCAGCACCGAGACGATGAGACGTCTCGCGATGAATGTCACCATGGGAAAACACTTTCGAGATCGCGGGCCGACATCGATGGCGGGCCTGCGGGAAGTTTAGCCGAGCATTCGCGCTCGTGGCGCATAGCTCGGTCGCGTGGGCTGGAAAGGTGGAACGGACGGAGCGCCAGGATTGGATCCTGGCGCTCCGCCCTGAACATCATCCAGGGTTAGTCGCTTGTGGACTGAACCAGGATGTTACTTCTTTGCCCACTCCCAGAAGTTCCAGCCAACGCCGGCCTGGCCGGGGTAGTAGACGACTCCGGTGACGTTGTTGCTGTGGGCCATGACGCCCGGAGCAACGAACAGCGGAACACCGTAGAAGTCCTGCCACAGCAGGTCGTCGATCTTGACCTGGATTGCATCCTGGTCCTTCTTGTCCAGGGTCACCTGGAGCTGGTTGGCGAGCTTGTCGACCTCGGCGTTGGCGTAACCGCTGTAGTTACCGCCGCCCTTGCTGCCGAAGATCTGCGGAACGCCGGCGACGCCGACACCCGAGGAGATCCATCCGAAGATCGAGGCGTCGTAGGTGCCGCTACCGAGGAGCGATCCCCAGTTCTCAGCACCCGCGTCGATGACCTTGAATCCGGCCTTCTCCGCCGAGGCCTGCAGGGCCTGGAACGAAGCGACACGGTTCGGGTTCTTCGTGTTGTACAGAACCCTGACCTCCGGAGTGGCTCCAGCGAGGAGCGCCTTCGCGCCCTCGATGTCGACCTTGTTGAACGCGTCAGAACCGTTCTCCTTGACCGCGGTGTTGTAGCCGTCGGTGCCGGGGAAGAAGATCTGCGAGTTGTCCAGAGTCGCCTCAGGGTTCTGCGGCGTCACGATGGCGTCGAGAATCTGCTGGCGAGGAACCACCTTGAGGAAGGCCTCGCGGAACTTCGGATTGTCCTTGAACACGCCCGTGTTGAACGTGAGGTCGAGGTGGTCGTAGCTGAACTGGTCACCGGTGAGGGTGGTCACGTTCTTGAGCGCCTGGAGCGACTTGATGGTGTCCGCGGAAGCCTGCGGGTTGATGATGTCAACCTCGCCGTTCTTCAGCGCCGTCACCTGGGCCTGAGCGTCACCGATGAAGCGGACGACGATCTTGTCCACCTTCGGCTTGAGGTCGCCCTTGTACTCCGGGTTCTTCACGAGCGTGATGGACTGCTTCGGGACCCATGCGTCGAGCACGAACGCCGCAGACGAGAGGTAGAGGCTCTTGTCGGTCGGAAGTGTCGTGGCATCGAAACCGGTGTTCCAGAAGTCAGCGGCCTTCTTGATCGTGTCGTTCGGCGCCGCTGCCGGCTTGGCCGCGTCGCCACGAGGCGTGTCGTTGAACGCCGCCATCAGATCCTTGACCGTGACACCGGCCTTCTCCGCGACAACGTGCACAGGCGCGTCGATCGGGTTCACGAGCTGCCAGTCGGCGTAGGGCTCGCTGTAGGTGATGGTCATCGACATGTTGTCGTCGCCGACAACCGGCTTGTCCGCCAGGCCGAGGCCCGAGGTGTCGCCCGCGTAGTCGAAGTAGGTCGTGCCCTTCGTGACGTTCCCGTCTGCGTCGACCGTCGAGTCGTTGAAGAAGCCGGACTGGATCGCCCAGGCCAGCATCATGTCGTCCGCGGTGACCGGCTGGCCATCCGACCAGGTCGCGGTCTTCGCGAGCGTGTACTTGACGGTGAGAGGGTCGTCACTGGTCTTCTCGACCGTGCCGAAGCTCTTGTCCGGGATGATGTTGAGCTTGTCATCCAGGTAGAAGAAGCTCGACCGGGTGTACCCACCGAGCTTCGCGTTCATGTCGAGGTTGCCTGCCGGGGTGTTCCAGTTGAACGAAGTGACTTCGTTAACCTCGGCCACCGTGATGGTGCCCCCGGTCGCTGCTGGCGTCTCGGGACCCGTTGTCGTGCATCCCGTCACGGCCATCGCTGCGATCGCAGCGAACGCGATAGGCACTCCTATGCGTCTGATTTTCAATTTTCCTCCTGTGCAAGATGGATTACGAGGCAGGACGATTTCCTAGCATCCTGACTCGCTTGTTATAGAGAACCCTAAGCAGGGTGAACTCCACAGGCAAAACTGTAAGCGCAAAACGTTACCCAGTGGTAACGAACACACGGATAATGTGCAATGTGTGGCGGATTATTGCGCTGGATGTCGGGGATTCGCAGTGATCGCGCATTCCGCCGAGACCTTCCGGACGTAAAGCGGCGCCATTCGACGCGTAGCATCGGAAAGGTGCCGTCAGCAGCCCAGAGATCCGGTCCCCGCGCCCTCCTCGTTTTCGATGGTGATTGCGGCTTCTGTACCAGCGCGGTCGGGTGGCTGGAACGTGCCCTTCCCAGCTCTCCGAAGGCCGTTCCGTACCAGTGGGCGGACCTCGATGACCTCGGTCTGACCACCGAGGAGGCTGCCGAGCGGGTCTGGCTGCTCACCACGGATTCGAAGGGCGAGTCCCACCAGTACGGCGGACACCTCGCGGTCGCAGCGATGCTGCGCCGGCAGCCCCTGTTGAGCTGGAGGTTCCTGGGCGTCCTGCTCGGCACCGCGCCGTTCTCGTGGCTCGCGGGGGCGGGCTACGCCCTCGTTGCTCGCTACCGCTACCTGCTCCCGGGCGGCACCCCGGCCTGCCGGGTGGGGCGTGGGTCGTGAGCGATCGGGCCCAGCCCCTTCCCGCCGCTTTCGGCCGCAGGAGGCTCTGGGGGGAGGTTCTGATCGTTCTCGGCCTCTCGTTCGGAGCGAGCGCCGTCTACTCGGTCGTCGCGATCGCGAACCGGCTCACCCAGGGGAAGGCGCTCTCCCAGCAGACCGCGACCTTGAACAGCCCGCTCAGCAACCGCGAGATCTTCGACTTGATCTACCAATTGCTGGCCATCTTCTTCGACCTGGTTCCGGTCGCACTCGTCGGGTTCCTGCTGTGGAGGACGGCCCGCCCTCACCTGGGACGGCTCGGCCTCGACCTTCGGATGCCGGGGAAGGATGTTCTCGGCGGTCTCGGCCTCGCTCTCGTCATCGGCATCCCCGGGATCGCCCTGTACCTGATCGGGCGGGCGATCGGCATCACCGTTCACGTGATCCCCACCGCGCTGGATGCCTACTGGTGGACCGTGCCGATCCTGTTGCTCTCGGCCGCGAGAGCCGGGATCAGCGAAGAGATCATCGTCATCGGCTACCTGTTCGCGCGGCTGCGCGACCTCGGCTGGGGACGCTGGCAGATCGTCCTCGGCAGCGCCCTGCTGCGCGGCACGTACCACCTCTACCAGGGCTTCGGGGCGTTCGTTGGCAACGTCGCGATGGGCCTGTTGTTCGGCTGGCTGTACACGAAGTACGGAAGAGTGCTGCCGTTCGTGATCGCCCATGTCGTCATCGACGCGGCGATTTTCGTGGGGTATCCCTGGGCAGCGGCCACGTTTAGCTGGCTGTGACTCGAGCTGAAGACCGACGCCCGGGACGGGCGTCGGCGCTGGCGTCGCCGCGAAGCCAGAAATGGCCTTCGCCCTAGGCTCCAGCGCGCTGGGCGGCCGGTACCTCAGCTGGTTGTGAAGCTTCCGTCTTAGGTCGAGCTTGCATCTCTCGGGTCGAGCTTGTCGAGACCCCCACGTGAGGACACCAACGACGGGAGGTCTCGACAAGCTCGACCCGAGAAGCGGATAGTTCAGCTGAAGGCCGTCTCGGCCTTCAGCGCTTAGGCCAGAATTACGCGAACGCCTCAGGGGGCGGGCAGGCGCAGAACAGGTTCCGGTCCCCGTACGCCTGATCGACGCGGCGCACCGGCGGCCAGTACTTGTTGCGCAGCAGCGAAGCCACCGGGTACACGGCCGTCTCGCGCGAGTAGGTGTGCTCCCACTCCCCCTCGATGACCGATCGCGCCGTGTGCGGGGCATGGTGGAGCGGGTTGTCGTCGGCCGGCCACTGCCCGGCGCCGACGGCGTCCGCCTCGGCCTTGATGGCGACCATGGCTTCGACGAACCGCTCGAGTTCCGGCAGGTCCTCGCTCTCGGTCGGCTCGATCATGAGCGTTCCCGGAACCGGGAACGACATCGTCGGCGCGTGGAAGCCGTAATCGATGAGGCGCTTGGCGACATCGTCGACCGTCACACCGGTCGCCTCGGTGAGCGGGCGCAGGTCGAGGATGCACTCGTGGGCGACGAGGCCGTTCTCACCCGAATACAGCACGGGGTAGTGCTCGCGCAGGCGGGCGGCGAGGTAATTCGCGGCGAGCACCGCGGCCCCGGTCGCCTGACGGAGTCCGTCCGAGCCCATCATCCGGATGTACGCCCAGGTGATGGGGAGAATGCTCGGGCTGCCGTAGGGGGCGGCCGAGACCGCGTTATGGTGCGGGGGTCTCGACGGGCTGGGACGCTGTGCGAGAGGGTGGGACGGCAGGAACGGCGCGAGGTGCGCCTTCGCCGCGACCGGACCGACGCCGGGGCCCCCTCCGCCGTGCGGGATGCAGAACGTCTTATGCAGGTTGAGATGCGAGACATCCCCGCCGAACTGCCCGAACTTCGCGTACCCGAGCAGAGCATTGAGGTTCGCGCCGTCGATGTACACCTGCCCTCCGGCATCGTGCACGACCTGGCAGATCGCCGAGATGTCGTACTCGTAGACTCCGTGAGTCGACGGGTAGGTGACCATGAGCGCCGCGAGAGCCTCGGCATTCTCATCGATCTTGCTGCGCAGATCGAGCAGGTCGACGTTGCCGAGCTTGTCGCAGGCGACCACGACGACCTTCATGCCGGCCAGGACCGCACTCGCCGCGTTCGTCCCATGCGCGCTCGAAGGAATGAGGCAGACGGTGCGGTGATCGTCGCCGCGGCTGCGGTGGTAACCGCGGATGGCGAGCAGACCGGCGAGCTCGCCCTGGCTTCCCGCGTTCGGCTGCAGCGAGACAGAGTCGTACCCGGTGACGTCGGCCAGCCAGCCCTGCAACTGCTCGATCAGATCGAGGTAGCCCAGGACATCCGCTTCGGGGGCGAAGGGATGGATTCCCGCGAACTCCGGCCAGGACACCGCCTCCATCTCGGTCGCGGCGTTGAGCTTCATGGTGCACGAGCCGAGGGGGATCATGCCGCGGTCGAGCGCGTAATCCTTGTCGGCGAGGTACTTGAGGTAACGCATCATGCTCGTCTCGGAGCGGTGCGTGTTGAACACCGGATGCGTGAGGTACTCGCTCGTGCGCAGGAGCGCCTCGGGCATCGAGCCGCCAAGATCCGTCCGGCCGGGCGCGGTGCCCTCGAGGGAGTCGCGGTCGGCGCCGAGCACCTTCGCGATGACCAGCAGCTCCGCCTCGCTCGTGGTCTCGTCGACGGAGAGTTGCACGCGGTTGTCGTCCACCTTGTGCAGAAGGAACCCTGCCTCGTAGGCGTCGCGAACGAGATCGTCGGCCCCGCCGGTCTCCAGCGTCAGGGTGTCGAAGTAGTTCCCGTGCACGACCGTATGGCCGCCTTCCGTTGCGGCGTCGGCGAGGAAGCGAGCCCGTAACGCAATGCGCTGCGCGATCGACCTGAGTCCCTGCGGGCCGTGATACACCGCGTACATGCCGGCCATGACGGCGAGAAGCACCTGGGCGGTGCAGATGTTGCTCGTGGCCTTCTCGCGGCGGATGTGCTGCTCCCGCGCCTGCAGTGTGAGGCGATAGGCGGGGCGGCCGTCGGCATCCTTGGAGACGCCGACGAGACGACCGGGAAGCTGGCGCTCCAGTCCGGCGCGTACGGCCATGTAACCGGCATGCGGGCCGCCGAAGCCCATCGGGACGCCGAAGCGCTGCGTCGTGCCGACCGCGACATCCGCGCCGAGGTCGCCGGGACTCTTCAGGAGCGTCATGGCGAGCAGGTCGGCCGCGACGACCGCGAGCGCGCCCACCTCGTGCGCCGCGGCGATCACGGGAGTCGGGTCCCAAACGCGGCCGCTCGAACCGGGGTACTGGACGAAGACGCCGAAGTAGTCTCTCGCGGTCTCGACAGGCTCGACCGGAGAAGCAGCGAAGTCCACCTCAACGAGTTCGATGCCGACGGCCTCCGCACGGTTCGCGAGGAGCGCCTTCGTCTGCGGGAACGCATCCGCATCCACCAGGAACCGATTCGACGCGGACTTCGAGGAGCGACGCGCGAGAAGCATGCCCTCCACGACCGCCGTGCTCTCGTCGAGCATCGAGGCGTTCGCCGTCGTCAGCCCAGTGAGGTCGGCGACCATGGTCTGGAAGTTGATGAGCGCCTCGAGACGGCCCTGCGAGATTTCCGGCTGGTACGGCGTGTACGCGGTGTACCAGCTCGGATTCTCGAACACGTTGCGCTTGATGACGGCGGGCGTGATGGTGTCGTAGTAGCCGAGGCCGATCAGCGAGCGGTTGACCGTGTTGCGGTTCGCGATCGCGCGCAGCTCCGCGAGCGCCTCCCGTTCGGTCGCCGCGGCGGGAAGCGTCGAGGCGTGATCTCTCAGCTGGATGGAGTCGGGAACCGCCGCCGCGACGAGGGCCTCGACGGAGGAATAGCCGAGCGTCTCGAGCATCCGCGCCTGGGCGTCCTCGCCGGTCCCGATGTGCCGGGAGGCGAACTCGCCGAACTCCGGCTCCTCGTGAAGCGTTGCCATCACTCCCCTACCAGCGCGGTGTACTCGTCGAAGCTCAGCAGGCCGGCGGCATCCAGAGCCGCGGGGTCGCCGACCGTCACCTTGATCATCCAGCCCGCACCGAACGGGTCATCGTTGACGAGTTCAGGGCTGTCGACCACGGCGCCGTTGGCCTCCGCGACGACACCGTCGACGGGGGCGAACAGCTCGCCGACCGACTTGGTTGACTCGATCTCGCCGACGACCTTACCGGCCTGGATCGTGCTGCCCACCGCGGGCAGCTCAACGAACACGACGTCGCCGAGCTTGTCCGCCGCATAGTCGGTAATGCCGATCGTGATGGTGTCTCCTGCGATGTCGAGCCACTCGTGCTCTGCGGTGTACTTGAGGGTGGTCTTGTCAGCCATGTCAGTTCTTCTCTCTCTTGTAGAAGGGCAAAGCGGTTACGGTGGCGGGGATTCTGGTGCCCCGAACGTCGATGTCGAGCACGGTTCCCGGCTCGGCGAACTGCGGGTCGACGAAGGCCATGGCGATCGGATGCCCGAGCGTCGGCGACAGGGCGCCGCTCGTGATCTCGCCGACGACTCTCGGATCGGCAGAAGCGAGTCCCGGCTCGAGGACCTGGTACCCCGCACGCCCGGCGCGCCGGCCCTCCGATACGAGTCCGACGAGCACGCGCGCCCCCTCCGGCGGACCTGCCTCGATCGCGGCACGTCCGACGAAGTCGCCCTCTTTGCCGAGGGCGACGACGCGGCCGAGGCCGGCCTGCGCCGGCAGGATGTCGCGACTCAGCTCGTGCCCATAGAGCGGCATGCCGGCTTCGAGGCGCAGGGTGTCGCGGCTCGCAAGCCCCGCGGGGAGGAGGCCGAGCGGCTCGCCCGCCGCCAGCAGGGCGCGCCACAGCCGCTCCGCGGCACTTGTACTGAGCCCCGTCGAAGTGTCCGTCTGCAGGTACAGTTCGAAGCCGTCCTCTCCGGTGTACCCGGTTCGCGCGACGAGCAGGGGGACACCGTCGAAGGACGCATCCGTCGAGCGGTAGTTGCCGAGCTCGGCGAGCGGGGTGCCCAGCTCCGTGATGCCCGCCGTCGCCTCGACGATCGCTCGCGCCTTCGGACCCTGCACCGCGATGAGCGCGCAGTCGTCGCTCTGATCGGTGACAGTGACGTCGAAGCCGCTCGCACGATCGCTCAGCGCCGTGGCTGCGGCGAAACGATTGCCCGCATTGGCCACGACGAGGAACTCCTCCGGCTGCAGGCGGTAGACGACGAGATCGTCGACGATCCCGCCGGACTCCTCGAGCAGCAGGCTGTACTTCGCCTGGCCGATGGCGATCGCCGAGAGCTTTCCGGCGAGCGCGTAGTCGAGGAAGGCCGGAGCGTCCGGCCCCGAGACCATGATCTCGGCCATGTGCGAGATGTCGAACAGACCGGCCGCCTGGCGCACCGCGTGGTGCTCGGCGAGGTCGGATCCGTAGCTCACCGGCATCTGCCATCCGGCGAAATCGGTGAAGCTCGCGCCGGCGTCGGCATGGAGCTGATACAGCGGGGGCAGTCGTTCACTGGACGGGGTATCGGACACGAGTTCTCCTGGCACTGAAGCGGTGGAACTCCCCCTCTGTATTGAGCCTGAGAGTTTCACCGACTGTCGTCGGCTTTCACCGTGGGCGGGATGCCGTCAGGCATCCGCTCTCCAGAGTGGCCAGTTCGATGCGGTACATGTGACCTGAGAGATTGGCGGGGAGGCTTGCTCCTTCGGTGCCATCCTGCGGTCGGATGGCTCTCCCGCATCGTGCATGCGGCCCGATATTCGATTGTCGGATCAGCTTACCGTGAGCGCGTGCCACTCGCTCGCGAGCATGGCGAAGACGAGTTCCGTACCCCACCGGCCGCCGAACCGGTCGCTCTCGACCAGTCGAGCCTCCTGACGCATCCCGAGGCGATGCGCGACATTCGACGACGCCGTGTTGTCTTCGTCGATGCGGGCGAAGATGCGATGGAAGCCGAAGTGCTCGTAGCCCAGCCTCAGCATGGCCCTCGCCGCCTCGGTCACGTAGCCGTTGCCGACGGCATCCGGATGCAGACTGTATCCGATCTCCGCCTGCTCGGCCGCGGTGCTTGTCATCTTCAGAATGACCTCGCCCGCAAACTCGGCGGCGCCCTTCGGATGGATCGCGAGCGCGAGGATGTCACCGTCCTTGACGAATTCGAGCCTCGCGGACTTCGCCACCGCCTCGTCGGCCTGCTCGCGCGTCATCGGGTCGCGATACAGATAGCGGACGGTCTCGGGCAGGCTGCGATAGGAGAAGTAGCGTTCGGCGTCATCCGGGGTGAAGGCCCGCAGCAGCAGGCGGTCGGTTTCGATGGGCAGCTGCAGCGTTGGCATGGTCAGACGGTATCGGATGCCGGGCATCAGTGGCGAGCACGGTTGATGGCGCAATCCTCTCTGTCGGATACGACAGGATGGTCAGAACCGAAACATCCCTCAGCCATCGACCGGAGGAGCCACCATGACATCCGTTGATCCCAAGCCGACAGCCGCAAGGCACCTTGCGGTCGCCGCCGTCGCGGCGGGGATCATCCTCGTTGTCGGTGTCGTCGTCTTCGTCCTCACGAACATCGAGGGCGTCGTGTACGTGCAGGCCAAGACCATCCGGTCGATCGAAGCGCTCGACTACGCCGGGGCAGTCTTCGGCGTGACGGTCCCCCTTGCGCTGTGGCGCATGGTGCCGCTCGCCCTTGGTGCGTTCGTCTCGTTCTGGCTCATCGCACCTCTGAGACCGGAACTGCGTGTGGGCGGGGCCATCGGTCGGTCGTTCGTCGCGGTATTCATCGCTCTCGTCGTGGTGGTGATCGTCACGCTGATCCGCCTGATCGCCGACAATCAGTCGTCACTCAGTCCTTCCGCGGGAAATCCGGTGGACACTCGCCTGTACCTGCTGATCGGAGGAAGTCTGCTGCACGACGCCTGGACGACGCTGTCGACGACGTTCTTGCTCGTCGTCGCCACGGGCCTCGGGGCCTGGGGATGGATGCGGGACAGGGCTCTGCGGGCGTAGTCGCTTCAGCGGCCCCTGGCGTGCTCCTCGCAGAGGCCGCCCAGGAGGGACTCGCGCCCCTAGATCGGCTCCGCGTCCTCGGCGGCGCGCTTGAGCGTCTCGACGTAGTCGCGCCACCACTCGGTGTCGTGCTCGGGCAGGTTGCTGTTGTCGGCGCGCACGCCGGCCTTCCCGTCGATGAGTTCGCGCAGGATGTCGGCGTGGCCGGCATGGCGGGCCGTCTCGGCGATCATGTGCACGAGGATGCGGTGCA
>DATCXP010000253.1:0-6320 GCA_036565765.1 Terrimesophilobacter sp.
CGTCCTTCTGATCGCCTACCTACTGCGCGCCCTCCGCTTCCCGCGCTGGTTCGCCGCCTCGCTGCGCGCACCCTCGAGCGCCGTCTCCTACTTCACGGTCGTGGCCGGGACCAACGTGCTGGCCACCGCGCTGCTCGCGCACGGACTCTGGTCGATCTCGCTCGTCCTCGGGCTCTGCGCCCTTATGGTGTGGCTCGTCCTCACCTACGGGTTGTTCTCCTCGATCGTGCTCGCCGGCAACCGTCCTCTACTGCGGGAGATCACCGGGGTGTGGCTCATTTGGGTGGTCGGCACCCAATCCATCGCCGTGCTCGCGACCGCCCTCGCCCCCCAGTTGCCGTGGCCGATGGGCCGGGAGCTGCTCGCCGTAGCCTCCGTGCTGTTCTGGAGCGTCGGCGTCGTGCTCTACCTCATCCTCGTCGTGATCATCTTCCTGCGTCTGTTCCTCATCGAGACGACCCCGGCCGAGATGGGGCCCGCCTACTGGATCCTCATGGGGGCGACGGCGATCAGTGTTCGCGCGGCAGCCGGCATCCTCATGCTCTCCTCGAGCGCCCCGAACCCGCTCCTCGAGGAGATGCACGCCTTCGTCGCCGGGGCCGCTGTCGTGTTGTGGTCGTTCGGCAGCTGGTTCATCCCGGCGCTCGTGCTCTTCGGCCTGTGGCGGTACCTCGTGCGTCGATTCCCCTGGAGCTACGAACCGAAGTTGTGGAGCGTCGTGTTCCCGCTCGGAATGTACGCCGTGGCCTCGGTGACGCTGGGTCGGGCGATCGACTTCGAGTTCATGCGCGACCTTGCGACGGTGTGGGTGTGGTTCGGCGTCACCGCCTGGGGCATCATCGTCGTTCTCCTGGTGCTGGCGTTCGCCCAGTCGCTCCGGCGACGCTCCTGAACGGCGGGGCTAGGGTGGAATCGTGTTCGGCTGGAGGACGCCGCGAGCCTGATCGGCCCCCGCACCAAGGTGCTCGCCTTCGCCCACGCCTCCAACGTGCTCGGATCGATCACCCCCGTCGCTGAGCTGGTGCGCCTGGCCAGGAAAGAAGGGGCACTAGGTCCGCTGGGGATCGGCGTGCTGTACGGGCGTCAGGAGCTTCTGGATGCCATGCCCCCGTTCCTCACCGGCGGCTCGATGATCACGAACGCTGAAGTTGCAGCCCAATTGCGCATCCGGATTCTCCAGCAGCGCGAATTTGTCGAGGGTGAGTGCGAACGCTGCGACGAACCCGACGACACCGAGCGAGAGAAGAGACAGCGGCAGCCCGAGCGATCGCCGAGTCGTTGTCACTCCTTTATCCTGCCACCCGATCCGGGATCAGCGGCGAAGGGTACACGGTGACAAATGCGGGATCGACTGAGACCGAAACCGTCATTCCCTCCTGGATTCCGCTGGCCAGGAACTCAGCGGTCGTCACCTCGGCGACCACGCTGTCTCCGACGAACGGTACGCGGACGCCACGAACGGCCGGTTCGAGAGGGCCGACCACCGCAGACCACGAGGAGAGGTGCGAAGTGGATGCGGTGCCCGCGTTCAGAACGGGGTGCACCGTGACGGCGGAAGGCGGAAATGCCGCGGCGACGCGGTCGCCCGCTCTCACCCCGCTCGCCTTGACGGGCCCGATTCGCAATCGCCGACCATCCTCGCAGAGCACGGTGCCGCCCGCCTCGAGAACCCCCTCCAGCAGATTCACTCCGACGAGCGATGCGGCGAACTGATTCTTCGGCCGCCCGAGCACCATCGCGGGAGTGCCGCTGTCGACGATGCGACCGTCGTCCAGGATCGCGACCCGGTCGGCGAGCGCCATGGCATCGACGACATCGTGGGTGACCACGATGGTCGGGATCGAGATGGTCCCGAGCCGTTCGCGCAGGAGCGTTCGCACCGCTGTCGCGTTCTGAACATCCAGTGCGGCCATCGGTTCATCCAGCAGGAGGACATCCGGGCCCGCTGCGAGCGCTCGCGCGATCGCGACACGCTGCTGCTGGCCTCCCGAAAGTCGGGACGGTCGGCGAGTGCCGAACTCCAGAAGGCCAACGGCGTCGAGCCAGCGCGCGGCCTTCTCTCGCGAGCGGGCTGTGGATTCGCCCCTCGAGCGTGGGCCGAACGCAACGTTCTCGAGCGCACTGAGGTGCGGAAAGAGCTGAGGGTCCTGCCCGAGAAGCCCGATCCTGCGCTCATGAGGCGCGACGGCGACATCCCGCACGGCACCGCCCACCTGGGTCAGGCTGCGCCCGTTGACGTCAACGGATCCGCGCTCGGGTGCGAGAAGTCCAGCGATCGCCTTGAGCATCGTCGACTTGCCCGAGCCGTTCGGCCCGAGCAGGGCGAGGGTCTCGCCGTCCGCGACCCGGAGCGCGACATCGAGGGTGAAGGCACCGCGATTCACCACGAGTTCTATGTTGAGGCCCACGATCAGCGCTCCGGCTCTGCACGCCAGCTGCGCAGGAGGAGCAGGATGACGATCGCGACGACGATGAGCAGAAGCGAGAGGGCGATCGCGGAGTCCTGGCTCACCCCGGCGCCGTTGAACGCCGTGTAGATCGCGAGCGGCATCGTCCGGGTGATCCCGGCCGCGTTGCCGGCGAACAGCGCGGTCGCACCGAACTCGCCGAGCGCACGCGCGAAGCACAGCACCGTTCCCGAGACGAACCCGGGGAGGATGAGCGGGAGCGTGATCCGCCTGAACACCGTCCACCGGCCTGCGCCGAGCGTCGCGGCAACCGTCTCGAAGCGGGTTCCCGCGGTGCGCAGCGCACCCTCGACCGAGATCACCAGGAAGGGGAGGGCGACGAAGGACTGCGCGATCACGACGGCAGCTGTCGTGAACGGGATCCGGATGCCGAGGCCGAGCTCGAGCGCGCTCCCCACCAGCCCATTGCGGCCGAGCAGGTAGAGCAGGGCGATGCCGCCGACGAGCGGGGGCATCACGAGTGGAAGAGTCGTGAGTGCCCGCAGCAGTCCCGCCACTCGTGCTCCCGACCTCGCGATCACGAGCGCGAGCGGCACACCGACGATCGCGCAGAGGACCGTCGCCATTGTCGCCGTCTGAAGCGAGAGACCCAGGGCGGACAGCGCCTCGCTCGAAGTGATCGCGGCGGGCACCCGCGGCCAGTCCGCACGGATCACCAACCCGAGGAGGGGAAGAACCAGCAGCGCGAACCCCAGGGCCGCCGGGAGGTAGAGCAGTCGCGGTATCCCCGCGACGTGCTCGGCCGGAAGTCTCGCACTCATGGTGCGGTGAACCCGTACTTCGCGAGGACGGCCTGCCCGCGGGCGGAGAGGACGAAGTCCACGAAGGCGCCGGCGACGTCCGGATTAGCGGACGCCTTGAGCGCGGCGATCGGGTAGGAGTTCGCCGCACGGCCGGCACCGGCGATGACGACGCCATCGACGGAACCGGCCGCGGCCGAGACATCCGTCAGGTAGACGAGACCGGCATCCGCCTCTTTCGTCTGCACCTTGGTGAGCACGGCCTTGACGTTCTGCTCCTCGCTGACCGGGGTCACCGTTACCCCGTCGAGGTCGAGAATCTTGCGGGATGCGGCACCGCAGGGGACCTCCGGTGCGCACAGCACGACCTGGACTCCCGGCTTCACGAGGTCCGCGAGTCCGGTGATTCCGAGCGGGTTTCCCGGCTGGACCGCGATCTGCAGGACGTTGACCGCGAAGTCGGTCGGCATCCCATCGATCAGGTCGGCGACCCTGGCCATGCTGGCCTCGTCGGCCGCGGCGAAGACGTCGACCGGGGCGCCCTCGTCGATCTGCGTGGCGAGCGTCGACGATCCGTCGAAGGAGATCGGTGCGATGGTGACGCCGGGGTTGTCGGATCCGAACTCCTTCGCCAGTTCTGTGAACGAGGCGGTGAGGGAGGCTGCCGCGAAGATCGTGAGGCTTCCGCTGAGAGCCCGCGTGTCGCTCGACGCCGGCCCCGGCGCGGGAACCACCGGAGTGCAGGCGGGCAGCAGAAGAGCCGCGGATGCCAGGACAGCGGCCGGGAAGACCGAGCGGCGGGAACGGTTCCCGGCGGGCGCCATGCTCAGGATTCCTTGGGGGTTTCGACGATGACCATGGTGGCCTTCACGACGGCGATCGCGAGCGAGCCGATCTCGAGCCCGAGATCGCGGACCGCCTCGGTAGACATGAGGGAGACGATCCGGTGCGGACCGCATTGGAGCTCCACCTGTGACATCACCGCATCGCTCGTGATCGCGGTGACCAGACCGACCATGCGATTGCGCGCGCTGCTGCCGATTCCGGAGGGGTCGCCGGGGGCAATCGCCGTCTCCTGGGCGCGACGCGCCAACTCTGTACCGGCTATGACCTGCCGTCCGGCTTCGTCCCTCGTCACCGTCACGGTCTCGGCAGAGATCCAGCGGCGAACCGTGTCGTCGCTGACCCCGAGGAGCCTGGCCGCTTCACTGATCCGATACTGAGTCATAACTGCGAGATTATCACCGCAGGTGCGGATCATATGACGTGCTTGTCGCGAAAATCCCCTCGCCAGGGATTCCGGCGTCGATCGATAGAGTTGAGGAATGACCCACGTGGGGGATCGCACTCCAGCCAGCATCAGCGTCGCAGAGCACCGGGACCGGATCCTCTCGACCGTTCGGCCGCTTCGGGCCGTGGCGCTGCCCCTGGCGCAGGCCCTCCACCTCACTCTCGCCGAGGACGTCGTCGCCCTCGTCGACGTTCCCGGCTTCGACAACTCCGCCATGGACGGCTACGCGCTTCGCCGAGCGGATGCCGCTGCCGCCGGCCCGGACGCCCCGGTCGCTCTCCGGGTCGTCGCCGACCTCCCGGCGGGGTCCGCGCTGAGTCCAAGGCTCGGACCCGGTGAAGCCGCCCGCATCATGACGGGCGCCCCGGTGCCCGGCGACGCCGACTGCATCGTGCCGATCGAGGACACCGACGAGGGCACGGCAACGGTGCTCATCCGCCAGGCTCCGAGGCCGGCAGCGCACATTCGCCGGGCAGGAAGCGACGTCCATGCCGGAGACGCGGTGCTGACCGCCGGCCGAACGCTGAACGGCCGGGACCTGGCCGCGGCCGCCGCCACCGGTTCGAGCATCCTGCGGGTGCATCCGGCACCCCGAGTCGGCGTGCTCTCGACGGGTTCCGAGCTGCGCGCGGCGGGCGAACGCCTCGAGCGCGGTCAGATCCACGACTCGAATTCGACACTGCTGGCTGCGGCCGTCGCCGAATGCGGTGGCATTCCGGTGCAACTCGGCTCGGTGCCGGACAGCGAGGACGCCCTCCGTTCCCTCTTCGAGCGCCACGCTCAGGATGTCGACGCCTTCGTGACCTCCGGCGGTGTGAGCGTCGGCGCCTTCGACGTCGTGAAGGCCGTCCTCGCGCCCCTCGGAGTGTGGTTCGGGCCGGTCCGCATGCAGCCGGGCAAGCCGCAGGGGTTCGGCCGGTGGCCAGGTCAGGATGGCCGCGAGGGAACGCCGATCTTCGCCCTCCCCGGCAATCCGGTGAGTGTCTTCGTCTCGTTCGAGGAGTTCGTGCGCCCGGCACTGCTCGCGCTGCAGGGTCGCTCCGAGCTGCACCGGCCGTCGATGCCGGCCACCGTGACCGAGGGCTGGCGCAGCCCGGTGGGGCGCGCGCAGTTCATGCCCGCGTTCGCAGAACGGCATCCGGATGGCATCTGGACCGTGCGGCCGGCCAGCAGGGGCGGTTCCGGCTCGCACCTCGTCGCCAGTCTCGCGGAGGCGAACGCCCTCGCGACGGTACCCGAGGACGTGACAGAAGTCCGCGCGGGCGAGCTCGTGGATGTCACACTGGTTCCATGAGCGAGCAGCCCTTCACCCACCTGGACTCCAGCGGCCAGGCCCGCATGGTCGACGTGACGGCCAAGACGCCGACCACCCGGGAGGCGACGGCGGCGGGGTTCGTGCGCTGCTCGTCCACCGTCATTCACGCGCTGCGATCGGGGACTGCGCCGAAGGGCGACGTGCTCGCGGTCGCGCGCATCGCGGGAATCCAGGCCGCCAAGCGCACGCCCGAGTTGCTCCCGCTCGCCCACGTGATCGGAGTGCACGGCGCGAGCGTCGACCTCTCCGTTGTCGACGGCGGGGTCGAGATCACCGCGACCGTGCGCACGGCCGACCGCACCGGCGTTGAGATGGAGGCGATGACCGCGGTCGCGGTCGCCGCGCTCGCCATCGTCGACATGGTGAAGGGGATGGACAAGACCGTCGAGATCGAGAACGTCAGGCTGCTCGCGAAGTCCGGAGGGCGCTCCGACGATTGGCATCGCCCAGACTCCGCTCCCTGAGCGCGCGGCGCATTGCGGTGAGGGCCATTTCTGGCCTCACGC
>DATCXP010000263.1:0-2019 GCA_036565765.1 Terrimesophilobacter sp.
CCGTCGTGTCTCGCCGACGGCGAGAGTGCGAAGTACGAGCCGGTGCTCGCCGGGCCACACCTGGCCGGGAAGTCCCACAAGGCCGTCGCCTGAGCCGACGCGCTGTGACCGCTACTTCGGCCGCACCGCGCTGCAGACCCAACCCGCCGGCATCCGGCCGTCCGCCAGGAACGCGCTCAACCCGGAGCTTGCCTCCGCGGTGAGGACCTTGTCCGCCTGGGGGTAGATGATCGGCTCCTCCTTCGAGTTGTGCTGGTCCAGCTGTGCGAGAAGCTCACGACAGGCATTCACCGTCGCCTCGGGGTCGTTGTCCTTCTCCAGAAGCGCCTCGACGGCGTCCATCGTGTTCCACAGCTCGCCGTGCTCGCGGAGCATGACGAAGATCGGCATCATCATCCCGGCCTCCCGCAGCGGCGGGAACAGGAACTCCTCCTCGAGGTAGATGTGGCGGCGCAGCCCCGTCATGGCGCGCACCAGGGGTTCGACCGCTTGTCGTCCATTCGCCTGGTTCGCGGTGAACTCCTCGATCCCGCCGTCGATCTCGCGGTGCTCGCGCTCCAGCGCGGCCCCCAGTGATTGACTTCCCATGGCAACTGCTCCTCGCTCGCGGCAGAACGGAGCCGCTCCCTCCATTGTGCTCGGGTTGCGCCGCGCCGGTCAGAACCAGCGATTCTGGGGCGGAACCACGAGCTTCCGCACCCTGACCTTCCTGGGTGGGACGTCGGCGCACGCCTGCAGGGCGGCATCCAACTCCCACCACTCGCCGATGACCACCCAGCGGCCGTCCGGCCACTTCAGGCGGCGCGCGCGATATCGCGTCTCGCCGGCGACCTCAATCTCATCGACGTAGCCGGCGACCTCGCCGCCGACGCTCACCTGCCAGAATCGCCGATCCAGCGCTGTGATCTCCAACTGCTCCTCCTCAACACAAGCAGCCGGCCCTGCAGTTTGATACTAGACAGCAGCCGCCGACACCGTCCGAACCGCCACGCGACTAGAGTGCCGATCACTCCTGAGGGACAATTGAAGGGTGCTGACATTGACCGGGCCACAGGTCTGGGTGCTCATCGGCGTGTTCGCGGCGATGTTCGGCACGATCGGCATCGTCACCACGAGCTTCAACCGAACGCTGGCCGCCTCGATTGGCGAAGTCAGGGCCGATATCGCCGGGCTCCGGAACACGATGGATTCCCGGTTCGAGGCCCTGGACGCGAAGTTCACGGGCAAGTTCGACGTTCTCGACCGCGACATCCTGGCACTCTCCCGCCGCGTCTTCGGAACCGCTCCAGGCTAGGTCGTTCCAGAAACGCAGGGTCCGGTCCGCGCTACGCTCGAACTCGACGACCCATCGACCTCGACCGCTACGGAGTACCCGCGTGAAACTCGCAACCCTGCGCATTGACGGCGGCACCGCCGCCGTGCTCGTGACCGCCGACGCCGCGGTCGAGATCAGCGGGGTCCCGGATGTCGGGGCTCTGCTGAAGCGCGCCGACTGGCGGTCGGTCGCCGCGGCAGCGAGCGGCACCGCCCATCCGCTCTCCTCGATCGAGCCGAGGCTGTGGGCGCCGGTCATCCCGGCCCCTGGCAAGATCGTCTGCGCGGGGCTCAACTACCGCAACCACATCCTCGAGATGGGGCGCGAACTGCCGGGGGTTCCGACATTCTTCGCGAAATACCCCGAAGCCCTCGTCGGGCCGTTCGACGACATCGAGCTGGCCGCGGTCTCGGACGCCGTCGACTGGGAGGGCGAGCTCGCGGTCGTGATCGGCGCTCCGGCCAGGAACCTCAGCGAGGCGGAAGCGGAGGGAGTGATCGCCGGCTACGCGGTACTGAACGACGTGTCGATGCGCGACTTCCAGTACCGCACGCTGCAGTGGCTGCAGGGCAAGACATTCGAGAACACGACGCCATTCGGCCCCTACCTCGTGACGACCGACGAATGGAGGCCAGGCCCGACCATGAGGACCGTCGTCGACTCCGAGACCGTGCAGGAGGAATCGACGGGCGACCTCGTGTTCA
>DATCXP010000245.1:0-19091 GCA_036565765.1 Terrimesophilobacter sp.
GAGGCCTAGAGCAGCGGTCCGGCCGCTCGATAGACTGGGGTGTAATCCCCCACCGATCGAAAGGGATCCCCGCCATGCCCGCAATCGTCCTGATCGGCGCCCAATGGGGCGATGAAGGCAAGGGCAAGGCCACCGACCTGCTCAGCAGCCGCATCGACTACGTCGTGAAGTTCAACGGTGGGAACAACGCCGGTCACACGGTGGTCATCGGCTCAGAGAAGTACGCGCTGCACCTGCTGCCCTCCGGAATCCTCACCGACGGCGTCGTCCCGGTCATCGCGAACGGTGTGGTCATCGACATCGCCGTGCTGTTCGAGGAGCTCGATGCGCTCTCCGCGCGCGGCGTCGACGTGTCGAAGCTTCGGGTGAGCGCGAACGCCCACGTCATCACGAGCTACCACCGCACGCTCGACAAGGTGACGGAGCGCTTCCTCGGCAAGCGCCAGATCGGCACGACCGGGCGCGGGATCGGCCCGGCCTACGCCGACAAGATCAACCGGGTCGGCATCCGGATCCAGGACCTGTTCGACGAGAACATCCTGCGCCAGAAGGTCGAGGGCGCGCTGTTCCAGAAGAACCAGATCCTCGCGAAGATCTACAACCGCAGGGCGATCACGATCGACGAGGTCGTCGCCGAGCTGCTGGAGTACGCAGAGCGCCTCCGCCCCATGGTGGGCGACACCTCACGGGAATTGAGTCAGGCGCTCGACGCAGGCAAGATCGTGCTGTTCGAGGGCGGGCAGGCCACGATGCTGGATGTCGATCACGGCACCTACCCCTTCGTGACCTCGTCGAATGCGACGAGTGGAGGCGCGGCGACCGGATCCGGTGTGGCGCCGAACCGGTTCGACCGGGTGATCGGAGTCGTCAAGGCGTACACGACGAGAGTCGGTGCCGGACCGTTTCCGACGGAGCTGTTCGATGAGTGGGGCGATTTCCTCACCGAGAAGGGCGCAGAGTTCGGTACCACGACCGGCCGCCGCCGCCGCACCGGATGGTACGACGTGCCCATTGCGCGCTACGCCGCGCGCATCAATGGCGTGACCGACTTCGTGCTCACGAAGCTCGACGTGCTCACCGGCATCGAGAGCATCCCGGTGTGCGTCGCCTACGAGGTCGAGGGCGAGCGCATCGAGGAGATGCCGGTCTCACAGTCCGACTTCCACCACGCGAAGCCGATCTACGAGAATTTTCCGGGCTGGACCGAGGACATCACCTCCGTGCGAAGGTTCGAGGACCTTCCGAAGAACGCCCAGGACTACGTTCTCGCGCTCGAGGCCATGAGCGGCTCACGGATGTCGGCGATCGGGGTGGGGCCCGGCCGGGATGCGATCGTGGTTCGCCACGATCTCGTCGGGGACTCGGCGACCGCAGTCACACCACGCTGAAACCCTTTGGCAGCGCGACCCTTCCGGTGAGCGCGAGCAACAGCTCGTCACCGGCACCCTTGAGCACTGCAACGCGAGCCGCGAGCGCTGCGGTGTCGGCAACCGCGGCGACAGGCAGCGTGTGGGTGATTCCGGTCGCGCGCGACAGGTCCATGGTGTGCACGACGAGCTCCAGCACGCGAGTGCGGAGATACTCCGTGAGCGGGATGCTCCTGCCGCCGATGACCGAGACGAGTCGGGTCGTCGGCTGCGCGGCGAGCGCCGCGAGAGCGCTCGCCAGCGAGAGCGTGACGGATGCGGCCGGGTCGTCCCCGAGGGCCAGACCCGCGAGGACCCCCCGCTCCGCGACCGCATCGTTGTCGACGTCGCCGAGCACGCTCACATAGTAGTTCTCGGCATCCGGGACATCGGCGGCATCCGGCTCGGGACCGGCCAGGTACTGCTCAACGGTCTGCACAGCGCGCGCGGCATGACCCGCGAGGCTCCTGACCGTCCAGACTCCGAGGCCGGGCTGATCCCACTGCTCCGGCCGGATGTCCTCGAGAAGCTCGACGAGCGCCTCGGCGCACTCGCGGAACGACATGGATTCTGTCATGCGGTCTATCGTCCCATCGACCGGTGGCAGGATGGAACGGTGACCGCAACACGACCAAAGCCCACTATTCTCGAGGGCCGGTTCGTGCGCCTCGAGCCGCTCACCCCCGCTCACCTCCCGGGCCTGTACACGGCGATCGCCCACCGCAGCGTGTTCGAGTTCGGGTTCGGCGGGGGGCTGGTCGACCTTCCGGAGAGTCTGGAGGCGTTCCGGCGCTGGGCGGCGAATTACCTCGACCCCGAGCGCGGCAACCGTTTCGCCGTCGTCGTGGTGGGCGGGCCGCACGACGGTGAGATTGTCGGCACGACGACGCTCGCCGACTTCGATGAGCGTCGCGAGGCCACTCACATCGGCTGGACCGCCTACGACCCGCGGGTATGGTCGACAGCAGTGAACCCGGAGGCGAAGCTGCTGCTGCTCGGGCACGCCTTCGACTCCGGATTCGGGCGGGTGAAGATTCAGACCGACGTGCTCAACCTGCACTCCCGCGCGGCGATCGCCGCGCTCGGGGCGAGCTTCGAGGGGGTTGTCCGCCGTGAACAGCCGCGACCGGACGGCACCTGGCGTGACACGGCGATGTTCTCCGTCGTGATCGAAGAGTGGCCGGCCGTGCGGGCGCGGCTTGAGTCCCGGCTGGAGAGGTTCGAAGGGCGACCCGTGTTGTTCCGGGCTCCGCCGGAGTAGGGAGGAAGTTTACCGACGCCCGGGACGGGCGTCGGCGCTGGCCTCGCAGCGAAGGCCAGAAATGGCCTTCGCTCATAGCTCGAGCGCGCTGGCTGTAGTGTCAATCTGTGAAGTCGAAACTCGCAGGTGTCGGGAAGTATGGGGTACTTTTCCAGTTCCTGGCGATGGGTTTCGTCTGGGGCGCGAGCTTCCTGTTCATGAAGGTGGCGCTCGACGGCGTCTCCTACACCCAGATCGGGTGGTCGCGCGAGATCCTCGGCGCCCTCACGCTCGGCATCGTGATGATCGTCGGGAAGCACAGGCTCCCACGGGAACGTGTCGTGTATCTCCACTTCATCGTGATCGCGGTCACGAACTGCGTTATCCCGCACCTGTTGTTCGCCTGGGCAGAGCAGCACGTCTCATCCGGTCTCGCCGCCATCTACAACTCGGTCACCCCCATCGCGACCGCCATCCTCGCCGCCGTCGCGTTCCGGGTGGAGAGACTCAACCGAGGTCAGGTCGTCGGCGTGCTCGTCGGGATCCTCGGCGTCATCGTCATCATCGCGCCGTGGCAGTACACCGACCTGAGCGGTGATCTGTGGGGCCAGCTCGCCTGCATCGCGGCTGCCGTCTCCTACGGGGTCGCGATCGGATATCTGCGCAAGTTCGTGAGCCCCAAACCGATCAGCGGGACGACCGTTGCGTTCCTGAACATCGGAATGGCCGCGGCCATCATGCTCGTGTTCACGCCGTTCCTCGCATTCGGACCGGTCGACCTCACCTTCCCGGTGGTGGCGAGCCTCGTCCTGCTCGGAGCTTTCGGAACCGGGCTCGCCTACATCTGGAACATCGCCGTTCTGCGGGCGTGGGGGCCGACGAACGTATCGACCGTGACCTACCTGATCCCGGTCGTCGCTGTCGTGCTCGGGTTCTTGGTGCTGGGGGAGACGCTGTCCTGGCACGAACCGATTGGAGCCGTGCTCGTGCTCGTGGGCATCCTGTTCACGCAGCAGCGCATCCGGCTCAGGTCCAGGGCAGCCGCAGTCGCCCAGCAGCAGCGCGCGGCGAACTAGAGTCATGTCATGGCAACTGACTCGGACCCGGCTGTGGATGTGGACGGCGACGTTCTCAGGGAGCTCGCCGGCATCCGGCTGAGCATCGACAATATCGACGCCGCTCTTGTGCACCTCCTCGCCGAGCGTTTCAAGTTCACGCAGCAGGTGGGCAGGCTCAAGGCCTCGCACGGCCTGCCGCCGTCGGACCCCGAGCGCGAGAAGGTGCAGACGGCGAGGTTGCGCGCGCTCGCCGAGGAGAGCCACCTCGACCCGGCGTTCGCAGAGAAATGGTTCAATTTCGTCGTCGCGGAGGTCATCCACCACCACGAGGAGATCGCCTCGACGGCGAGCATCGAGACGCAGCAGTAGCTCTGGCTAGCCGAAGTGGGCGGGCAGGGGCGAGCGGTGGGTGGTTCGCAGTTCGTCGACGCTGAGCGTGAAGGTGTCCTGGATTTCGAGGACTGACGTTCCCGCCTCGCCGGCCGAAGCGTCGGTGACCCCGATGCGCAGCGCCGGATAGTCGCGGCCGGCGCACAGACCCTGAAACTTCACATCGTCCTCGCGCGGAACGCTCACGAGCACCCGCCCGGTCGACTCGCTGAACAGCGCGGTTGCGGCATCCACGCCGTCACGCAGCATGATCTCGGTCAGCCATACGCGCGCACCGACACCGAACCTCAGGACGCTCTCGGCGAGAGCCTGGGCGAGACCGCCGTCGGAGAGGTCGTGGGCGGATGCGATGAGCGACTCCTGCGCGCCGGCCGCGAGCAGGGCGGCGAGCTTCTTCTCCTGGGCGAGGTCGACGGCCGGAGGAACACCGCCGAGGTGGTCGTGCACGGTTCCGGCCCAGGCGGAGCCGTCGAGTTCGAGCGCTGTCGTGCCGAGCAGGTAGATGTTGTTGCCCTCGTCCTGCCAGCCGCTCGGGATGCGAGCAGCCACATCCTGGATCACACCGAGAACCGCGACGACCGGCGTCGGGTGAATCGGTACGTCGCCGGTCTGGTTGTAGAAGCTCACATTGCCGCCGGTGACGGGGATCTCCAGTTCGAGGCACCCGTCGGAGAGGCCCTCGACGGCCCGGGAGAACTGCCACATGACCTCGGGGTTCTCCGGACTGCCGAAGTTCAGGCAGTCGCTCACCGCGGCCGGCACGGCGCCGGTCACGGCGACGTTGCGGTACGCCTCGGCGAGGGCGAGGCGGGCGCCCTGGTACGGGTCGAGCTGGGCGTAGCGGCCGTTCGCATCCGCGGCAATCGCGAAGCCGAGCCCGCTGTCCTCGTCGACGCGCACCATGCCACCGTCGTCGGGGAAGCTCAGCGCCGTGTTGCCGCCGACGTAGCGGTCGTACTGGTCGGTGATCCACGCCTTCGAGGCGAGGTTCGGCGAGCCGAGCAACCGCAGGAACTGCTCACGCAACACGGCCGGATCGCTCGAACGGGGAAGGGCGGATGCCGAATCGGCCTGCAGCGCGTCGATCCAGGTCGGGTAGGCGACCGGCCGCTCGTACACCGGTCCGTCGATCGCGACCGTGCGCGGGTCGACATTGACGATCTCCTCGCCGCGCCAGTCGATCACGAGCCGCCCGGTGTCGGTGACCTCTCCGAGCACGCTCGTCTCGACATCCCACTTCGCCGTCACGGCGAGGAATGCGTCGAGCCTGTCCGGCCGCACGATCGCCATCATGCGCTCCTGGCTCTCGCTCATCAGGATCTCTTCCGCGGTGAGCGTCGGGTCGCGCAGCAGTACCCGGTCGAGTTCGATGAACATTCCGCCGTCGCCATTGGAGGCGAGCTCGCTGGTCGCGCAGCTGATGCCGGCAGCACCGAGGTCCTGGATGCCCTCGACAAGTTCGCCAGCGAACAGCTCGAGGCAGCACTCGATGAGCACCTTCTCGGCGAACGGGTCGCCGACCTGCACGGCGGGGCGTTTCGTGGGACCCCCTGCCGCGAAGGTATCCGAGGCCAGGATGGAGGCACCGCCGATGCCGTCCCCTCCGGTGCGCGCACCGAACAGCACGACCTTGTTGCCAACGCCGCGAGCATTCGCCAGGTGCAGGTCCTCGTGGCGCAGCACGCCGACCGCGAGGGCGTTGACGAGCGGATTGTCCTGGTAGCAGGAGTCGAAGTAGGTCTCGCCGCCGATGTTCGGAAGGCCGAGGCAGTTGCCGTAGAAGCTGATGCCGGAGACGACGCCGTGCACGACGCGCGCGGTGTCCGGATGGTCTACGCGTCCGAAGCGCAGCTGGTCCATGACCGCGACGGGACGCGCGCCCATCGAGATGATGTCGCGCACGATCCCGCCGACGCCGGTCGCGGCGCCCTGGAACGGCTCGATGAACGAAGGATGGTTGTGGCTCTCGACCTTGAAGGTGACGGCCCAGCCCTGCCCGATGTCGACGACGCCGGCGTTCTCGCCGATGCCGACCATGAGCTTCTCCTTCATCTTCGGAGAAACCTTCTCGCCGAACTGGCGCAGATAGATCTTGGAGCTCTTGTAGGAGCAGTGCTCGCTCCACATGACCGAGTACATGGCGAGCTCACCGCTCGTCGGGCGCCGGCCGAGTATCTCGCGGATGCGCGCGTACTCGTCCGGCTTCAGTCCGAGCGCCGCATACGGCTGCTCGTGGTCGGGGGTCGCGATGGCGTTGGCGACGGAATCAGTCACAGCGGGGAGGGCTCCAGAGCGTCGGGGAACGCCTCAAGTCTAGCCAGCGCCGGAGGGCCTCAGCGCGGCTCGGCCGCCCGCAGATCCTTGCGCAGGATCTTTCCGGAGCCCGACTTCGGGATGACATCAGTGAACTGCACACGGCGCACCTTCTTGTACGGCGCGACGTGCTCAGCCACGAAGTCCATCACAGCGGCCTCGTCCAGGTCCGCGCCGGCCTGCAGCACGACGAACGCCTTCGGGACCTCCTGCCCCTCAGCATCGGGCACCCCGATCACCGCGGCATCCGCGATCGCCGGATGCGTGAGCAGAAGCGCTTCGAGCTCGGCCGGTGCGATCTGGTAGCCCTTGTACTTGATGAGTTCCTTGAGACGGTCGACGATCGTCACGACGCCGTCGAAGCGCACGGTCGCGATGTCGCCGGTGTGCAGGAACCCGTCCGAGTCCATGATGTCCCGGGTCGCCTCCTCGTTGCCGAGGTAGCCGAGCATGACATTCGGTCCGCGGCAGATGAGGTGCCCCGGCCTGCTCTCCCCTTCGGTGGGGAGTTCGATCTCCTCACCGGTCTCCACGTCGAGAAGCTTGCACTCCATGTTCGGGACGGTGAATCCGACCGAGCTGAGCGGCAGATCGTCGCTCGCCTGGGGGATGACATGGCTGACCGGGCTGAGTTCCGTCATGCCGTAACCCTGCTTCATCCGGCAGCCGAGGCGATCGACAACGGCCTGGGCGAGTGCGCCGTCGAGCGGGGCGGCGCCGCTGAGGATCATCCGCACGCTCGACAGGTCGAACTGCTCGACGAGCGGATGCTTCGCGAGCCCGACAGCGACCGGCGGTGCGATGAACACGAAACTGCAGCGGTGATCCTGCATGACCCGCAGGAACTCGACGAAGTCGAACTTCGGCATCGTCACGAGAGTCGCGTGCTCCTTGATCGCGAGATTGAGGAGCACCGTCATCCCGTAGATGTGGAAGAACGGGAGGAAGGCGAGCACCCGGTCGACGGGCTCGATGGTGATCATCTGGCGAGACTGCTCGACGTTGGCCACGAGGTTGCGGTGGCTCAGCATCACCCCCTTCGGCTTTCCCGTCGTGCCGGAGGAGTAGGGGAGCACGGCAAGGTGCGTCGCCGGGTCGAAGGTCACGGATGGCGCGGGTGCCGCCTCGCCGAGCAGGTCCCGCAGCGAGGGATGGCCGTCCACCCCGTCGATGACCACGAGGTGGTCGTCCGCGATTCCGACCGCGGCGGCTGCCGCCTTCGCCCCGGCCAGCAGCGCCGAGATCGTCATCAGCCAGGTGGCGTGGGAGTCGGTGATCTGCTTCTCGATGTCCTCAGGGGTCGACAGCGAGTTGAAGGTCGTGACTGTCGCGCCCGCACGCAGGATGCCGTGGAACACGCTTGCGAACACCGGAACGTTCGGGCAGAGCAGTCCGACGACCGTCCCGACCCCGATGCCCCGCGCGGCGAGCGCACCGGCGACACCATCGATCTGCGCCACGAGCGTTCGGTAGCTGGTCTCGGCGCCGGAGGTCCCATCGACGATGGCGATCGAGTCGAGTTCGGCATCCGTCAAGTCGGAGAACAGGTAGTCGTAGATGCTGACGTCCGGGATGTCGACGTCGGGGTAGGGGCTTCCGAACACGGTCTATCTCCTTCGATAGTGAGTGTTTCGGACTATACGCCCGCCGGCACGCGAAGGGCAGTCTCCGTGCGCTACCTGCCCCAGCCCCCTGGCGGCCCGAGGATCAGCAGGATCGTCACGATCAGGGCGACGGCCACCGCGAAGACGCTCGCGAGGATGGCGGGGTGGTTCAGCATCCAGCGCAGCAGGCGGCCCATCCAGCTGTGGTCGCGCGGGTCGTCCGTCGCGGTCGTGCGCCAGTCGCCCTCGAGCAGGACGCGCCGCTCCAGCCAGCGGTCGAAGGGGATCGTCGCGTAGGGCACGATCGCGGTCACCACGGCTCCAGCGATGAGCTTCATGCTCCAACGCTGATTCACGCCGACCAGGATGGCGGTTCCCGCGTACGTCACGAAGACCAGCCCGTGCAGCGAGCCGCCGATGAGCACGCCGAGACTGCCGGCCTGCACCACGTACTTGAGCAGCATTCCGGCGATCAGGAGCGTCCAGGTCACCGCCTCGGCGATCGCGATCACGCGGTAGAACTGGCGGGGAGTGATGGCGGTCTTGCGCTCGGTGGAAGTGGTCACTCAGCTATCGTCGCAGACTCCGCACGAGGCGGAATCGTGCGAAAGTTGGAACTGGCGGCGGCCGGGCCGGCTCTTTAGGCTCTCCGCCGACGCACGACGAGCACGAGGCCGAGCAGCAGGAGCAGCAGCGCAGCCCATGGTGCCTGGCCCGGCTGGTAGCCGGTCGCGGCGAGAGATGCCGGCGCTGCGACGACGGTCACCGTCGCGTCGGCGGAAAGGAAGCCGCCCTCGCCCATGTTGAGTTCGGCGGTGATGGTGTGCGTGCCAGGGGTGGTGAAGGTGATCCTGCCCGTCTTCGCGTCGATGACGTCCGTCGGGTCGCTGCTGGTCAGGGTGAGTTCGCACCAGTCGCACGGGTTGTCGAGCAGGATGTTGTAGCCGAACGCATTCTCGTAGGCGTCGACCGCGCTCAGGTAGGCGGTCGAGTTGCGCCCGGCGACGACGGTGCCGGGTGCCATGGCCAGCGCGATGTCAGCGATCGACTCCGAGTGCACGACGTCGAAGTGGACCGTATCGCTCACCGTGGCATCCGAGGTCAGCGTGCCGGTGATGGTGCGCGGCCCGACGGCCCCGGTCTCGACGTAGGCGCCGTAGTATCCGATGTCGAAGAGGTCTGCGCCGACGTCGCTCCCGAACGTCACGAGGTCGGTGATGTCCCAGGTTCCCGCTCCGACCGAGTAGCTGGCAGTGAGCATGGTGGAACCGGCCTGGACCGGTGCCGGGCTGCCCAGGTAGTCGATGGAGATGGCCGTGATGCCGGATGTCGTCCACTGCGCGTAGAACACGGTTGAGGAGAGCCCGCTCAGCGGAGTCGTTTCGGTCAGTGTCGTCCCGGTCCCGTCCTGCTCGCTCGTCCAGTCCGTGAGTGACACCAGCGGGCCCCGGTCCGGGGTCGGGAATGCGATACCGGCAGCCTGGAAGGTCGGCGCATAGAGGTGGTAGGCGACATAGTCCTGATCGCCGGGGTGGTTATCCGCGAGGTTGATATAGAAGTTGTTGCCGGAGACTTCCTGGTTGCCGGCGATCGTCGGCAGGATGGTGCCGTTGTTGGTGATGTGGTTCCAGCTGGTGATGGTGCCGGTTCCGGTGATGGATGCACCGATCGGTACGGTGAGCTCCGTGGACTGCAGGCGGAAGTTGCCGTTGACCTCGAGTGATCCGAATGAGGTGGCGCCGGCACCGGCACCGACCGCGCTCATGGAGCCACTCCCGGATGCGGTGACTGTCCCCGCTGGACCGATCACGACGGCACCGCCGCCGCTGCCGGTGTCACCGCCGATTCCCACGGCGGACGGGCCTCCGCCTGCGGAAACCGCGCCGCTGTCGACGATCAGCGTCGCGCCGGTGGTAGTGATCCCGGCGAGGCCGTCGGCTGTCGAGTACGCAGCGAGCTGTCCCGAGGAGGGAATGCTGTTGACGATCGTGAGCGTCACCCCCGCGTCGAGATGGATGTTCCCGGCGAAGAGATAGTTGCCGGCCAGGTCGAGCGTCACCGTGCGCTCGACGATCAGGCTGTCGGCCGTCACGCCGAAGGTGCCACCCAGGATGACCGGGTCGCTTCCGACACCGGCCGCACTCAGTGCCGTCGTCAGCTCGGCCTCATTGAGAACGGTGGCGCCCACCGCGTGAGCTGCCGTGGACGGGCCACCGAAGGTGAAGACGGCCATCGCGGCGACGAGGACGCCGACGAGCATGGTGCGGGAGAGAAGGGGGGCGGCATTGAGCTGGGCAATCAAGGGCAGCGTCTTTCACAGGGGGTAGCAGAGGCCTGATCGCTGACTTACGCTCACAGACCTTTGAAGCATATACCTGAGATTTGCGCGCGTGTCAGGTGCGCCGCGATGCTCAGGAGAGGACGAGCGACCTCAGAACACTCGTGAAGAAGATGAGGCCATCCGTTCCGTTGCGCATGGCGGCAGCGGTGTCCGGCCCGAAGCCCTCCTCCGTGGCGTGCTCCGGATGCGGCATGAGACCGACGACGTTGCCGCGCTTGTTCGCGATGCCGGCGATGTCGTTCAATGAACCATTCGGGTTGACCTCGAGGTAGCGGACCACGACCTGGCCCTCGCCCTCGAGCCTGGCGATCGTCTCGGCGTCGGCGATGTAGCCGCCCTCGCCGTTCTTGAGCGGGATCGTGATCTCGGCGCCGGGCTCGAACTGGTTGGTCCACGCGGTCGTCGTACTCTCGACGAGCAGCTTCTGGTCGCGGCAGATGAAGGAGCCGTGATCATTGCGCACGAGACCGCCCGGCAGCAGGTGCGCCTCGACGAGCATCTGAAAGCCGTTGCAGATGCCGAGCACGGGCATCCCCCGGTTCGCGGCGTCGACGACTTCGTTCATGATCGGCGAGAAGCTCGCGATCGCGCCGCAGCGCAGGTAGTCGCCATAGCTGAAGCCACCGGGGAGCACGAGCGCGTCGACACCGTGCAGGTCGTGGTCGCCGTGCCACAGCGCGATCGGCTCAGCGCCGGCGCGACGGATGGCGCGCTGCGCGTCCCGGTCGTCGAGCGATCCGGGGAAGGTGATGACACCGATGCGCGTCAATGGGTCTCCCCGGCGACGATGGCGGAACTGCTCGCGACCTCGACATCCAGGAATCTCACGCCGACGACATCCTCGATCACGGAGTTGGAGAGCATGGACTCGGCGAGCTCGCGTGCTGCGGCGAGCGCGGCATCATCCGCCGGTCCCTCGATCGTGATCTCGAAGCGCTTGCCGATGCGGACAGCGGTGAATCGGTCCTTGCCGAGCCTGCTGAGGGCGCCGGCAACGGCCTTGCCTGCGGGGTCGAGTAGCTCGGCTTTCGGCATGACCTCGACGACGATGATGGGCACGAATCACTCCTGTGAAGACAAACCGGGTGGATGCCTGAAGTCTAGTCGAGAGCGTCTTTTGTCAGTTGGCGGATGACAGGCGTAGATTCACGGGGCGATGAACAACAGCTACCGCCCATGGCCCGCCCTCTGGGCCCTCGTCATCGGCTTCTTCATGATCCTGATCGACACCACGATCGTGTCCGTCGCGAACCCGAAGATCATGGAGGGGCTGCACACCGACATCAACGCGGTGATCTGGGTCACGAGCGCCTACCTGCTCGCCTACGCGGTCCCGCTGCTCATCACCGGCCGGCTCGGCGATCGGTTCGGGCCGAAGAATCTCTACCTTCTCGGGCTCGTCGTCTTCACCGCCGCATCCGTGTGGTGCGGCTTCTCCGGCGACATCAGCGTGCTGATCACGGCGCGAGTGTTCCAGGGGCTCGGCGCCGCGATGATGACGCCGCAGACGATGGCGGTCATCACGCGAATCTTCCCACCGGAGCGGCGGGGAACGGCCATGGGCGTATGGGGTTCCGTCGCCGGTGTCGCGACGCTCGTCGGCCCGATCCTCGGCGGCGTGCTCGTCGACTCCCTCGGATGGGAGTGGATCTTCTTCATCAACCTTCCCATCGGTGTCGTCGCGTTCGTGATGGCCTGGCGTCTCGTTCCTGTCCTGCCGATCCACTCGCACCGTTTCGACATCCCTGGCGTCGTGCTCAGCGCCATCGGCATGTTCCTGCTCGTGTTCGGGCTGCAGGAGGGCCAGAGCTACGACTGGGGAGAGATCGCCGGTCCAGTCTCGGTGTGGTCGCTCATCGTGGCGGGAGTGATGGTGCTCGCCGGCTTCGTCGTGTGGCAGAAGTACAACAAGGGCGAGCCGCTGCTGCCGCTGAAGCTGTTCCGCGACCGCAATTTCTCCCTCGCGAACGCCGCGATCACGACGGTGGGTTTCACCGTCACGAGCATGTCGCTGCCCCTCGTGTTCTACTTCCAACTCGTGCTCGGGCTCACCCCCACGCAATCAGCGCTCATGCTCGTGCCGATGGCGGTGCTGTCTGCGGGGCTCGCGCAGCCGGTCGGCAGGCTCGTCGATCGGATCAACCCGCGCTACATCGCGTTCACCGGTGCCGTACTGCTGGCCGCCTCCCTGCTCTGGTACTCGGCGATCATGACCCCGGGGGTGGCGATCGGCTGGCTGCTGCTGCCGAGCGCCGTCATGGGACTCGCGAACGCCTGCGTGTGGTCGCCGATCTCCACGACCGTCACCCGCAATCTGCCGCAGAGCCAGGCCGGAGCCGGCTCCGGCGTCTACAACACCACGCGTCAGGTCGGCGCGGTGCTCGGGAGCGCCTCGATCGCGGCGCTCATGCAGATCCGGCTCGCCGCAGAGCTGCCAAGCGGGGCTCCGACCGGCGGCGAGTTCAGCGGCGCTCTCCCAGTCGTCCTGCACGACGGTTTCAGCACCGCGATGGCGCAGTCGCTGCTGCTGCCTGCGGCGATCGCGCTCCTCGGAGCGGTCATCGTCCTGTTCTTCGCGAAGCCTAAGCAGACCGTTGCCTGGGGCGTGCCGACGGCGGTGGCCGTTCCGCAACCCTAGTCCTCAGGGCGCCTGCGCTCCCTCGTCTCAGCGGCGCGGTGTGAGGTGGATGCCGGCGATCATGCAGCGCACAGAGCCACCGGACAGCTCGATCGTCGGCACGTCGACAGCCAGCACTGTGCAGCTGCGCTCGATGATCGCGAGCTGGTCAGTCCGGAGGCTGTCGGCGGCCCGGCGGGACAGAGCGAGGATGCGCCCGGCTGACCCGACGAGTTCGATCGCGTTGCCGGCGAAGTCCGCGATCTGGCCGAAGGCTAGGTCGATGACTTCGCGGCCGCCCGCAGAGAGGCGTTCCACGATCTCGGCGCGCCGCGCCTCCGGTTGCATCATCGACGTGCCGGCGAGCACGAAATCGGTGCCAATGCACATGAGCACGTTCGTGTGGTAGATCGGAGTGCCGCTCGGGTCGGCCGCGTCGAAGACCATCGGCTCGTAGCCGAAGTTCGTGCAGAAGCGCTCGAGGGCGATCGGGTCCGCGCGGTTCGAGCGCGCGACGTAGGCGACCCGCTCTTCGTTGTCGAGCACCATCGCTCCGGTGCCCTCGAGGAAGATTCCGTCGTGCTCCAGGCCGGAATAGTCGATGATGTCCTGCACGCGGTACGTCGCCTTGAGCAATTCGAGGATGTCCTGGCGGCGTTCGAGCCGCCGGTTGGGCGCGAACATCGGATAGACCGCGACGTGCCCTCCGATGTGCGTCGAGAGCCAGTTGTTCGGGAAGACGCTGTCCGGCCGCTCCTCCGTCTCGTCTTCGAACAGGTGCACGCGCACCCCCGCTTCCGTCAGCGCCTCGGCGAGGCCGGTCACTTCGCGATAGGCACTGCGCGCGAGCTCCTCGGCCGGCGCAGAGGCTACCTTCTGGAAGGCGTTGTCCGCCGCGGTGACCGGGTTGACGTTGAAATGGTGCGGGCGAACCAAGACGACTGCGGAGGGCGACTGCACGGCCATGGTCAGCTGCCGACGGGAGAGAGCGCGCCGACGAAACCGAACAGGTTCTTGGGGTCGTCGGGGTTTGCCACGAGATCGATGTCGTCGTAGAAGTCCGTGCCGTCGACCGAGTCCCGCACATAGCGCAGCGCGGAGAAGTCTTCGATCGCGAACCCGACGGAGTCGAACACGGTCACCTCGTCCGGTGAGGTGCGACCGGCTGCCTGACCGGTGAGCACACGCCAGATCTCGGTCACCGGGAAGTCGGCGGGCTGGTTCTGCAGCTCCCCCTCGATGCGTGTCTGGGGCGTGTATTCCACGAACACGGATGAGGCGGGCAGGATCGCGGCGTCAAGTTCCGTCTTGCCGGGGCAGTCGCCGCCGATCGCATTGAGGTGCATGCCCGGCGCGACCATGTCGCGCGTGAGCACGGTCGCGTTCGTCTTGTCCGCGGTGCAGGTGGTCACGATGTCGGCGCCGGCCACCGCGTCCGTCACCGAGCTCGCGACCGTGATGTCGAATCCGAGCGGCGTCAGATTTCGCACCACCTTGGCCATGGCATCCGGGTCGGTGTCCCACACCCGCAACTGGTCGACTCCGAGCACCGAGCGGATCGCCAACGCCTGGAACTCCGACTGGCTGCCCGCACCGACGAGGGCCATCACCCTGCTATCCGGGCGCGCCAGCGCCTTCGCCACCATCGCCGAGGTCGCGGCGGTGCGCAGCGCGGTCAGCACCGTCATCTCCGACATGAACGTCGGATAACCGTTGTGCACGTCGGCGAGCACACCGAAGGCCGTCACGGTCTGGAAGCCGCGCGCCGGGTTCGACGGATGTCCGTTCACGTACTTGAACCCGTAGGTGTCCGTGTCGCTCGTCGGCATGAGTTCGATGACGCCGAACGGGGTGTGGCTCGCGACGCGCGGGGTCTTGTCGAAGCTCTCCCACCGGCGGAAGTCGTCCTCGACATAGGCGACCAAGCCGGGCAGGATCTCCGTCAGTCCGTGGTGGCCGACCCACCGAACCATGTTGTGCACGTCAACGAATCGGGTCATCGATTTCTCCTCTTATCCTCTACACACGGTACGGTTCATCGATCTGCAACGACAAGCCCGACACTGCATACTGAATGGGCGCTTATTGTGCAATCTGACTAGTGGAGTTGAGCATCATGGTCACAGGAGGTCTGGACGAGGTCGACCGGAGGCTGCTCTCCGCGTTGCGCGAAGACGGCCGGACGCCCATTGCCGAGCTGGCGAGAACGCTCGGGGTTGCGCGCGGCACGGTGACGACGCGCCTGGAGCGCCTGGTGTCATCCGGCACCATCATCGGCTTCACGGTGCGCGTGCGCGACGAACTGGATCCGCTCGAGGTTCGCGCGATGACGCTCATCGAAGTCGAGGGCAGAACAACGGACAACGTCATTCGCATGCTGCGCGGGATCCCCGAGATCCGTTCGCTCCACACCACGAACGGCGGCTGGGATCTGGTCGCAGAACTCGGTGCGGAATCGCTGGCGCACTTCGACCGAGTGCTGGGCAGGATCCGCTCGATCGACGGCGTGGTGAACAGCGAGACCAGTCTGCTGTTGAGTTCGGTTCTGCGCTGAGCGAAGACTCCGATGCTGTCGCGGCGGGCTTAGTTCCGCTGCGGGAAGACGCCTTGCAGGGCGATGCAGTAGTAGAACGTCAGGTACGGCGGCAGGTTGTTGTGGGGCAGGCTGCCCCCAGCCGGCATGAGCGCGGCGTCGGACATCGGTACGGTGGGCGCGACTTTTGTGTAGGCGCTCTCCGTTCCGCGTCCCACACGCGGCACCGCCCAGAAGCGGTCCTCTGCAGAGGTCGTGCTTCCCTCCGTTGAGACTGCCCGCGCCTGATGGAGGTGGTTTGGGAGCTCACTCTCGAGCAGCGTCACTGTTTCGCTGCCGGCGGCTTGGCCGACATAGTACGAGCTCAGGCCAGGAGCCTGGCCCTGATGGAGCGGCACCCTGCCCTGGAGATTCGGCAGAGCGAAAGTGCTCTTGCCGTCGCCGCCATAGAAGGTGCCGAGGAGCGAGAACAGCGCGGTGTTCTGGGAAATCGGCAGGAGCTGACCGTCACACCACGCCCAGCCCGTTGGGGGGAAGTTGAACGGGAAAATCCGAATCTCGGCGACGAACGGGTCCATGTGTTGTGCCTCTCAGGAGTGTCAGTTGCGGGAGGGGTAGATCCCCACCAGGGCGATCGCGAAATTCAGGGTGAGAAAGGGTGACATGTTCTCGTGGGCCTGCGATCCGCCGGTATTGGTCACCGAGCTCTGGGACATCCTCGTCTCGGGCATCGCTCCGAACGCCTGCTTGCCCGGGCTCGCCCAGAACGCAGCCGTTGGATCCTTCTCAGTGGCTTTCGCGCCCGCCAGTACGGCGTGGGTATGAGTGGCCAGTTCGGAAATGGTCAACGTGTGGGATGGCTCCCCGCCAATTGTTCCCAGGTCGTGACCCGCGCCGACATGCATCGGCATCCTGCCCCGAAGATCAGGGAGAGCAAAGTTCGTCGCTCCATTCCCGCCGAACGTCGTTCCCAGTAGCGAGAACAACGCTTGGTTCTGGGCGATGGGAAGCAACTGGCCGTCGCACAGCGCCCAGCCCTTTGGAGCGAACTGAAACGACATGAGCCGGATCTCGGACATAAATGGTTCAGCCACACTCACTCACTCTCGATCGAAACACGTCGGCTCAGGTGGCGCTCGGGTAGAGCCCGTACAGGGAGATGATGAAACTGACCGCGAGATATGGAGGCATATTGTCGTGCGGCTGGTTGCCACCGGTCGCCGCGATGGCGCCGGCGGCCATGGGCACAATCGTGGTTGCATCGCTGTACGGGGTGTCTGCCCAGTCCGCCCATACCATCCCGTTGGGATTCGACGTTGTCGCCGCCGTTCCGGACTGCGGCGGGTGATTATGGATGGGAATCTGATTGACGCTGAGCGTGACGGATTCGACCCCGCCGGTCTCGCCGATACTGTAGCCGTTGCCCTGGTGTATGGGCGTACGTCCGCGCAAGTCGGGCAGCGCGAAGGTCTCTTGGCCATCGCCGCCGTAAATGGTGCCGATCAGGGTGAAGAGCGTCTCGTTCTCGGAGATCGGCAATAGCTGTCCATTGCAGAGCGCCCATCCCAGTGGATCGAAGCTTCCCCCGAACATGCGGATCTCACCGATATAGGGCTGCGCCATCGTCAGTCCTCCTTTTGATTGAACACGGCTTCGTACTGGATGCCGTCGTCGATCGTGCCGGTCGGCACGATGAAGATGTAGACGGGGCCGACGCCCGGCGCCGAGAAGGCGAGCGTGCCCTGGGCGAGGGGCGCGTCTTTCTCTCCCCTGAAGGTCAGGGTATAAGAGCTGTACCCTCCGCCAGACGTTCGCGGTCCGCACTCGCTGAGGGTCAGAGAGCCGACCGGCCCGGACGGCGACGCAACGTCGAACGTCTCGCCGACGCGGTCGGCGAACTCGTCGTAGGTCGAAGCCTCGTTGGTCATTTGCTCTTCACTCGCTGCGGAGCACGAACCAGCTCGACGTGCCCACCGGTGACACCGGTCTCGATGAATCCGAAGCGCGCATACCAGCCGCGCAGTCGGGAGTCCGGCGCAAGAGCTCGCAAGCGGATCGGGACTTGCCGACGATCGGCTCCAGCGCACAGGTCGAGAAGCACGCCGGTGCCAATGCCTCTCCTCCGGTGCGATTCGAGAATCGCGATGTCGACGAGTGTGATCGCGTCCGGCCCTTCATCGACCAGAAGTCGACCGATGAGCGCACCGTCAGCGCTCAGCAGGCGATCTACGGCATCCGGGTACGCGAAGCAGTACTGCGCGGTCTGCGCCGCGAACTGCATGCTGGTCAGCCGGTCGCGCAGTTCCTCGGGGAAACCGGAGATCTCAGCCCTCCGCGCGCTTGCGAAAATCTCTCGCAGAAGTGAGTCATGCTCCGCGCGCGCGGCAACATAGTCGACCCGCACCCCCACTATCGTGCCGCTCATACCGAGCGGTCAATCAGCGCCTGGATCCTGCGGGCCGGGCCGTCCTGCCCGATCGGCGACATGAACAGCCACGCATCCGGAGTGTTCGGGTTACGCACCGTGTAGATGCCCTGCGGTGGTTCCGACCCGGATGCCGAGAACAGCAGATTGAAGCGGCGCTCTTCTGCAGGCGACTGCACTGGCGCAAGGTCTTCGACGGCTTCCAGCACGAGCGGGAAACTGAGCGCGCCCGAGTGGGCGGTGAAGGTCTCGCCGACGAAAGGGGAGAACCGCGACCGCACCAGGTCGATGCCCGTCTTTGCCGCCGAAAGTTCCTGGGCACCAGGGCCCATGGATGTCGCCGCGGCAATCCCCAGCACGGCGATTCCCGCAGCACCTAACCCTCCCGCGATGATCGCGCGGCGCGACAACGTGACCAAGCGATACCTCCGGGGGAATTCGACAGATTGCTTACCTGACAATCAACTGAGAGCATAGTTGACGCCCCGTCTCTTTTGGGATGAATTCCAGCGGAGCACAGTGCGACCAATCCACTTCCCCGCAGATTAAGGCATCGATGTTCCGCAACATGGCGACCCGTATCACCGCGGTGACAGCGACTGTGGCCATGATCGCTTTCGGCGTCGTCGTTCTCGAGGCGCCGGCCTATGCCGCGACGACCATTACCGTCGGCACAACGGTTGACGGCGATGCGAATTCCGCATGCACCAACCCCGTCGTTACTGCGACGGTGTCGCCGGCCACCCTGCGGAATGCGATCTGCGTCGCGAACAACATCGGCGGAGTCGTGGAGATCTCTGTGCCGGCGGGCGAGTATGCCCTGACGCTCGGCCAACTCGAGGTCGGAACGACCTCGGGCTCCGACATCACAATCAGGAGCATTTCCGGCGTCGCGACCATCGAAGCCGACGGAACTCACCGGGTGATGATGCTCGACCCGAACCTGGTCGGCGGCGTCGCGGTTCGACTGGACGGCCTCACGATCACCGGCGGCGACGACAACGAATTCGGCGGCGGCGGCATCATCGGCGGCTCTTACGACGCACCCGTTGGTGACCTCCTGATCGTGTCGAATTCGAGCTTCGTCGACAACCACGCGAATACCGATGGCACGGATGCGACGAATCGGCCGGGCGGTGGCATCCAGTTCATCGGCGGCAGCCT
>DATCXP010000052.1:0-2836 GCA_036565765.1 Terrimesophilobacter sp.
CGTCGCCGCGGGACTCCTGCCGTTCGCCCCAGGCTCCGACGGCGGCGGCTCCGTGCGCATCCCCGCTGCGGCAACCGGGCTGGTCGGTCTCAAGCCGTCGCGAGGACTCATCCCCGCCGGGTCCGGGGTGGACAAGCTCGCCGGGCTCGCCGTCCCAGGGCCGCTCGCCCGCACCGTCGCCGACGCCGCCATGCTGCTGGACGCGATGATCGCGGGAGGCGACTATCCGTTCACGCTGCGCAGTCCCCGCTGGGACGGAGGGGCGCTGCTGAACGCGGCCGTGCGCGGGGAGGGGCGATACCAGCTCGGGATCATGACGACCTCGCCCTGGGACTCGGTGTACGACATCCGGATCGCGCCGGAGGCGACGGCCGCGCTCGATGCCGCGGTCAGGGAGCTCGACGCGATCGGACACGGGATCGAGAACGTGGCGCTGGAGCCCGACGACGGCTACGCGAGCGCATTCCGCACGATTTGGCAGGCCGGCGCCGCGAGCATCCCCGCCGAGGGGGAGGAGCTGCAGCTCCTCGAACCGCTCACGCAATGGCTCGTGGCGCGGGGCCGCGCCCTCACGGCGCGGCAGCTCGTCGAGGCGCTTGCGACCCTGAGCCTGTTCGAGCGCTCCGTGATCCGCCGGTTCGCGCCATTCGACGCCGTGCTCACGCCGGCGCTCGCCCAGACGCCGCGCCCGATCGGCTGGTACGACCGGGAGGATCCGGAGCGCAACTTCGCGCAGCAGGTGCAGTACACGCCGTTCACTTCATTCCTCAACGTCTCTGGCCTGCCGGCGATCACGCTGCCGGTGTCCGTGACGGATGCCGGGCTGCCGATGGGGGTTCAGCTGATCGGGCGGCCGGGCGGCGAGGCCGTGCTGCTCGCCCTCGGGGCGCAACTGGAGCGCCGCATCCAATGGCAGAAGCGTCACCCGCCTCAGTGGTGACAATGCCGTTCCCTGAGGAGTCGCTCTTCGACCGTCTCGAAGGGGACCGGCGGGTTGCTCCCTTCGAGGCTCGCTTCGCTCGCACCTCAGGGAGCGGCGCTACCGAACGTAGCCGCCGCTGCGCAGGCCGGCCTCGATCTCGAAGCGGTTCGCCGTCGCCTGCCGGCCGGCCGCCAGGTACAGCGGGATGAACGCGAGACCGTAGCGTTTCCACTGCGCGCGATGCACCGCCTCATGGGCGAGAGTGTCCGGGGCCAGCGAGTCGCAGGTCAGGAACACCGCGCCGATCGTCGTTCCGCCGCGCCCGAACGCCCACCTCGGGCACCGCCTTGCGACGATCACCCCGCCCTGTGGCCGGATGCGTCCGAGACTCAGTGCGGTTCCCCAGATGAGCCCGCAGAGCGTCGCGAACCAGTACCCCGGCCGCGCGATCGCCCGGCTCAGTACGATCGCACGAAACCAGCGGATGCGCGCCACCGCGCGGACGAGGGTCTGGGCGCCGCGTTCGAGCCGCGATCCGCCAGTGAGTACAGTCACTGTGGACACGGACACTGTTCTAGCACGCCGTGCTGGAGCCCACCGCAACTGCCCCACCGAAGCCGCGCCAGCGTCGAAGCGCTCCGTCCTGTCGGCGCCGGCGCACAAAGCAATACAGTGTTGCCATGACCGGGATACCCCGTCGAGTCGCTCTCGTATCGATGCACACCTCTCCTGCCCAGCAGGCCGGGACGGGCGACGCCGGCGGAATGAACGTCGCACTGCGCTCGACGGCGACCGAGCTGGCGTCGCGCGGCGTCGAGGTCGAGCTGCTGACGCGCGCGAACGGGCAGGCCACAGAACGCGAGCTCGAGCCCGGGGTGATCCTGCACGAGCTGCGGGCCGGACCGGTCGGGCCGATCGCCAAGGCCGACCTTCCTGGCGTCTCCGACGAGTTCGGGGAGGCCGTGGCGGCGCTCGCCGGACGGACGACGCTCCGCTACGACCTCATCCACGCTCACTACTGGCTGAGCGGTGTCGCGGTGCTGCCGGTTGCTCTTGAGTTCGGCCTTCCTCTCGTGCAGAGCTTCCACACCCTCGCGGCCATGAAGAACCGCCTTGCGCCTCCCGGCGCGGTGCCAGAACCGGAGCGGAGAGTCCTGTCAGAAAGCTACCTCGCGAACCAGGCGAGTGCGATCGTCACGGGCTCAGCAGCAGAGGCGACCTGCCTGATCGATGAGGTGCGGGCTCCGGCCGGCCGGATCTGGGTGATCCCGCCGGGTGTGGACGTCGACCTGTTCCGCCCGAATCGCGTCGAGGCGGAGCAAAGGATGCGGGAGGAGCTCGCGGTCGCCCCCGGGCGCCCCATTCTCGTCGTCGCGGGTCGGGTTCAGCCGCTCAAGGACCAGGAGCTCGCGATCCGGGCGCTCGCCGAGTTTCAGGCGATCCGGGGATGGGCCCCCATCCTCGTCATCGCCGGCGAGGCGACCCCCGGCGATGAGGGCTACGCGACCAGCCTGCGCGCTCTCGCCGCGGAACTGGGGCTCGCGGCGGATGTCCGCTTCGTCGGTGCGCTCTCGAGGACGAAACTTGCCGAGCTGCTCGCGTCGGCGACCGTGACACTCCTGCCTTCGCACAGTGAGACCTTCGGACTCGTCGCGCTCGAATCGGCCGCGAGCGGAACGCCCGTGGTCGGATTCCGGGGCAGCGGCCTGCTCGAGTCGGTGGCGGAGGGCCGCTCCGGCCTGCTCGTCGGCTCGCGGGACCCGCGGGACTGGGCGGAGACGATCGGCCTGCTTCTCGACGACCCCCAGGCGCTCAGCCGGATGTCGGAATCGGCGCGGGACCACGCGCTCGGCTTCACCTGGGCCGCTGCGGCCACCGCGCTGCTGGGGGTGTACGGCAACCTGACCTGAGTTG
>DATCXP010000075.1:0-14130 GCA_036565765.1 Terrimesophilobacter sp.
CGTCGCCCTGGCCCGGTTGATGCTGAAGAAGGCATACGGCGGTCTCGCACAGGTTGCGGTGCTCGTCTCGATGCTGTTCGGCGGGGTCAGCGGCGCGGCCGCCGCCGACCTCGCCGCGGTGGGAATCACCATGGTTCCCGAAATGGAACGCGACGGCTACAAGCGCGAGTTCTCGGTGGCGATGATCACGGCCGCGACGCTCATGGGCGCGATCATCCCGCCGAGCATCCCGTTCATCATCTATGGAGTGCAGAGCGAGACGTCGATCGGAGACCTGTTCGTCGCCGGTATCATTCCCGGGATCGGCATCGGGATCGTCGTGATGATCATGAACTACATCCTGTTGAAGCGCAGCGGGTTCGTCACGCCGAAGCTGACCGCGGAACAGGATCTCAAGGGCAAGGCGCTCGCGCTGTCGATCCGTGATGCGCTGATCGCGGTCATGATGCCGGTGGTGATCATCGGCGGAATCCTCGGTGGCGTGTTCACCCCGACCGAGGCTGCCGGTGTCGCAGTGGTCTATGCATTCATCGTCGGCGCGGTCGTGTTCAGGACGCTGTCCGTGAAGAAACTCATCCACGTGCTGCGCTCCGCCGCCATCATGACGTCATCGATCATGATCATCGTGGTCGCGTCATCCGTGTTGAACTGGACGCTCGCCTATTCGAAGCTCCCTGGCATGCTCGCCGAGTTCCTGCTCTCGATCACGGACAGCCCCGTGGTGTTCCTCCTGATCACTCTGGTGCTTCTGCTGCTGGTCGGGATGCCGCTCGACCCGGTGCCTGCCATCATCATCATCACCCCTGTGCTGCTTCCTGCTGCGCTCAGCTATGGGATCGACCCGGTCCATTTCGGCGTCGTGACGGTTCTCACCCTCACCCTCGGCCTGGCGACGCCACCCGTTGGCGCCAGCCTGTTCGTGGCGATGTCCATCAGCAAGGTCCCCATGGCGAGACTCTCGATCGCCGTCATTCCATTCCTGGTCGCACTGCTCGCGCTGACGGTGCTCATTACCTTCGTGCCGCAGACCTATAACTGGCTCATTCCGTTATTGCGGTAGCGGCGCTGCGGTCTTACGCCCGAGAAGACTGCCGAACGACGAGTTCCGGAGGCATCCGGATCGACTCCGCCGTCTCTCCGGACAGGAGCTGCATCAGCAGGTCGACGGCCAGGCTTCCCATCTCGAGCAACGGCAGGTGAACGCTGGTGAGCGGTATCGGCAGGAGGGAACAGATATCGGAATCGTTGTAGCCGACGATGGCGACGTCATCCGGAATGCGCAGACTGAGGTCCCGTGCAACCGCCATGGTGGCCAGGGCGGCCAAGTCGGTGAAAGCGAAAACCGCGTCGGGACGGTCTGGCCTTCCCAGGATCGCCTCTGCTCCGGCGCGTGAGCTCGCGATGTCGACATTGCCGAACAGAAGGAGCCGCTCGTCAAGGGCGATGCCGGCTTCAGCCAAAGCTCGACGGTAGCCCTCAGCGCGGTACTTCCCCGTGCTGGACTGCGGGTTGCCCGCCAGATGTGCGATTCTGCGGTGACCCTGGTCGATCAGATGCCGGGTCGCGAGGTATCCGCCCAACTCGTCGTCTCCGCACACCGAAGGGTAGTTCCCCGAACTGCGGTTCAGGAGCACAAACGGAACGCCGAGACTCTCGATCTCGGAGAGCATGGGGTCGTCGAGGGCAGCGGTCGCGAGAACTAGGCCATCCGTCCTTCCGTCTACGAGTCCCTTGATCGAGGTGCCGTATGTTCCATCGGTCTGCGCGCTGGCGATAACCGTCTGATAGCCGCGTTCTAGTGCTCGCAATTGCGCAGCCTCGAACATCTGAGCCAGCACGACGTCGCTCAGTCGGGGGATGACAAGGCCGATCATCATGGCGCGTTGCGTCCTCAGGCTCTTGGCCCACGGGTTCGGTTCGTACCCGAGCGCCTCGGCCGCCTCATTGATCCGGTCAATCGTGGCGCGAGGGATTCGTGAGTTCGGTGATCCGGCGAGTGCACGGGAGACGGTCGACGGATGCACTCCTGCCGTCTCGGCGATGCTCTTGAGCGTTGCCTTAGACCTGGAGTGGTCCAATTTCCTATCTCGCTCTCTGTCTGGCTCTCCATTGGCGTGCCGACCTGCGTCCATCGGTATCCTCCGGGTGATCGTGCCACCGTATCAGGGGTCTGCGGTGACTCGCTTGACACTCGACGGGGTGGCTGGATAGATTAGCGAAAACGATTGCGCACTTGACGGCGCAGCAGCGTCTGACCATCGGGAGGAAACCGAATGCCGTACGTAATTGGGGTCGACATCGGGGGGACCTTCACCGACGTGTCCATCATCGATCGTGACTCCGGTCGGGAAGTCATCGCGAAGTCACCGACGACTCCGGATGACCTGATCGAGGGCCTGCTGGACGGCGTCCGGCGCGGTGCAGAGCAGTTCGGGCTCACGCTCGATGAGTTGCTGTCCCAGGCAGAGCGTTTCTCACATGCGACAACCCAGACCACGAACGTGATGTTCACCTGGCAACAGGGTGCGACGGTCGGCCTGCTGACGACGAAGGGGTTCGGGGATGAGATCCTCATCATGCGCGCCCGCGGTCGGGTCGCCGGTCTTGGGCTGAGCGAGCGGAGGCACCTGCGTGCGACCGACAAACCGCTCCAGATCGTGCCGCGGGACCGCATCGTCGAACTTTCGGAGCGCGTGGACCGGGTCGGAAACGTGCTGAAAGAGCTCGAGGAATCCGACATCGAACGCGCGGTGTCCGAACTCCTGGCATCCGGGGTGGACTCCTTCGCAGTTGCTCTGCTGTGGAGCCACCAGAACCCCCGTCATGAGCAGGCGATTCGCGAGACGATCCTTCGCCTGGCTCCCGGCGCTCATGTCTCCCTTTCCAGCGACATTGCACCGGTGACGGGAGAGTACGAGAAGGCTTCGACCACAGTGGTCAACGCCTACGTCGCGCCTCTGCTCGAGCGGTACCTCGCAAGGCTCGACGAGGAGCTCAGGAGCAAGGGGCTGCGCGTTCCCGTGCTGATCTTCCAGGCGAACGGCGGTGTGAGCACCATTTCGTCCGTTCTCCCGGTGAGCACAATCGAGTCCGGCCCGGCGGGCGGCATGGTCGCGGTGCAGAAACTCGCGAACGTCGTAGGCAGCCCTCGAGTCATCGCGACCGACGTCGGCGGCACGACCTTCAAGGTCGGGCTCATCGTCGACGGCCGGTGGTCGATGGCACCCGAGATGATCATCAACCAATACACCCTGCTCACCCCGATGATCGACGTGGTCTCGATCGGCGCCGGCGGGGGAAGTATCGCCTGGGAGGATGCCGGCAGACTGCGCATCGGACCGGAGTCCGCTGGAGCGTCACCCGGTCCGGCGTGCTACGGCTGGGGCGGAACTCGACCAACGGTCACGGACGCCGACGTGCTCCTCGGCTACCTCAACCCGGAGCGTTTTCTCGACGGCAGAATCAAACTTCGAGTCGACTTGGCAACCGAAGCCATGCGCGAGCATGTCGCCACTCCGTTGTTCGGCGGGAACGTCATCGCGGCGGCCGCAGGGGTGCGTCAGGTCGTGGACTCGCAGATGGGTGACCTCATTCGCAAAGCAACCCTGGAACGCGGTCACGACCCTCGTGAATTCGTCCTGGCGGCCTATGGCGGGGCCGGTCCCGTGCATGCCGCATCCTACGCGAAGGCAGCAGGCGTTCGGCAGATCATGGTGCCGCTGAGCGCAACGGCGTTCTCGGCTCATGGCATCGTCGTGTCCGACACGGTCAGGACCAACCAGCGTTCGATCAACGTCGAGGCGGCACGCGATGATGAGACGCTCGCCAGGAGTTTCGCCACCGTAACGAAAGAAGCGGTCGCGGAGCTCGAGGTTCAGGGGATCCGTGCGGATGACGTACACATCTCGCGGTGGGCGGACATGCGCTACGAGCGCCAGCTTCACGATGTCCGGGTGCACCTGCCGGAAGAATCGACGGGCGGGTCGCTGTTCGAGGCGCTGTCCCGCGCGTTCGACGAGCGATATGAGGTGCTCTTCGGCAAGACGGCGCGACTGATTGGGGCGTCGGCGCAGATTCTCCGGATTGGCGTAGACGCGACCGCGTCGAGCGGTATCGCGATCGCGGTCGCGGCGAGCGCCGGTGCGATCGCAGAACCGAGCGCGAGCGACAGTCGTTCGGTGTACTGGCCGGAGAGCAAGCAGTGGCTCGACACGGCAACCTACGACGGCGCCGTGCTTCAGCCCGGTCACCGCTTGGCTGGGCCGGCCATTGTCGAACAGCCCGGAACGAGCGTGGTCATCCCGCCCGGCGCGGTCGCCGACGTCGACGCGCTGCGCAATCTGATCATCACGCTCGACGAAGAGGGAGAGACCAACAAATGAATGACAAGATCGACCCCGTCCTGTTCGAGGTGGTCTGGCACAAGTTGCTGGATATCACCGAGGAAATGGGAATCAAGTACATGCGCACGTCGGGATCTCCGATCCTCGTCGGCGCCTATGACGCGGCCACCGCGATCACCCTACCGGATGGCCAGCTCGTCGCGATGGGTCCATACATCACGACGCAGGCCCATGTCTTCCGTCTGATCATCGACGCGGTTATCAGGGAGCGCAGCGCGCACCCGGGGATCAACCATGGCGACATGTTCATCTGCAACGACCCGTACCTCGGCGCGACACATCAACCGGATGTCGCCACAGTCGCCCCCGTCCACCACTCCGGTGAGCTGCAGGCGTGGGTTGGCTCATCCGGGCACTGGCTCGACATCGGCGGCAGCGAGCCGGGCGGATTCAATATGAACGCCGAGTCGGTCTTCGATGAGGGGCTGCGGTTGCCGCCCACCAAGGTCGTCGAGGGCGGGGAGATTCGCGAAGACGTCGTCGACCTCATCATGGCCCAGGTCCGCGAGCCTCTCGCCGAACTGGACCTGCGAGGCCAGCTTGTCGCGAACGAGGTCGGCAGGACGCGGTTGCTGGAGGTGACCGACGATGTCGGCCCCCTGGTGCTCGGCCAGGTGATGCGCCGTGGCATCAACCATGTTGCTGAGCGGATGAGGTCCCGCTTGCGTTCGCTGCCGGACGGAGTGTGGCGCGAAGTGCAATACCTCGATCACGACGGCCATGACTATAACGTGCGCAAGATCGTGTGCACGTTGACCAAGAGCGGTGACCGGCTGACATTGGACTTCACCGGCTCTGACCCGCAGGTCGACGGCTTCGCGAACTGCGCGTACGGTGGCCTCCGTGCTGCGGTGCTCTCCGGGGTGTGCATCGCTCTGGGCTATGACCTCACCTGGAATGACGGCGTGTCGGAGTGCGTGACGATCAAGGCTCCACGCAGAACCATCGTGACGGCGGAGTATCCCGCGCCGGTCTCGATGGCGACGATCTCTGCAATCATTGTGACGCTCAACCTCGTCTTGACGGTGCTCTCGCGCGTGCTGCTCAGCAGCCCGAAGCATCACGAGCAGGCGATGGCCAGCTGGTGCGGGACATCGCTCGGCGTCTCCATGGTCGGCGTGAACCGAGACGGAACGTTCACAGTGGCGCCAGAGGCGAGCCACTTCGCCGCTGGTTGTGGTGCTCGCTCGTATGCGGATGGGGTCGACACCGGCGGCATCATCATCAACACCACGGCGAACATCCCGTCCATCGAGTCAACCGAGGACGCCTATCCGTTGCTCTACCTGTTCCGGCGCCAGTTGACCGATTCTGGCGGCGCCGGTCGCTTCCGTGGTGGTGTCTCCGGTGAAGTCGCGATTGCAAGCTACGAGGCTCAGGGCAACCTGGCGACGTCGTTCGCCGCAGTCGGGTCGATCACACCGAATGCCGTCGGCGTCGGCGGTGGTATGCCCGGTGCCACCGTGCGGTACCTGCGATTCGACGGGCAGGGCGACGAGGTGAACGGCAGTGCTCTCGGTGGCACAGTCGGGACTTTTCAGGAGATTCCAGGAATCCGGCTGTCGGCAAAACTCAACAGTTCCAAGGTGGAATTCGACTCGAGCACGATCGAGTACCACAACTGGCAGGGCGGTGGAGGGTTCGGCGATCCACTCGACCGCGAAGCCGAGCGTGTGCAAGACGACGTGCGGCGCGGACTGGTCTCCTTCGGTCAGGCTTCTGCAACCTACGGTGTCGTGCTCGCGGACGATGCGTCGCTCACGCTCGACGACGATGCGACCACGGCACTTCGGCTCAGGCTGCGCCGCGAAAGGCTGCAGCGGTCGACGCCATTCGTTGAGCCCTTCCCGACGGAGACCGACGCTATGGTCGCGGCCCTGGACAGCGCCGCAGGCGACCGTGAAGCGGTGTCCTACTGGGATCTCGCGGCGGTGGATCTCGACGGTGACTCCGTCGCCTGTTCCGGTTGCGGCCAGCACCTTGTTGCTCTCGGGCAAGACCTGCGGGCGGGTTGCGTTCACGAGGAGGTGCCGGCATCCGAGAGCGGTCCCATCCGTGGTGAGGACTATCCGACCGAGGATCCGATCCTGATGCGCTACTTCTACTGTCCAGGTTGCGGGAGGCAGCTGGAGGCGGATCTGGTCATGTCCGGTGAGGTTGGCCCCTCTGCCGTCGTGATCCGGGGCGGCGAGGTGGGGCGTGCCTGACGGCGCAGTGTCGCCGGCCGGCGCCGGTCACGAAAACCTTGCGTGGTGGCGCGCGTTCGGGACCGCGACCGTCTCGGACAGCCTAGGACGCCAGGGAGCGCTCGCCGCGCGCATCCGTCCTCGGACCGTGACGGGGTTCGTCGGAAGGGCTCACTGCGTTCGCGTAGTCGTCGGGGACAGTGGAACACTGCATCGCGCACTCGAAGAGGTGACGGCAGGGTCAGTGCTGATGATCGACGCCGGCGGCTTCGAGGATCGCGCCGTGTGGGGAGAGGTACTGTCCGTCGCGGCTATGGAGCGCGGCGTCGTCGCGGTCGTCGTCGACGGAGCGATTCGGGATGTTGCGGCGATTCGGGAACGCGGCCTGCCGGTCTATAGTTCCGCCATCTGCCCGGCCGGACCCCACAAGGCGGCCGGGGGGACCTCGGGCGGCACGATCTCGTGCGGCGGCGTCGTGGTGGCGACGGGGGATCTCGTGCTCGGCGACGAGGACGGCGTCGTCGTTGTGCCATGGGCGCAACGGCACGAGGTCGCCGAGGCCGCCCAGCGCGTGGTGGAGAGGGAGATCGAACTTGTCGCACGGATCCGGACGGGCGCCAGCACCGCAGAATATTTCGGCCTCAGCGAAACAAAGAACACAGGAACAGGAGAGATTCGATGAAGATAGCCAGGGCGATTCTGGACGGCAGCGCGCAGTTCATGGCCGGGAGGGACGGGAAGAACTGGGCGCCGCTCTCACGGCTCGGTCTGCAGTATTCCGACACCGATGAGGTGATTCGCAATATTGAGTCGGTGACGACGCGGCTGGATGCGGCGACCGACCTCATCCCGATCGCCCCGGAAGCGCTGATGTCTCCCGTGGTGCGGCCGGGCAAGATTCTCGCGGTCGGCCTGAACTACATCCGCCACGCAGAAGAGACGGGAGCGGTGGCACCCGACCGACCTCTCATCTTCGCGAAGTACACGAATTCGCTTCACAGTCCGTACGGTGACGTGGTGATCGGCGCGCCGATCACGGAACAGGCGGACTACGAGGTCGAACTGGCCGTCATCATCGGCCGGGAGGCGAAGGCCGTCGCCGAGCACGAAGTCGACGACTACATCTTCGGCTACGCGGTGGCGAATGATGTCTCGGCACGCGACTGGCAGCGATCCGACGGGCAATTCTCCCGATCGAAGAGCGCTGACACCTTCTGCCCGATCGGACCGTGGATCACGGTCGCCGGAGATATCACGAGCAGTAGCGACCTCAAACTGACGTCTTCGGTCAACGGGGAGCCGAGGCAAACCGGGTCGACACGGGAAATGGTCTTCGGCGTCGCGAGCCTGATCAGCTATCTTTCGACGACGATCACTCTCGTCCCGGGAGACGTCATCCTCACAGGTACACCTCCCGGAGTCGGGCTCGGATTCACGCCACCCAGGTTCCTGGAGCCGGGCGACGTGGTGGAGTGCTCGGTCGAGGGACTGGGGGTCATCCGAAATAGATTCGTCGCCTCGCCCAGCGCGCCTTGACAAGCGGCTAACGACCCCGGGGAGCGCCTCCGACATCCGTCAGAAGCTGATGCAGTTCCTGGATGATGACCAGCTGTTTGCGGTTGATGTCCATCAGCTGCTCGATATCCGCCTTCGCGGCGAGGTTCGTGTCGTAGTCGTGCTGGGCGAGCGCAGCGGCAATCGCATCCTGCCGCTTCGCCGCGATGAGCAGGATCGCGCCCTGCAGTCCTGCGAGCATGCTCAGGAACAGGTTGAGCAGGATGAACGGGTACGGATCCCACCTGGCGGCCACGAGCACCGTGTTCAGGATCGCCCACAGGATCATGAAGACCACGAACCCGCCAACGAACATCCAGCTGCCCATGCCGTTGCGCATGATGTCTGCGGCGCGCTGCCCGGTGGTCAGGTGCGCCTTGTGCTGCTCGTGCCAGTTCACGATCGGCTTGCTCACGCGGCCCAGTGTACGTCCGGCTGCCTGCGCGACACGGGAGCCGGTAACATGGACTTTCACGCTCCCGGACTGCCGGGTGCGGGCCTTTAGCTCAGCTGGTAGAGCGCCACGTTTACACCGTGGATGTCATCGGTTCGATCCCGGTAGGGCCCACCTCACTGCCCGTTCCCCGGCACGCCGCACGGGTCGGGTGCCCCGGGCGCCGTATCATGTGCCCATGCTTGACCACGACGAGTCCGCCGAAAGCCATTCCGGCGTCTCGCCGTTCGCACCGCCCGGGCCTCGTCGCTCCACCTACACCCCTCCGAACCCGCCCCAGCTCGATGAAGGGGCGGCAGCGGACGGTTCCGCGCACCCGACCAGGCCAACGCGGGAGTCCGTCCCGATCGACCTGCTCGCCGCGAGCCTCGCCGAGGAGGCCAGCACTCCTGGCAACACCCTCGAGGTCATGGATCAACTGGAACGTCAATTGCGGCTTCGCCAGAAGGAGGCGCAGGAGTTCTCCGAGTGGGAGAGCTCGATGCTCGCTCTCGGCACGCCGGAGGCGGTCGCCGAGGTCGAAGATGTGCGCTTTGAGTTCCTGGACGTGCTGGAGGACGACTCCGCGAATCGGCCAGGATCGCCGACGCACACTTTCCGGGTCGACGAGGCGCCGGAAGGCGAGCTGAGCAGCGCTCCGGCACCCGTGACGCCGCCGATTTCGGACATCCCCCCGCCACCGGGGCATGCAGTGGAGGAGCCGTCCGAGTCGCCGGCCACCGAGCCGGCAATGTCGGCTGAGCTGGCGGTGCCCGCCGAATCACCGGTGCTGCACGAACTCGTGGAGCCGGACGCCACCGCGACCCCGGTCAGTCTGGAATCCCTGGACTTCGACGCCCTGCTGAGCGGGCCTATCGGCGCGGAGCGGATCGAGCCTGAGCCATCCGAGGGATACGAGGCCCAGCTCGACGACACCGAGATCGACGACACCGACCGCGCGTTCCCCGACTTCGCCGGCCCGTTCCCGGTCACCGCCGAGGGGGTTGCGATCCTCCCCGAGACACCGATCCTGCCGGCCGAACCGATCGCGAGCCCCCGGATTCCCGCCGAGCAGCACGTTCTCCACGCGGAGGAGCCGAGCGCGCCGCCGGCGTTCCGGGTTGAAGAGAGCTCACTGGAACCGACACCCACGGATCAACGGATCGGACGGGCCTCGCGGCTGTTCTGGCTCTGGTTCGCGGCCAACTCCTCCGTCGTGAGCGTCGCATTCGGTGGGGCGCTGCTCTCCCTGGGAATGAGCCTCCGGCAGGCCATCGTCGCGGCGCTCGCCGGAGTCGCGATCTCATTCCTCCCGCTCGGCCTCGGCACTCTCGCTGGAAAGTGGAGCGGCCAGCCGACCATGGTGGTCTCCCGTGCGACGTTCGGGCACCTGGGCAACATCCTTCCCGCCGTGCTCGCGCTTAGCACGAGACTGTTCTGGGGCGCCCTGCTTCTGTGGTTCCTCGCCGCCGGCACCGCGCGCATCCTCGTCGGGGCGGAGCTCGGCGGGGCGCTCAGCGAGACCCAGCTCACGATCATCGGCCTCGCGGTCGGGTTCCTGCTCGCGCTCGTCATCGCCTTCTTCGGGTACGGGCTCATCGCGCGCATCCAACTGGGCCTCAGCATCGTCTCCGGCCTGCTCGTCGTCGGGCTCGTCGCCATCACCTGGCCGGCCGTGGACATCACCACAGCGCTCACGGTGAGCGACGGACCGTGGATCCTCCTTGTCACTGGTGCCGTTCTCGTGTTCAGCTTCGTCGGGCTGGTCTGGGCGGTGAGCAGTGCGGACCTCGCCAGGTACCAGCGTCCCGGCAGCTCAGGAGCGTCGTCCATGCTGTGGTCGACGTTCGGGTCGACACTGCCCGCGTTCCTGCTCATCGCCTACGGAGCACTGCTCGCCGCCTCCGATCCTCAGGTCGCCGCCGGGCTCGTCGACAGGCCATTCGACACGATCGCCCTCCTGATCCCCAGCTGGTACCCGATCCCGCTCGTGGCCGCCCTCGCGCTCAGTCTGCTTTCCGGCGTCGTCGTCACGATCTACTCGGGCGGATTCGCGCTGCAGGCGATCGGGGCCACGATGCGCCGGTCGGCATCCGTCGTCGTCGTCGGGGTCGCGCTCGCGGCGGTCGCACTGCTGCTCGCGTTCTCGGTCGGCGACTTCAACCAGCTGCTGCGGGACGTGGCGACGAGCCTCGCCGTGCCCGTCGCCGCCTGGGCCGGGATCTTCGCCGCGGAGATGATGATCAGGAATCGCCGCTTCGATTCCCCGTCCTTGCTGAAGCGGGGCGGGGTCTATCCGGACGTGCACTGGGTGAACCTGGCCATGCTGCTCGTCGCCTCCGCGGTCGGGTTCGGTCTCACGACCGCGACGGTCGGTTGGCTCGGCTGGCAGGGATATCTGTTCGGCGCGCTCGGGGTCCCGCTCTCCAGCGACCTCGCCGGCAGCGACCTCGGCGTGTTCGTTGCGCTCCTTCTCGGAGTCCTCACACCGATCGTCGCGGGGATCCCCGCCATCCGCCGGCAGGAGCAGGATGGCGGAAGGCGTCCCGCGTAGACTGGCTCGATGCACTCCACGGTCGCCGATGTCATGACCGCGGTCGAGGCTCTTTGGCCTCGCGGCGGGGCCGAGTCCTGGGATGCCCCTGGTTTGCTCGCCGGTGACCCGGCTGCCCCGGTCGACCGCATCCACCTCGCCGTCGACGCCGTGCCGGACACCGCGTCCGAGGCTATCGAACTCGGCGCGAAACTCCTGCTCGTGCACCACCCACTTCTGCTGCGAGGTGTGACGAGCGTCGCAGAGGACCGCTACAAGGGCACGGTGCTCAGCCGCCTGATCAAGGCGGATTGCGCGCTGCTCGCGGCCCACACGAACGCCGACGTGGTCGAGACCGGCACCTCCGCCGTGCTCGGCGAGAAGCTCGGCCTGCTCGGCATGCGTCCGATCGTTCCGGCGTCGGATGCCGCACTCGGCCTTGGCCGCGTCGGCCACCTGCCCGAGCCGACGACGCTCGGCAGACTGGCGCGCATCCTCGCGGACATCCTGCCGCCGACCGCGTCAGGGGTGCGGGTGTCCGGTGAGTACGACACTCCGGTCCAGACCATAGCGGTGTGCGGCGGCGCGGGCGACGGCCTCCTGACCGAACCGGCCGTGCTCGGGGCGGACGTGTACGTGACCTCGGACCTGCGGCATCACCCGGCATCCGAGTCGCGCGAGAACTCGCGTCTGCTCGGCGGCCCGGCCCTCGTGGACGTCTCGCACTGGGCGAGCGAATGGCTGTGGCTCGACACGGCGGCCGCGGAACTTCGCGAGGCGCTTCCGGATGTTACGGTGACGGTCAGCGAACTGCGCACCGACCCGTGGGATTTCGCGATAGTCCAGTAACCGAAGAGAGCGAGTTCACACGCGATGCCGCCCAAAGCCAGCCCGGACGATCAGGCACTCCTGCTCGACCTTCAGTCGATCGACACCAGGCTTCAGCAGCTCGCTCACAAGGCGGGATCGCTGCCGGAACTCGCCACGATCGCCTCCCTCAGCGCAGAATCCGAGTCGGTGCGGCTGCAGCTGGTCACCGACGGCGGCGCCCTCGAGGATGCCGCAGCGGAGTTGAAGCGCGTTGAATCGGATGTCGAGCTCGTCGAGACCAGGATCGCGCGCGATGTCGAGCGCCTGCATGCGACCTCGAGCGTCAAGGATGTCGCAGGGCTCGAGGCCGAACTCGCCTCCCTCCGCAAGCGGCAGTCCGATCTTGAGGACATCCAGCTCACGGTCATGGAACGCATCGAGGAGCTCGAGGCCGCAGCGAGAGCCACGACGGCACGTCGTGACGAGATCCTGGCCCAGCTGGCCGGCGTCGAGGCGGATCGGGACGCCGCGCTCGCAGCACTGGACGGCGAGCGGGGCAACGCGAACGCGAACCGGGCCACGATCGTCGGCAGGCTGCCGGCAGACCTGCTCGCTCTCTACGAACGGCAGCGTGCACGATACGGGACCGGCGCTTCCCTGCTGCGGGGCGGGGTTTCCAGCGCGAGCGGTGTGAAACTCAATGAGAGCGACATGGCCGCGATCCGCGCTGCGGCGCCGGATGACGTCGTACTGTGCCCGGACAGCAACGCGATCCTCGTGCGCACGAGCGAGTCCGGGCTCTGATGGCCGGCCCCACAATGGCGCGACTGCTCATCATCGAGACCGACGGAGGGTCCCGCGGCAACCCCGGCCACGCCGGAAGCGGCTCGATCGTGATCGACGCGGCGAGCGGCGAGGTGCTCGCGGAGGTCGGCCGCTACCTGGGCATCGTCTCCAACAACGTCGCAGAGTACACGGGGCTCATCGAGGGGATTCGGCGTGCTCTGGAGATCGACCCGGATGCTGAGCTGCACATCCGGCTGGACTCCAAACTGGTCGTCGAGCAGATGTCCGGCCGCTGGAAGATCAAGCATCCCGACATGGCCGAGCTCGCCGCGCAGGCCCGCGAACTGCTCACGGGAACCCCCGTGCGCTTCGAGTGGATTCCGCGGGCTCAGAATCACCGTGCCGACACCGCGGCCAACCGCGCCATGGATCTGCGCGCCGACTTCGGCTGAGTCGTAGCGGTCGTCTAGACGATCCCGGAGGTTCCGAGCAGCGAGCCGATTGCGAACGTCACCCCCAGGGCGAGCGCGCCGCCGGTCACGACCCGCAGCGTTGGACGGAGCACCGGGCTGCTGCCGATCATGGCGCCGACCGCCCCGGTGATGGCCAGGGAGATGAGAACCGCGGCGAACGTGATCGGAATGCGCACCGACTCCGGCGGCAGGAGGATCGCCGCCATCGGAAGAACGGCGCCCAGCATGAACGCGAGTGCCGAGGCGAATGCGGCGTGCCAGGCGCTGGCGACCTCCCCTTCCGTGATGTGGAGTTCGACGTCGAGGTGGGCCCCCAGCGCGTCATGCTCCGTGCGTTCGACCGCGACGAGTCGCGCGGTCGCGGGCGAGAGTCCTTTAGCCTCGTAGAGGCCGACAAGCTCTTCGAGTTCCGCCTCCGGATCGTCCTTCAGCTCCTGGCGTTCCTTCGCGATGAGCGCGCGCTGGCTGTCGCTCTGGCTGCTGACGGAGACGTACTCTCCGAGCGCCATCGAGATCGCCCCGCCGACCACCGCGGCGACCCCCGCAGTGAGGATAGGCGCGATCGCCGAGGTCGCCCCGGCGACACCAACGACCACTGCCGCGACCGAGACGATTCCGTCGTTCGCACCGAGCACGCCCGCCCTCAGCCAGTTGAGCCTGCTGGCGATCCCGGTACCGTGAGGCTCGTCGGAGTGCTGAGCTCTGGGGGAGTCGGGGTTGAGCGCCATGGGAGCAGTAAACCACGACTGCCCCGGCGAGAGGAACCGGCAGCTGCGCCGACCCGCAGGAACCCGTTCGGTGAGCGCGTACCCTACAATTGCCGTGAATGGGTCGGCAAGACGGTCGCGTCATCCCAGCATCCGAAAGGGCGCTGCGGATGCCGAGGAACGTCCGGGCTCCACAGAGCAGGACGGTGGGTAACACCCACCCGGAGCAATCCGCGAGAAAGTGC
>DATCXP010000081.1:0-6078 GCA_036565765.1 Terrimesophilobacter sp.
GAGCCGATCGAGATCTCCCAGGAGCGCATCGACGCTTTCGCCGAGGTCACGATCGATCCGCAGTGGATCCACGTCGATGCCGGGCGGGCAGCCGCAACTCCGTTCGGGGGCACGATCGCCCACGGCTTCCTCACCCTCAGCATGCTCTCCCACGTCATGGGCGAACTGCTGCAGGTCGATGATGCGCAGATGGCGATCAACTACGGCCTCAACCGAGTGAGGTTCCCCTCCATACTCCGCAGCGGCTCGACAGTGAGGGGAACCGTCGACGTCGTCTCGGTCACACCGGACGACGGACATACAATGATGGTCTGCTCCGTGGCGTTCCTCGCGGATGGTCGCGACGTGCCGTGCTGCGTGGCCGAGAGCGTCACTCGTTCCGTGTGGCCGACAGGCTCGGCTGCGGCCAGTCGGGGGAACCACTGAATGACCACTATCCCGGAGATCTTCGCTGCGCTCGCAGATTCGCCGAGGACCGCGCAGCAGGCTGCGCTCGTCGGCTCGTACACCGTCACGTTCTCCGAGCTGTTCGACAATGCCCAAGCCCGTGCGGCGGAGTTGCGGGCCGATGGAGTCGACGCCGGGGACGTCGTCGCGATCGTGTGCTACAACGAGATCGCCCTTTTCGAATACCTCATCGCCGCCGGGCAGCTCGGGGCCGCGCTCGTGCCGTTGAGCCCCGCGCTGCCCGACAACGATCTGATTTCGCTCGTTGAGACGTCGGGGGCGACTCTGTGCTACTGCTCTCCGGCCGTGGGGCTCGATCGCATCTCCGCACTCGACGCGCGTTCACCGTTCGGCCTGCGCACCATCGGAGTGCCATCGCCGGTGGGGGCTCCGGCCGTACCGATCGACTTCCCGCCGGCGGATTCCCTGTGCTGGCTTTCGACGACGGGGGGAAGCACCGCCTTGCCCCGACTGTTCGCGACCTCCCACGAACTCCTGCTCGCCAATCTGTTCATCAACGCTGTCGAATGGGGTTGGACCGCGCATCCGTTTCACCTCGCCCTCGCTCCGCTCGCCCACGGAATCGGGTTCTGCAATGCCCTGGGGCAGCTTGTCACGGGCGGTACGGTCCTTCTCGTGGAGAAGTACTCCGCCAAGGCGGCGGTTGAATGCCTCGCGCCTGGCGGCTCGACCTGGACGGCCCTCGTTCCGACCATGCTGCACGACATCATCGAGTTCGCCGAGCGGGAGGACGCCTCCTCTGGGCATCTCGGCCTCGTGGTCTCGGCGGGCTCGTCACTTGCCTCCGGCCTTCGAGACAGGGCCATTCAGCGCGGCATCCGGTTGATCGAGTACTACGGCTCAACCGAACTCGGCTGGGTGACCATGATCGAGCACCGGTCGGGGGATCCTCGCGATGGACTCGTCGGCTGGCCTTCGATCGGGGCGACGGTGCGCGTCGTCGACTCGGATGGCAGGCCGGTGACTGCAGGAGAGATCGGGAGAATCGAGCGACGCGGTCGCAACTACACGGCGCCGTTCGAGCGCGGGATGAGGACGATGACCTCCGGCTCGAGCGGTCAGTGGGAGACCTCGGGGGATCTCGCATACGTCGATGAGGACGGTGCCGCCGTCATCGTCGGTCGTGAGGACGACATGATCGTGATCGGTGGCCTCAATGCATATCCGATCGAGATCGAATCGGTGCTTCGCGGGCATCCCTCGGTCGTCGACGCGGTCGTCCTGGGCGTCGAGGACGAGCGGCTCGGTAGAACGCTTGTGGCCTGGGTGGAAGTCAGAGGCGCGGTCGGGCAGTCACTCGAAGCGGACCTGCTCGCCCACTGCGCCGCGGCTCTCGCGGGCCACAAACGTCCGACGGCGATCAGGGTCGTCACCGCTCTGCCGCGCACGGCAAGCGGAAAGATCGATCGCCGCAGCGCGTCTCACGTGAACCGACAATGAGCAGGAGGGCACACAGGATGGAACTCGAAGGCAAGGTGGCCGTCGTCACCGGATCGATGTCGGGAATCGGGCGCGCGATCGCCTGGCGGCTCGCGAGCGAGGGCGCAACGGTCGTTCTCAACTCCCGGCACGCCCCCGACGAGCCGGTACGGTTTCCCGGCGCCGACACGGATGCGCTGCACGTAGCCGGGGACGTCTCGGACGAGCACCAGGTGGCGGCGATGATCGACAAGGTCCTGGATCGCTACGACCGCGTGGACATCCTCGTGAACAATGCCGGCACAACCGTCTTCGTCGACCATGACGATCTGGCCGGGGTGTCGACCGACGACTGGAACCGCATTCTCGGGGTCAACGTCATCGGGGCATGGAACATGGTCCGAGCCTGCGAGGCACTGCTCAGGGCATCCGATGTCGGGGTCGTCATCAACATGACCTCCATGGCGGGCATCCGTCCGGCGGGCAGTTCCATTCCCTATGCCGTGTCGAAGGCGGGGTTGAACCATCTGACCGCGCTTCTCGCGCGAGCTCTCGGGCCCGACATCCGGGTAAACGGCATCGCGCCGGGATTCATCCAGACGCCGTGGACCAGCAACTACAACGATCGGCGAGAGCAGGTCGAACGCGAAGCGCCGCTGCGCAGGTCGGGGACGGCCGAGGACGTCGCCGACGTCGCCATCGCCCTCATCCGCTCGCACTACGTCACGGGACAGATCGTCACGGTTGACGGCGGCTTGTCGCTGCTCTGATCCGCCAACACGAAGGGGCTCTCTCCATGCCTAACGAAATTCTCGACCCGCTCGCGGCGCCCGGCCTGCGCTGGGGGATCATCGGTGCGGGGTACATCGCGGGCAAGTTCACGAATGCGGTGACGAAGCACACGGCTTCGGAGGTCGTCGCGGTCGGCTCGCGGGATCGCGCCAAGGCGGAGCGCTTCGCCGCGGCCAACGGCATCCCCGACGTGAGCGTCGGGTACGAGGCTCTCGTCTGCAGGCCGGACATCGACGCCGTCTATGTCGCAACGCCGCACTCCCTGCACAGCGAGCATGCGATGCTCGCGCTCGCGGCGGGCAAGCCCGTCCTCGTGGAGAAGCCGTTCACGCCGAACGAGAAGGAAGGCCGGGCCGTCGCGAGCGCCGCGCGGGAGGCAGGGTTGTTCGCCATGGAGGCGATGTGGACGAGGTTCCTGCCGCACATGGCGGCACTCCGCGCGGTCATCGATCGTGGGGAGATCGGGGATGTCGTCCACGTTCACGCCGATCACGGTCAGTTCTTCCCCTTCGACCCGGAGCACCGGATCTACAATCCGCTGCTCGCCGGCGGCGCACTGCTGGATCTCGGCGTGTACCCGCTCTCTTTCGTGCATGACCTGCTCGGTGCCCCCGAGACCGTGACGGCCGTCGGCACACTCGCGGAGACCGGGGTCGATGGTCAGGTGTCGATCATCCTCGACTATCCGGGTCGCGTACAGGCGAGCGTTTACACGACGCTGTGGGCGCTCACTGCGATCTCCGCCCGCATCACAGGAACCGAAGGCCGCATCGAACTCAACGGTCCGTTTCTGCGGCCGACGTCGTTCACCGTGACAGGGAGGCATGGAACACGGTGGGACTTCGATGCGACGGTCCAGAACGGGTTCCAGTACGAGGTCGCGGAATTCGCGCGCTGCGTGGCCGAGGGGCGGACTGAGAGCCAGATTCTCAGCCTCGACGATTCGCTCGGAGTCATCAGGACCATGGACGGCATTCGCAGGCAGATCGGCGTCTCCTACCCTGGTGAGGAGCAGACATGACCCCGGAGGAAGAGGCGTCGACCCGTCTCCGCGAACTGCTGGAGCAGGAGAAGACGACCCAGTTCGACCGTTTCGACCACAACGATTCCTGGGCTCTCGGAACGCGCTTCATGACGGAGATTCGCGAGAGGTCCCTCCCCGTGGCGGTCTCGATCATGCTCGGTGAACAGCGCGTGTTCCACGCCGCAGGGGCAGGAACGAGTGCTGACAATGATGCCTGGATCGATCGCAAGATCCGGGTGGTTCGGCGTTTTGGGCACTCCTCGCTCGCCGTGAGGACCGACTTCGAGGCGCGGGGCAAGAACTTCGACCGGGATTCGCACCTGCCGCTTTCCGAGTATTCGGTCTTCGGGGGCGCGTTCCCGATTCTGGTGCATGAATGCCTCGTCGGCGTCGTTGGCCTATCGGGCCTCAAGCACCTGGATGACCATGCACTGGTCGCGAGGGTGCTCGCAGAGCATCTCCGCGACCAGCGTCACGGGTAGAAGCGGCCGGAATCAACCGCGCCGGGCTACTTAGGCTTCCTTCGCCTCGAAGCTCAGCGACACGGAGTTCATGCAGAACCGATCACCGGTCGGGGTCTGCGGCGCATCGTCGAAGACGTGACCGAGGTGCGATCCGCAGTTCGCGCAGCGAACTTCGACGCGTTCCATGCCGAGGGATTGGTCCTTGAGCAGCACGACGGCATCCTGCTCGGTCGGGATGTAGAAGCTCGGCCAGCCGCAGTGCGAGTCGAACTTCGCATCGCTGCGGAACAGCTCGGCACTACAGGCCTTGCAACGGTAGACGCCCTCACGCTTCTCGTCGAGCAACTCGCCGCTCCAGGGGCGTTCCGTAGCTGCCTGACGGAGCACGGCGAACTCCTCCTGGCTCAGCTCCTGGCGCCACTCCTCGTCGCTCTTGCTGACCGTGTAGTTCATCCTGCTCTCCTTCCGGAGGGCCACTGGGGTTTCCTCCACCTCCATTCAACCGCGATTTCGCCGAAGTTGTTCCGCACGCTTTTGACAGCGGATGAAGGAGTGGCCTATTCTGGGGTTAGGTAAGCCTAAGCTTACCAAACTTGTTCCCGCTCGATCAGACCGGCCAACCCCGGAGTGACCAGACAGTGAGTCCCGCAATCGGCGTGCCGACAGCCCTGCGCGTCATGCTCGCAACCGCCCTGTCCGTGTGCTTCGCCCTCGCGGGATCTCTTGCCCCGACTCCGGCAGAAGCCGCAGTCCACCACGGTGCGATCGGAGCACGTGCTGCCGCGAGTTCCGAGTGCCCCATCGATCAGGCCGCTCTGGTGTGGGGATTCAAAGAGACGTTCCGCAGCTATATCAGTGGCACGATCGCCCACGGGGAGTGGACGACGGCGGGCGGCGCGGCGTATGCGACGCCGGACTTCTCCTGGGGCTCCGGGTCGGGTGCCTTCGACAGAGGCAGCGGTTCGGGACTCGTCGGCTTCAGCGGCTCTATCACGTTCACCGGCCACGGCGGCATCCTGAACACGACGGTGGGCAACCCGCAGCTGCGCTTCGACGGCGGCGGCGCAGCGGTGCTCCTCCTCGACGTGAGCGGGACGACCCAGGATGGCGCCGCCATCGATCGAAGGGGCGTCGAGTTCGCCGCGGTCGATCTGGGCTCGGCCACCAGGACGAGCGACGGAGTGATCGTGACGCTTGAGGCCGCGCCGGCCAGTCTCCTCGAGGCGGGGGCTGCGGCCTTCGGGACCTACGAGGCCGGCGAACCGCTCGATCCGATCACCCTGCGGTTCACGACGACCGCAGAGTGCAGCCCGATTGTCGCAGAGAGGCCCGTCGAGCCGACTGCGGCAACGGATCCGGGCTGGCAGCTCTTGCTGGCCGGGGGGATCGTGATGCTCGCGCTGCTGAGTCTCCTCGTCGCGTGGCTGGTGCACCGCCGCAGAGTGTAGCTGCGAGGATGCTGTCGTGAGCAGCGAACGCAGCACGGCCGACTGGTATCGCGTCTTCGGCGAGGTCGAAGCCCGGGGTCAGTCGGCGATCTACGAGGAGTGGGCGCAGGGCGTCGCGACCGACACCGGGTTGATCGCGCTCATCGACGAGCTTCCCCTTCAGAAGCGCCAGCCGAACCTGGTGTTCGCCACCGCCCGCCTGCTCGGTGCGCCGGAGCGCGGCTACCGGGAGTTCCGCGACTGGCTGGTCGGTCACTGGCCGGCGGTCGCGGCAGAGGCCCGGCACCGGATGACGCAGACGAATGAGCCCAGGCGGTGTGCGGCGCTTCTCCCGGCGTTCGCCGCACTTCAGCGTCAAGCGGGGAGTAGTGAGCCGCTCTCCCTGCTGGAGATCGGCGCGAGCGCCGGCCTCTGCCTCTACCCCGACCGGTACAGCTACCGATATGGGCAAGGGGAGTGGCTG